>NZ_JAOEJT010000023.1:0-70608 GCF_025447575.1 Pseudomonas sp. B2M1-30 | reverse complement strand
GACGCCTACGGCAAAATCGCCGCACTCGAACTGGCCGCCCACGACTACCTCGACCAGCCGCTGCGCTTCCAGGGCCAGTACTTCGACGCTGAAAGCGGACTGCACTACAACCGCCATCGCTACTACGACCCGGACACCGGACGCTACCTGACGCCAGATCCGGTGAAGCTGGCGGGCGGGTTGAATCAGTACCGGTACGTGCCGAATCCGACGGGGTGGGTGGATCCGTTGGGGTTGAACGCCAATTGCCCTCCGCCGGGCAAAACCGGTTGTGCGTTGCCGGATGGGGTGGGTGGCTCGGTCGTAAATGAGGGCGAGCCAACGCTGCCGAAGATGACGGCGCAGGAGCGGAGGGCTCGGATTGATGAGTTGGCGGAGGAGAATGCTAAGCGTCGGGTAACTGAGTATGAAGATCTTTATGGCATGCACACCGTCGAAAAACACAGCTCTGAGATTTCTGATCAAGCGCTTAGGCAGCGAGCTATCAACGGCGCGAATCCTCATACAGGAATTGTTCCGAGACGACCAAGAGGAAATCTTAGTTCACAGTTTTATAATTGGCGCTTGCACTTGGGAGCGTTGAACAAAGCGATGACGAAGGATAAGCATGGGTTGATCATGCACACCGGAGTGGATCAAAAAAACAACCCTATAGTGAGGTTGGAGTTACCTGGTGCCGGTCGTGGCTATAGGCCGAATAATCGGGATCCTCAAAATCCTAGCTTAAATGAAAGCCTCAATTGGTTTGAGGTGAAGTTTGATGAAATACAACAGCAAAATCCGTTTACAGGATTTCCTACAGAGGTGAAGTGATGTTAAAGGATCCATACCTGAATGAAGAGTTTGAGCCAAGTCTGATGTGGTTCATTGGCGTACTTGATGTTTATGATCGGGAGGAAACTCGAGGTTTGGCGCTTGAGGTTTATAACCCCAATGATGCTGGTGATAGGGAAGTTCTGATCAGAGAGTATTGCCTGAATCTGCCGTACCTGTCCTATAGACACAAGCTGGTTTTGGTTGAGGCGCTGCAGGAAAAGCTCAGCGATTTAACTTACGATTTTCAGCTTTTGTTCGAAATTGATGAGTACGAAGCCGCAAGTTGGCCTCGTGGAGAGTGGGATTCTTTAGAGAATCCTCGGTTTTTTTTCCAAGACCTCTATGATTTGGCTCTTGAGGTTTGGGAGCCGGATCTAACGAAGGCCTCTATGGAAGATCGGTCTACTTGGTAGGTTTCGACCTTTAATGTCAACGATGACCTGAAACGAGTGCTTCGGTAAAAGGTAGAGCATTCAGGCTGTCGATAACATGCACACTAAACCCCTGCACATTCTTCGCATGATGCTTCGCCTGCGAAGCCATCTCCGCCAACTGACTCGCGTCCAGTTCCGCACAAGCCTCGGGATGCAGATGCACCACGCCAATCGACAGTGACAACAACGGAAACTCCTGCCTCACGCCTTGGCGGTTTGGCGCAACAAAGCACCCGGCCTCCAGGTGTTCGGGTCGGTAGAAGCGGCGGCATTGGCTCTGGAAGTCGTCGAGTAACTGGTTGAGCCGTTTGCGCCAGTCTTCCGGGCCGAGGACGAGGAGGAAGTCGTCGCCGCCGATGTGGCCGACGAAGTCGCGGGAGGGGTCTACGCGTTCGTTCAGGCATTGCGCCAGGCACAGCAGGACTTCGTCACCGCGACCGTAGCCGTAGATATCGTTGAAGGGTTTGAAGCTGTCGATGTCGACGTAGCAGATGATCGATTCGCGGCCTTGTTGCAACAGACGGGTCAGGCATTGCTGGATCGGCACGTTGCCCGGCAGCAGGGTGAGCGGGTTGGCGTAGCGGGCCTGCTGGATTTTCAGTTCGGTGATCAGTTTGAGCACGTCGATCACCCGACCCAGGCCCAGGTAGCTGCCGTTAAGGGTGATGATGAAATCTTCCTCGATCCGTTGCCGGGCGCGGCTGGTGATCAGGCGGCTGACCTGTTGCAGCGACTGGCTCATTTCCACGGCGAGAAAGTCGTCGCTCATCAGGCGGCTGATCGGTTTGCGGGCAAACAGGTCGGTGGCGAAAGGCTTGAGCAGCGCATCCGACAACGAGTGGCGATGGACGATGCCGCACGGCTGACCCTGCTCATCGAGCACCGCCAGCGAGTTGAGGTTGGCCTGGCGGCGAAAGGCTTCGAGCACGTTGGCGGTGGGTGTTTCACGGCCTACGGCCGGTTGGTCGTTGAGCAGGGCGCTGAGGTCGCTGCCTTCATCATTCAGGGCCACGGCGGCGCTGTCGTGCTTGGGCATCACGGCGCGGGCGTCGCGCGGCGGGTGTTCCTGAGGGCGCCCGAGCAAGTAGCCCTGAACCAGATCCACGCCCATCTCGGTCAACACCGCCAGTTCTTCCGGTAGCTCGATGCCTTCGGCAATCACCTGCGCGCGGGAGGCCTTGGCGATTTGCAGGATCGAGCCGACGAACTCACGCTTGAGCGCGTCCTGATGAATGCCGTCGATGAAGTGCCGGTCGATCTTCACGTAGTCCGGGCGCAACTCCGACCACAGGCGCAGGCTGGAATACCCGGCACCGAGATCGTCCAGCGCAATGGAAAAGCCCATGGCGCGATAGTGATGCAGTGCGGTTTGCAGCAACTGGAAGTCGTCGATCGGCGTCTGTTCGGTCAGCTCGATCACCACCTGACTCGGTGGAATGCCAAAATCCTGAAGCAGTTGCAGGGTACGCCCCGGTTGGTGCGCGGCTTCGAGCAGGGATTCCGGCGAGACGTTGAGAAACAGCTTGCCCGGCAGTTGCTGTTCGTTGAAGCGGCGGCAAGCGCTCTGGCGGCAGGCGATTTCCAGTTCACTCAAACGACCGGCCTGGCGGGCGACCGCAAACAGCGCGATAGGCGAGTGCAGCGGGCTGTTGGAAGGGCCTCGGGTCAGGGCTTCGTAGCCGAGAATGCGCCGCTCGGAGAGGCAAATGATCGGTTGGAACAGGCTGTGTAAACCGCTTTGAGTCAGGATCGAGCTCAAGGCACTCAGCTGTTCGGTCGTCGTCATGGCAATCTCTGGCGATAAAAAAAGGACTGGGAGCGCTCTTGATGAAAAGAGCCGCTCCCAGTCCTTTATTGCACGACAGAATGATGACTGTTTGATGACGATCCGGGGATCGTCAGCATTAAATTGCCATCACCTTACTTCTTTGCCACCTGATTGCTCAGCTTCAGGTAGTCCAGCAGCACGCGCCCTGTCTCGCTCAGGTAGGCGTCGTCTTCCGGTTTGATCTTGTCCTGATCGGCTGCGGCGAGGGCATCCTCGTCCTCTTTCTTCAGCTCTTTGAGCGGTTCTTCGCCTTTGGCCTTGCGACGGATGTTTTCCATCGCCAGTTGCTTGGCGTCGATGTCGGCGTGCTGGGCACGACGGTCGGCTTCATTGAGGCTGACGGTTTTTTCTTCGAGCAGCTTCTGCGCAAGAGCCAGTTTGTCGCGGATGAAGGTGAATTCCGCATCCTTGGCCGTGCGGGCGTCATGCTCGGACTTGAGCTGCGCCAGGAACGGTTTGAACGGGTCGGTCGCCGGTTTGATCGCCGCGCGGATGGTGTCCCACGGCATGGCTTCCGGCAGGGCGCTCTCGCCGATTTCCTTGGTGTCGATGATCGACGGGTAGTCGATGTCCGGCAGTACGCCCTGATGCTGGGTGCTCTGGCCGGATACCCGGTAGAACTTGGCCAGGGTCAGTTTCAGTTCGCCGTGGTTCAGCGGCTGAATGGTCTGTACGGTGCCTTTGCCGAAGGTCTGGCCACCGATGATCAGCGCGCGGTGGTAGTCCTGCATGGCGCCGGCGAAGATCTCCGAAGCCGATGCGGAGAGGCGGTTGACCAGCAGCGCCATCGGGCCTTTGTAGAACGCGCCCGGGTTTTCGTCTTCCAGCACGTCGACCCGGCCATCGGCATTACGCACGAGGACGGTCGGGCCTTTGTCGATGAACAGGCTGGTCAGCTCGGTGGCCTCCTGCAGGGAGCCACCCCCGTTGTTGCGCAGGTCGATGACCACGCCGTCGACTTTCTCTTTCTGCAGTTCGGTCAGCAGTTTCTTGACGTCGCGGGTGGTGCTCTTGTAGTCCGGATCACC
This sequence comes from Pseudomonas sp. B2M1-30, assembly GCF_025447575.1. Classification (NCBI taxonomy): domain Bacteria; kingdom Pseudomonadati; phylum Pseudomonadota; class Gammaproteobacteria; order Pseudomonadales; family Pseudomonadaceae; genus Pseudomonas; species Pseudomonas sp. B2M1-30. The sequence continues at coordinate 66,502 of NZ_JAOEJT010000023.1, read as the reverse complement.
GGCACGGAACGCCTTGAAGTCGAGGTAGAAGGCCGGGATCTCGATCACGCCGAGTTTGTAGTCCTTGCCGTCCTGTTTCAGGTTCAGCACGGATTTCTTCACGGCCTGGTCTTCGAGCTTCACCGCTTCACGGGTGATCGGCACGATCTTGCTGGTCTGGTCGTTCGGTGCATTGCTCGCCGGGATGACTTCCAGGCGTACCACGGTGCCTTTCGGGCCACGAATCAGCTTGACCACTTCATCCAGGCGCCAGCCGACCACGTCGACCATCTCTTTGTTGCCCTGGGCAACGCCGATGATCTTGTCGGCCGGTGCGACCTGCTTGGTCTTGTCGGCAGGGCCGGCCGGCACCAGGCGCACGACTTTCACCTGGTCGTTGTCGCTCTGCAACACGGCGCCGATGCCTTCGAGGGACAGGCTCATGTTGATGTCGAAGTTTTCCGCGTTATCCGGCGAAAGGTAATTGGTGTGCGGGTCGTAGGACATCGCGAAGGTGTTGATGTACGCCTGGAAGATGTCTTCCGCGCGGGTCTGGTCCAGGCGCGCCAACTGGTTCTTGTAGCGCTTGGTCAGGGTTTCCTGAATCTGCTTCGGCTCTTTGCCGGCGATCTTCATCCGCAGGACTTCGTCCTTGACGCGCTTGCGCCACAGGTCGTCGAGTTCTGCGGTGGATTTGAGCCAAGGGGCGTCCTTGCGATCGATCAGCAAGGTTTCCTTGGTGGTGAAGTCCATCTTGTCGACGCCTTTGTTCAGCTCGGCAAGGGCGAAGTCCAGGCGCGCCTTGACGCGATCCAGATAACGCTTGTAGATGGTGAACCCGGCGTTGAGGTCGCCGCTCTTGAGGAAGTCGTCGAACTGGGTCTTCCACTTGTCGAATTCGGCGATGTCGCTGGCCATGAAGTAGCTGCGCGACGGGTCGAGCAGCTTGATGTAGCTGTCGTAGATGATCACCGAGCGCGCATCATCGAGCGGCGGCTTGCTGTAGTGGTGGCGCTTGAGCAACTCGACGACGTTCAGACTGGCGATCACTTCGTCGCGATCAGGCTGCAACTTGTCCCAGCTGTTGGCTGCGAATGTGCTGCCCGATACCGGCAACAGGCCGATACCAATGAAAAGAGCGAGGGCGGTGCTGGGGAGCAAATGCTTCATGCTGATTCGACGCGGGGACAATTGATAACGCATATTAGGCCGTCTTTGAAGTCGCCGTACCTCCACGCTCTGTAGGAAAACTGCCGTTGAGTTTCCCGACAGACCCCAGGGCCGGTCGCATAATGCAAAAAGCCCGGCGCTACAGCTTCGGGCTCAGTCCAGACTCACTATGGAGGCAGTGTGAAGGCATTGCAAGGCGTTGAAGGTCAAGTGGCATGGGTTGAAGAGCCGAGTCCTACGTGCGATGTAGGACAAGTTCGCATTCGAGTGGCGGCAGCCGGCCTCAATCGCGCCGATTTATTACAGAAGGCAGGTCTTTATCCGCCGCCGCCAGGGGCCAGCCAGGTACTCGGTCTTGAGTGTTCCGGGGTGATCTGCGAGGTCGGCGCGGGCTCTTCCTGGCAGGTCGGGGATCGGGTTTGCGCCTTGCTGGCCGGGGGCGGGATGGCCGAAGAGGTGGTCGTCGACGGACGGCATGTGCTGCCGGTTCCGGAAGGCGTGTCGCTGATCGAGGCCGCCGCATTGCCCGAGGTGTATGCCACCGTCTGGCTGAATGTGTTTCAACTTGCGGCGCTCAAGCCGGGTGAGAAAATTCTCTTGCACGCCGGGGCAAGTGGAATCGGTTCAGCCGCCATTCAGCTGTGCAAGGCCTTTGGCAACCCGTGCTGGGTCAGCGTCGGTTCCGCCGAGCGATTGAGTTACTGTGAAGCGCTGGGCGCCCAGGGCGGGGTGATACGCACCGACGATCTGGAAAGCCTGCGCGACCTCGGGCCGTTCGACGTGATTCTCGACCCGGTGGGTGGCAGCTACTCGGCACTCAATCTCAAGCTGCTGGCGCAGGACGGTCGCTGGGTGTTGATCGGTCTGATGGGAGGCCGCGAGGCGAAGCTGGATCTGGCCCAGGTGTTGTCCAAGCGTGTGCAGTTGCTGGGCTCGACCTTGCGCAGTCGTGACGATCAGTTCAAGGCTGATCTGTTCAGCGACCTGGGTCAGCATGTCTGGCCGCTGTTCGCCGAAGGTCGTTTGAAGCCGCAATTGGCCCGGACCTTCGCGATCAAGGATGCCGAGGTGGCATTTGCCGAGTTGGCGAGCAATACCGTGGCGGGCAAGGTGGTACTGGTGATCGACGAAAGCCTGAGCTGAAACGCAAAAACGACGGGAGCGAGCAGGCTCGCTCCCGGATTAAATCTTTGTCACGTCCAGAGATGGATCGGCCAGTTGGATTGCTCGGCGTGTTCGCGCAGCACCGGATCCGGATTGACCACATGCGGGAAATCCACTTTCAACAGCAGCGGCAGGTCGTTGCGTGAGTCGGAATAAAAACTCGCCCCCTCAAGGTTTTCCTCTTCGGCGTCCAGCCACTCCAGCAGGCGGGTGATCTTGCCTTCGCGATAGGTCAGGGTGCCTACGGTGTGGCCGCTGTACACGCCATGGGCAACTTCCAGTTCGATGCCCAGAATCTCGTCGATACCCAGACGTTCGGCAATCGGTTTCACCAGGTGCGTGCCCGACGCCGAGATCACCAGAATCCGGTCGCCGGCCTTGCGGTGGGCGGCGATGGCTTTGGTGGCGTCACTGAAGATGATCGGTTCGATGAAGTCCTCGACCCACGGTCCGACCAGATGCTCGACTTCTTGCGGCGTGCGGCCGATCAAGGGTTCGAGGCTGAAGTCCATGTACTCTTCCATGCGCAATTTGCCGTGGCTGTAAGCGTCCATCAGTTCGTTGTTTCTGCGCATGAACGACTCGGGATCAACCCAGCCCAGCCGACCCATCTGCTCGCTCCAGAGGGTGGCGCAGTCGCCGTGGATCAGGGTTTCGTCCAGATCAAAAATTGCCAGAGCCATCAGTGCAGTTCTCTCTTCAACGTCAGCAAAGTCATCAGGCTACCTCACACAGGGCCGTCGGATCGATGGAAAGCGCCAGGCGCTGACCGTCGGGATGCAGGTCCGCCGCCGAACGGTTGAGTACATCCACCACCAGCTCCACGCCCCGAGCCTCGACGCGATAGCGGATCACGTTGCCCAGCAGGCTGTGGCTGCGAATCTGCGCGTCGGGTTCGCCGTCCAGGCTCAGTTCGATGGCTTCCGGGCGGATCGCGATGCGATGGTTGACCGGGCGCTGCAACAGCTTCGAGGCGCTGTCGGCATCCAGCAGGTTGTAGTTGCCGATGAAGCCGGCAGCGAATACGTCCACGGGGGCCGTGTACAGGGTTTCGGCATCGCCGCTCTGGACGATTTTTCCCTGATTCATCAGGAAAATCCGGTCGGACATGGTCAGGGCTTCTTCCTGATCGTGGGTGACGAAAATCGTCGTCAGGCCAAGTTCGCGCTGGATCTGACGGATCTGTTCGCGCAGGTGCTTACGAATCCGCGCATCCAGCGCCGACAGCGGTTCGTCCAGCAACAACAGCCGTGGACGGGTGACCAGCGAGCGGGCGAGGGCCACACGTTGGCACTGACCGCCGGAGAGCTGGTGCGGATAGCGGCTGGCGAAGTCGTGCAGTTCCACCAGTTTCAGTGCTTCGGTCACGCGTTTGTGGCTGTCGTCGGCGTTGACCTTTTGCATGCGCAGGCCGAAAGCAACGTTCTGCTCCACGGTCATGTTGGGAAACAGCGCGTAGCTCTGGAACACCATGCCGATCCCGCGTTTCTGCGGGCTCAGCGGGACGATGTCGACCCCGTCGAGCAGGATCTTGCCGCCATCCACCGGCGTCAGGCCGGCGATGCAGCGCAGCAGGGTGGACTTGCCGCAACCGGACGGGCCGAGCAGGGTGACGAATTCACCCTTCTGGATTTCGCAGTTGATGTCGCTGAACACCGTGGTGCCCGCGTAATGCTTCTGAAGGTGTTGGACGCTGACATAGCTCATTCGCTTTTGTCCTTGTTCAAAATGTTGGCGACCCAGGTCAGGACCAGCACGAAAAAGAAGTAGGAAATCACCAGCGCACTGGTGAAGTGGCCGCTGCTGTTACGCATGTTGTTGAGGTAGACCTGCAGGGTTTCGTAGCGGGTGCCGACCAGGATGTTGGCGAACACGAACTCGCCGAACAGGAACGAGAACGACAGCAGCAGCGCGACCATCAGGCCCTTGCGCAGGTTCGGCAGCACCACCAGCAACGCCGCTTGCCAGGTGCTGGCGCCGAGCAGTTGGGCGGCGTCCATCAGGTCGCGCAGGTTGATCGCTTGCAGGTTGTTGGTGATCGCCCGGTACATGAACGGCAGCGCCACGGTGAAGTAGCAACCGATCAGGATCCACGGCGTACCGACCATCGCCAGCGGCCCGGAACCATAGAGCTGCAACAGTCCCACCGACGACACCACCGGCGGCACCGCGAAGGGCAGCAGGATCAGGATGTTCATCAGCGCGTCGAGTTTCGGAAAGTGGTAATGCACCACGAACAGCAGCGGCAGGATCAGCACCACCGAGAGAATCAGCGCGCCGACGCACACCAGCAGCGACTGACCGAACGCGTGCAGAAAGCGCGGATCGCTCCACAACTGGATGTACCACTTGAAGGTGAAACCGCTGGGCAGGATGGTGGCTGACCAACTGCTGGCGATCGAGTAGATCAGGGTGCCCGCCAGCGGCAGCAGCAGGATGGCGAACAGCAGGTACACCACGACGCGGTGGTAGACACCGGCCGGGCCGGATTCAGCGCGAGACATGGTAGCTCCTCTTCAGCAGCAGTTGATGCACGACGGTCACCACGGTCATCAGCGCCACCAGCACCACGGCCAGGGCGCTGGCCATGTTCGGATCCAGGGAAATGTCGCCGGAGACCATCGCCGCAATGCGGATCGGCAATACGTTGAAGTTGCCGGTGGTCAGCGCGTAGACCGTGGCGTAGGCGCCGAGGGCGTTGGCGAGCAGGATCACGAAGGTGCCGAGCAGCGCCGGGGTCAGCACCGGCAGGCCGATGTGCCGCCAGAACTGCCAGCCGCTGGCGCCGAGCAGGGCGGCCGATTCGCGCCAGTCTTCACGCAGCGCGTCGAAGGCCGGGTAGAGCAGCAGCACGCCAAGGGGAATCTGGAAATAGGTGTAGAGAATGATCAACCCGGTTTTCGAATACAGGTTGAAGTCCTGAATGATTCCGGCCTGCTTCAGCATGATGGTGAAGCTGCCGTTGAACCCGAGCAGGATGATGAACGCGAAGGCCAGGGGCACGCCGGCGAAGTTGCTGGTCATGTTGGCGAACGCGTTGACGAAGTTGCGCAGCTTCGAATCGACCCGACGCAGCGAGTAGGCGCCCAGCACCGCGATGACGATGCCGAACACGCTCGACCAGAAGCTGATTTCGAGGCTGTACTGGATCGCCTGCAAATAGAACTTCGAACTGAAGATCTTGCTGAAGTTGGCCAGGCCCCAACCGAACTCTTCCGATTGCAGGCTGTTGATCATCACCCAGACCAGCGGGGCGATTTCGAACACGATAAAGAACAGGGCGAAGGGCACCAGGCACAGGGCCGCCAGCCATTTGCCACGCGTCATGGAATTCACTTGAGCAACTCCCGGCACACAGGTTTGTCGTGGGGCACGCCGAGCAGTTCGCAGACAGTGCCGCAAATGTCGGTCTGTTTTGGCGCGGCATCGGCGTGGAGGCTGAAGGCGTCGCCGAGGACGAACAGCGGCACCTGACGTTCTTCCGGCAGCAGGCCGTTGTGCGAGCGGTCGTTGTTCATGCCGTGGTCGGCGGTCACCAGTACCTGATAGCCGGCGTCGAGCCAGGTCTGCAGGTAGTCCGCGAGGATGATGTCCGCCGAACGGGCGCTGTTGCGGTATTGCGGGGTGTCGAGGCCGTGCTTGTGCCCGGCGTCGTCGATGTTCATCGGGTGGATCAGCAGGAAATCCGGCCGGTGGCGCAGGCGCAGGTTTTCTGCGTCGGCGAACAGGTGCGAATCCGGGTAGTGATCGTTCCAGTAGAAATGGCCGTGCTGGATCGGCAGGTCCGGGTCGTCGGTGTGACGGTCGCGGGCGGCCACGAACGGCGAGCGGTTATACAACTCACTGACCCAGTGGTAAGCCGCTGCGGCAGTTTTCAGGCCGGCGTCGCGCGCGTAGTGATAGATGCTGCGCTGGCTGGACAGGCGCGAAACGTTGTTGTGGACGATGCCGCTGTCGATCGGTGGCACGCCGGTGAGGATGCATTCGTAAAGCGGTCGGGACAGGGCCGGCAGCTCGCACTCCAACTGGTAGAGCGCGGCGCGTCCTGCGCCGACATAAGCCTGCAGATGCCCCATGGCGTGACGGGCGACCTCGTAATTGAGGCCGTCGAGCACGACAAGGATGACGTTGTGCTTCATAGGGGCAAAAACTCCGCGAAATTCAAGGATTCCGAAATCAGCTCAATCCCCTGCGGGAGCGGGCTCGCTCGCGAATGCGTTGAGTCATTCAACAATGACGTTGTCTGACGCGGCGCCTTCGCGGGCAAGCCCGCTCCCACAGCAGGGGCTACAGCCTTATTGCATGTTGATGATCACTTCTTCCTGCCACTTCTGTGGCAGCGCCTTGGAGGTCTTTTCCCACGCATCGGCGTCCTTGATCGGGGTGACCTTCTTGTACTGCTCGTTCGGCAGCAGCTTGGCCTTCACGTCTTCCGGCAGTTGCAGGTGCTCGGCGCGGATCGGACGTGCGTTGCCGCGTGCCAGGTTGGTCTGGCCGGCGTCGCTGAAGATGTATTCGCGGGTCAGCTTGGCGGCGTTCGGGTTTTTCGCGTACTTGTTGATGATGGTGGTGTAGCCGGAAATCACCGAGCCGTCGGACGGAATCAGCACCACGTAGTCATCCGGTTTGGCCATCTTGGCCTTGTAGCTCAGGCCGTTGAAGTCCCAGACCACGCCGACTTCGACTTCGCCTTTTTCCATGGTGGCGATGGTCGGGTTGGCGAGCGACAGACGACCCTGCTTGGCGATGTCGGCGAACAGCAGCAGTGCAGGCTGCAGGTTCTTCTCGTCGCCACCGTTGGCCAGTGCAGCGGCGAGCACGCCGTTGGCGGCTTGCGCGGCAGTGCCTACGTCACCGATGGAAACCTTGTATTTGCCGCCCTTGAGGTCAGCCCATTTGGTCGGTATTTCGGAGCCGTGCAGCAGCGACTTGTTGACGATGAAGGCGATGGTGCCGGTGTAGGCCAGCGCCCAGTTGCCATCCTTGTCCTTGGCCCATGCCGGCACTTGATCCCAGGTGCTTGGCTTGTACGGTTGCGTGACGCCTTGCTTGACCGCGATCGGGCCGAAGGCCGCGCCGACGTCGCCGATGTCAGCGGTGGCGTTGTCTTTTTCGGCGGCGAACTTGGCGATTTCCTGGGCCGAACTCATGTCGGTGTCGACGTGTTTCAGACCGTAGTTTTTCGCCAGGTCTTCCCAGGTGCCTTTCCAGTTGGCCCAGTCATCGGGCATGCCGACGCTGTTGACGGCGCCTTCCGCTTTCGCAGCGGCTTCCAGGGTTTTCAGATCGGTGTCGGCCGCCATGGCGGCGGTGCACATGGCAATGGTCGAGCCTAACAGTGATGCCAGGAAAAGCTGTTTCATTCCGAAGCTCCTTGGGTCGTGTTCAACGCTGCGATTGCGGTTTGTGTTGGTCTAGGTCAGCAATACCTGAGCCAATTTAAGGGGGCTGGATGACACTTTGATGTCGGTGATTGTCCCGAAGGCCTTTTATTTGCCCGGTATCGACGGCTGCCCGATAAGCGTAGACCAAGCGCAAAACCCCGCAGGGCAAGGGACTTGGCCGATGTATTGCAAGTCGTGAGAGCGACCGTTCGGTAGTTTTGTCATCTCTCGGTCATCTGCACTGCCTAGGCTTGCAGCACGACCAAGCGGCGCGACAGCTGCGCGGTTTTGCCCCGAAACAGTGCTGGTCTAGTCCAGATAGGTAACGTTGATGCGTGATGAGGCAACAAAAGCGGTGACAGCCATCGGCCAGATCCTGCAGGAGCAACTCGACCACGGCCTGCTGGCGCCCGGCAGCAAGTTGCCGGCCGAGCGCAAGCTCAGTGAGTTGTTCGGCACGACCCGGATCACGGTGCGTGAGGCGTTGTTGCAACTGGAGGCTCAGGGCCAGATTTATCGCGAGGAGCGCCGTGGCTGGTTCGTTTCGCCGCCGCGCCTGGCCTACAACCTGATGCAGCGCAGCCACTTCCACGCGATGGTCAGTGCCCAGGGGCGGGTGCCGTCGACCGAGGTGATTTCGGCGCGGCTGCAACCGGCGTCGGCGGCCATTTGTGCGTTGTTGCAGTTGCCGGCGTTGTCGAGCGTGATTCAGATTTGCCGGTCGCGGCGGATCGATGGGCGGTTGGTGTTGTATGTGGAGCATTATCTGAATCCGCAGTTTTTTCCGGGGATTCTGGCGTTCGATTTGAATCAGTCGATTACCGAGCTGTATGCGCGGCATTACGATTTGCACTACGGGCGGGTGCGGTTCGAGATTGTGCCGACGTCGCTGTCGGTGGATGCGGCGGCGGCTTTGCGGGTGTCGGTGGGGAGTCCGGGGTTACGGATTGCTCGGGTCAATTATGATCAGCATCAGCGGTTGATTGATTGTGATCTGGAGTTTTGGCGGCATGATGCGATTCACGTTGGGGTCGATGTTGTTTGATCTGGGGTGATTGGTCTTGGCGGCCTTTGGGCCGACCAGGTTGTGGGGTAATTGAGTACATATCCGTTTCTTCGGTAACGGCTTCTTATGGTTTCGCCCTGACGGCGACTCACTTTTTTGACAAACGCCTCAAAAAAGTAAGCAAAAAAAGGCTTGCCCCTGCGTTCGGCCCTCGCAGGCTCGGGTTCCTTCGCTCCGGTGTCCATCCGGGGGCATCGCCTCCGGTTTGCTGCGCTGCACCTCCTCTCGATGTGTTCGACTTCGTCGAACGGCGCTGCGCGCCAACCCCCGGATGAACACCTCCACTCAGCCTGCCGAAGGGGCGGGTGGATCAAGATCAAAAGCTTTGTCGAGCTAACGCTCATCCTGGTGAGTGGTGAGTGGTGAGGAGCGGTGGTGGGCTACCTGAGCTGCTTTTGCTTTCTTGTGGGAGTGGGCTTGCTCACGAAGGCGGCCTTCGGGCCGACCGGGTTCTGGCGGGTGTACGCCTTCTTCACTGCCACTTCGGTCAGTTCCCTCGCCCTCCGGGAGTGGGGCGCGATTTTGATTTGATCCGGGATTGAGGTAACGACGCTAATCGCTCACTCCTTCGCCTGCCCGCCACCCGCCGTCATCACCTGCACATTCATTCTCGGCGTCGCCAGATCCATCCCGGCCTCATCGAGGTGCCGTTTCAGTGACAGGTTGAACGCTCGCGAAACTTCCCATTGTTTGATCGGGGCGGTCTTGAAGCGGGCGCGTAGGATGGCGTTACCGGATTCGAAGCTTTCCACGCCCTGGATTTCCAGTGGCGACCAGATGTTGCGGCGTTGCAGTGGGTCGGTGCGCATTTTCTGGCCGACGTCGCGCATGAGTTTGATCGCGTCGTCGATTTCCATGTTGTACGGCACCGCCACCCGGAAGATCGCGTAGCCGAATTCCCGGGAGTAGTTTTTGATGCTTTTGATTTCGCTGAACGGGATGGTGTGGACGATGCCGTCGATGTCCCGCAGGCGCACGGTGCGGATGGTCAGGCCTTCGACGGTGCCGAGGTGGCCGCCGACGTCGACGTAGTCGTCGATGGCCAGTGAGTCTTCGATGATGATGAACAGGCCGGTGATCAGGTCGGCCACCAGCGATTGTGCGCCGAAGCCGATGGCCAGGCCGATCACGCCGGCACCGGCCAGCAGGGGCGTGACGTTCATGCCCATGTTTGCCAGGGCGACGATCAGCGCGATGATGAAGATCGCCACGAACAACACGTTGCGGATCAGCGGCATCATCGTTTGTGCGCGGGCGTTGGCCAGGCCTTTGCGGGAGCGGGTTAGGGCGTGGTGGACGGCGGTGTCACTGAGGATCCAGATCAGCCAGGCGAAGATCAGGGTGCCGATCAGGCTGAACAGTTTGACGCTGATGTCGTGGCCTTCGCCCTCCGCGAAGCCGATCAGTGATTGGCCCCACACGCGCAAGCCCAGTTCGATGAACGCCAGCCATACCAGCAGGTGAGCGAGGGTGTAGAAGAAGCTTTTCAGGCGTTCGGAATACAGCGCGTGGCGTTTGGCGCCGCGTTGCGGTTTGAGGGCGTGGCGGCGGACGAGGCCGTTGATGACCATGCACAACACCAGCAGCACGGTGCAGATCAGCGACTGGCGTAACGCGGTGCTGGTGTCGCCGGCGGAGACGAAGGTGGCGAACAGCGAGACGCCGACCAGCACCAGCGCCGGTACGTACCAGAAGCTGCCGAGGATTTCGATGGTGTCGCTGAGGGCGCGGCGGGTCAGGCGGCGGGACAGGGGCTGGTTGCGGATCAGGTGGGCGATCGGCCGGCGGAAGCGCAGGATGAACAGGCCGGTCGACAGCGCCGCGAGGACATTGGCGACGGTGGCGGCAGTGTGCGCCAGGTGTACGCCGAGACTGTCGATCAGGCGCGGGTCGCTCAAGGCTTCGCCGAATGCGGCAAAGCTGCCGATCAGCCACAGCGGCCGGAATGCCTGATGGCGCAGGATATACAGCGCCCGGTGACGGTGTGGGCCGTCGAGCAGGGAAAAGGCGATCACGCAGATCGCCGAGAAGCAAGTGCCGACCACCAGTGCATAGGCCAGGACCATTGCCAGGCTTTTGCCCAGCGATGACGGCAGGGCGTAGCTCATGTAGACGGTCATTACCAGGGCGATCAGCCACGGCCCGAGCTTGCGCAGGGCGAAGCGCAGCATGTCGAGGGCCTTAGGGTGTTGCGGCAGCTCTTCGGTCAGGCCGAAGCGCATGCGCACCCGATGCCCGAGCCAGATCAGCGCGGCGGCGAGCAGGCTCCAGACCATCAGGATCACGGCGAAGCCGAAGATGATCGGCAGCCATTCGCTGGCCGGCAACATCAGCGCATACAGTTCGTCTTTGGCCTGGTCGAATTCCGCGGACCAGCGGGTGATCGGGCTGTCGGCGCCGGAGAACTGTTTCTCGAAACTGGCGAGGGTGCCGCCGATCAGGCCGAGCACGCCTTCTTCCGGAGTGGCCTGGGCTTTTTTGCTGGCATCGCGCAGTTTCTTCAGGTCGCTCAGCAATTGAGCGCGTTGCTTGTCGTTTTCCAGCGACTTGATGACTTCGTCGAGGGACTGGCCGAGCGGTGCCTGGGCCTCGGGCTGGGTGTTGCCCGAGTTATTGAGCAGTCCCGGCAACCCGACTGCCTGGGCGGGCGCCAGGGGCAGCAGCGTCATCAGGCAGATCAGCAACAGACAGGGCAGGGCAAAAAGACGAGCGAACACTAGGCGGTCAACCTCGCAAGGGGCGTGTCCGCCCGAGTGTACGAGGCCGTCCGGTGCAATGCGAGCCGGGCACGGATTATTCGTTGAGTTTGGCGAGGATCTTGTAAACCACGGTGGCCAGGATCAACAGCATGCCGATCCACATGGCGAACACTCCGGCGTTCTTGTCCCGGAAGTTGAAGCCGATCGCCAGCAGGATCATCCCGCAGAGAATGGGGATGAGCATGGAGTGGAACGCGGACATCGAGATCATGGCGACAGCCTTGTCGAAGGGGATGATTCAAGTCTAGGTGGGTTTTTGACGAGCGGTGGTGATGTGTATCAGAACTGAGTCAGTACACGGGTGAAATGTGTCGTGACTGAGCCGGCGCGTTCGCGAGCAAGTCCGCTCCCACGGGATCCTGTGTGGGAGCGGGCTCGCCCTCGAAGCTTTTTCAGGATTACGGCAATTCGCGACTGGCGTAGAACGCGCTCAGCACTTTGACCAGATGCTTGAGGTCATGGCTGCCGCACAGTTCGCGGATCGAGTGCATGGCGAAGGTCGGCAGGCCGATGTCCACCGTGCGCACGCCCAGGTGGCTGGCGGTGATCGGGCCGATGGTCGAGCCGCAGCCCATGTCGCTGCGCACCACGAAACTTTGCACCGGCACTTCTTCGGCCATGCACAGGTGGCGGAAGAATCCGGCGGTTTCGCTGTTGGTGGCGTAGCGCTGGTTGCTGTTGACCTTGATCACCGGGCCGGCGTTGAGTTTCGGGCCGTGGTTGCCGTCGTGTTTCTCCGCGTAGTTCGGGTGTACGCCGTGGGCGTTGTCGGCCGAAACCAGCAGGGATTTCTGGATGGTGCGCACGAACTCGTCGCCTTCCGGCAGCACGCGGCGCAGGGTCTGTTCGAGCATCGGGCCGTCGGCGCCACAGGCCGAGCAGGAGCCGACCTCTTCGTGGTCGTTGCACACCAGCACGCAGGTTTCTTCGGTGTCGGCGGTCAGCAGGGCTTGCAGGCCGGCGTAGCACGACAGCAGGTTGTCGAGGCGCGCCCCGGCGATGAAATCACCGTTCATGCCCACGACTGCCGCGCTCTGGGTGTCGTAGAAACTCAGCTCGTAATCGAGCACCACATCGGCGTTGAGGCCGTGTTCGCGGGCCAGTTGATCGGTCAGGACCGCGCGGAAGTCGACACGCTCGTCACCGGCGAACTGCGCGAGAATCGGCGGCAGTTCGGTCTGGGCATTGATCGCCCAGCCCATGTTGGCTTCGCGGTTGAGGTGGATCGCCAGGTTCGGAATGATCGCGATGGGGGCCTTGAAATCGATCAACTGACTCTCGACCTTGCCGTCGCGGCGGAACGTGACGCGGCCGGCCAGCGACAGGTCGCGGTCGAACCACGGGGCCAGCAGTGCGCCGCCGTAGACTTCGACGCCGAGCTGCCAGAAGCCCTGGCGTTGCAGTTCCGGCTGCGGTTTGACCCGCAGGCACGGGCTGTCGGTGTGGGCGCCGACCAGACGGATGCCATCGTGCAACGGTGAGCTGCGGCCCATTTTGATCGCGACGATCGAGGAGTCGTTGCGGGTGACGTAGTAACGGCCGTTGGCTTCGATGTTCCACGGCTCGCGCTCGTCGAGGCGCACGAAACCGGCGGCCTCCAGACGTTGAACAAGGCTGGCGGTGGCGTGGAACGGGGTAGGGGAGGCCTTGAGGAAGTCGATCAGGCCTTGGTTCAACTCTTCGCGCATAAGAAGCTCCAGACAGCGATGGGCGGGAGTTTAACGCATCGGCCAGGGAATTGAATCTGAACCCCGAACCTTGTGGGAGCACGCTCGCTCCCACCTGTTTAATCCGGATTGAATGTCAGAACGGCGCCGGGCACTCGAAACGCAGGCGTTCGCCCGTTTGCGGATGGGTGAAGCTGAGCATGCTGGCGTGCAGGCACAGACGCGGCCACGCCGCCAGGGCCTGTTCGTGGGCATAGAGCCCGTCGCCGAGCAGCGGATGCCCGATGGACAGCATGTGTACGCGCAACTGGTGCGAGCGGCCGGTGATCGGCGTCAGCTCGACGCGACACCAGTCGCCACAGCGCTCCAGCACGCGCCAGAAAGTCAGGGCGTGTTTGCCGAATTCGTGGTCAACCACATGCCGGGGTTTGGTCGGCGGGTCGTAGCGCAGGGGCAGGTCGATGCTGCCGCTGTCCAGTTCCGGCTGGCCCCAGCACAGGGCGGTGTAGGCCTTTTCGGTTTCGCGGTCGTGAAACTGCCGCGACAGTTCGCGGTGTGTGTCGGCGTCGCGCGCCAGAAGGATGATGCCGGAGGTTTCCCAGTCCAGGCGATGGACGATTCGCGCTTCCGGGTAGCCGTTTTCCTGCAAACGGGTGATCAGGCAGTCCTTGTTGTCATCAGCCCGGCCGGGCACCGAGAGCAGCAGGGTCGGTTTGTCCACCACCAGTACGGCGGCGTCCTGATGGATGATGCGGATGTTGGACAACGGCATTAAAACAGCCTCGTAACAAATGCCAACGGCGGCTCAGGGCACTTCCGGTATCGGAAGGCCCTGAGCCGCCGTCGTTCCTGCCGGATCGACTCAGCGATCAGGCAGGGTGATGTTGAGTTCCAGAATCGAGCAGCTGCCCTGGCTTTCCAGCGCCACATGCACGTCGTCGTTGCCGATGTTGACGTATTTGCGGATCACTTCCACCAGTTCCTTTTGCAGGGACGGCAGGTAGTCAGGGGTGCTGCGTTGGCCGCGTTCGTGCGCCACGATGATCTGTAGACGCTCTTTCGCTACCGAGGCGGTACTTGGCTTTTTGTTGGCACGAAAGAAGTCAAAAAGGTTCATTACCTACCTCCAAACAGACGCTCGAAGAATCCCTTCTTCTCGACGCTCAGGAACCGGTGTTCTTTTTCCTTGCCCAGCAGGCGATCAACGGTATCGCTGTAGGCCTGGCCGGCGTCGCTCTGGTCATCGAGGATGACCGGTACGCCCTGGTTGGAGGCCTTGAGGACGGCCTGGGATTCCGGGATGACGCCCAGCAGTCGAACGGCGAGGATTTCCTTGACGTCTTCGACGCCGAGCATTTCGCCCTTCTCGACACGCTCCGGGTGGTAGCGGGTGATCAGCAGGTGTTCCTGGATCGGCTCTTCGCCTTTTTCGGCGCGGCGGGACTTGCTCGCCAGCAGACCGAGCATGCGGTCGGAGTCACGTACCGAGGACACTTCCGGGTTGGTCACGACGATCGCTTCGTCAGCGAAGTACATGGCCAGGTGGGCGCCTTTCTCGATGCCCGCCGGGGAGTCGCAAACCACGAATTCGAATTGGTCCTTGAGTTCCATCAGGACTTTTTCCACGCCTTCCTGGGTCAGCGCGTCTTTGTCGCGGGTTTGGCTGGCGGCCAGCACGTAGAGGTTTTCCAGGCGCTTGTCTTTGATCAGGGCCTGTTGCAGGTTGGCTTCGCCGTTGACCACGTTGACGAAGTCATACACCACGCGGCGCTCGCAACCCATGATCAGGTCGAGGTTACGCAAGCCCACGTCGAAGTCGACAATGACAGTTTTGTGGCCGCGCAGCGCGAGACCGGTACCGATAGCGGCGCTGGTGGTGGTCTTACCCACACCACCCTTGCCGGATGTAACCACGAGAATCTTGGCCAAGGTGTTTCACCCCTAAGGAAAAAGGACCGTTGAGTCCCTGAAAAACATCTCTTGAAAACTACTGCAGTCGGACAGCTTTGGCTGGAATCTGGCTTTTGGCCTTTTTCCTACGTCGTTTGAGCCGTTTTCGCTACGTTTTAGAGATGCTTGGAAAATGCGGCAGTATCCGTTAAAGCCGAATGATGTTCAACACGTCGCCCGACAGGCTGACCTGTACGCCCGAGCCCCACATCGGATCACGACGCAAGTCCTCGGAAACCTTGTAGTGGCCTGCGATGGAGATCAGTTCAGCGCTCAATTGCTGACAGAAAATCCGTGCCTTGGTGTCGCCTTTGACGCCCGCCAGGGCGCGACCGCGCATCGGGCCGTATACATGGATGTTGCCATCGGCGAGAAGTTCCGCCCCCGGGCTGACCGAGGAAACCACCACCAGATCGCCACCCTGGGCATATATCTGTTGGCCACCACGTACTGGCGTGGTGATGACGCGGGTCGGTTTGACGGTCGGCTCGGGCGGTTTTTCCGGCTTCTTCACCTGCGCCGGTTCCGGGGCTTCCAGCGGCCGCTCACGGGCGCCGGAGGGCGGCAGCACCGGGATGTCGATGGCGATGGCCGCGGCGATGTCTTCGATGCGGCTGGCGCGGATCGCCAGGGTGCGCAGGCCGTGCTGGCGGCAGACACGCATCAGCCCCGGCAGATCGACGGCGCCTTCGCTCGGCGGCAGTTTGTCCAGAGCCAGGACCAACGGCGCATTGCTGAAGAAGTTCGGTGCCTGGGCGACTTTGGCGGCCAGTTGCCGATCGAGGCTGTCGAGGTCGTTGCGCGACAGCTCCAGCACCGTAATGGCAAGCATGCTGCCCTTCAGCTGGAACACGGGATCTTGGTCTAGCGGTTCGGTTTGGCTCATGTCTGGCTACAACGGCTTGTCACTAAAAGTGCCGAGACTTATAACGAGAACGCCCGCCAGCCGCAAGCCGGGTCGAACGTTGTAGAATGCGCGGCCACTGTATTTACGGAAGCTTTAATGGATCGCCCGCGTTTTCGAAGAGCATTTCTTTCTCCACGCTTCTGGCCGCTCTGGTGCGGCCTGGGGCTGTTGTGGCTGATCGTGCAGCTGCCGTATCCGGCATTGCTGGCCATCGGTCGTTTTCTCGGTGCCTTGATGTATCGTCTGGCCGGCGATCGGCGGCGCATCGCCAAGCGCAATCTGGAGCTGTGTTTCCCGGAGAAATCCGCCGCCGAGCGTAAGCGCCTGCTCAAGGAAAACTTCGCGTCCACCGGCATCGCCTTCTTTGAAATGGCGATGAGCTGGTGGTGGTCACGCCAGCGCCTGGCGAAACTCGCCCACGTCGAAGGGCTGGAGCATCTGCAAAAAGCCCAGCGCGAAGGCAAGGGCGTGATTCTGATGGCGGTGCATTTCACCACTTTGGAAGTCGGTGCGGCGCTGCTCGGTCAGCAACACACCATCGACGGCATGTACCGCGAGCACAAGAATCCGTTGTTCGACTTCGTCCAGCGTCAGGGTCGCGAGCGGCATAACCTCGATTCGTTGGCGGTGGAGCGTGACGACGTGCGCGGCATGCTCAAACTGCTGCGCAACGGCCGGGCGATCTGGTACGCGCCGGATCAGGACTACGGCGCCAAGCAGAGCATTTTCGTGCCGCTGTTCGGCATTCAGGCGGCGACCGTCACGGCCACCACCAAGTTTGCGCGGCTGGGCAAGGCGCTGGTGGTGCCGTTCACCCAGGAGCGCCTGGCCGACGGCAGCGGTTACCGTTTGGTGATCCATCCGCCGCTGGAGGATTTCCCCGGCGAAACCGAAGAGGCCGATTGCATCCGCATCAACCAGTGGGTCGAAAGCGTGTTGCGTGAATGCCCCGAGCAATACCTGTGGGCGCACCGGCGCTTCAAGAGCCGTCCGCCCGGCGAGCCGAAGCTGTACGCCAAACGCGGTTGACTGACCCTTTCCCATAAGCACCACGGAGCGTTGCGATGAGCCCAGCTGAACCGGTTACAGGTTTGATTCTTTCCGGCGGCGGGGCTCGGGCGGCGTATCAGGTGGGGGTGCTGGCGGCGATTGCCGAATTGCTGCCATTGGGCGCGGACAATCCGTTTCCGGTGATCGTCGGCACCTCGGCCGGGGCGATCAACGCGGTCAGCCTGGCCAGCGGCGCCACCGACTTTCGCGCCGCCATCGAACGCCTGACGCACTTCTGGCAGGGCTTTCGCAGCCATCGTGTGCTGCGCAGCGACTGGCCGGGGGTGATCCGTCAGGCCAGCCGCTTTGTCAGCCACAGCCTGCTCGGTCTGGGCCGGCACATGCCGGTGGCGCTGCTCAACAGCTCGCCATTGCGTGAGTTGCTCAATGAAAAACTGCACATGCCGGGGATTGCCGAATCCATCGCGCGCAAGCAATTGCATGCGGTGGCGGTGACCGCGTTCGGCTACGAGTCCGGTCAGGCCGTGACGTTCTATCAGGGCGGCGGCAGCATCGATGCCTGGTTGCGTCATCGGCGCATCGGCGTGCCGACGGATCTGTCGGTGGAGCATCTGCTCGCCAGTTCGGCGATCCCGTTGCTGTTCGCGCCGGTGAAGATCGGTGAGGAGTACTTTGGCGATGGCGCGGTGCGGCAGTCGGCGCCGATCAGTCCGGCGCTGCACCTGGGCGCCAGTCGGGTGCTGGTGGTGGGTGTGAGTGGCAACCCGCGCGGGGTCGATCCGCAGCAGCCGCTGGAGCGCGCCTACACCGGGCAGCAACCGACTCTGGCGCAGATCGGCGGGCACATGCTCAACAGCACCTTCATTGACAGCCTGGAAAGCGACATCGAGCTGCTCCAGCGTCTGAATCAGTTCAGCCGCCTGATGCCCGACGGAACGCCGGTACGCGCCATGGGGGTGGCGCCGGTGGACGTGCTGGTGATTTCTCCGAGTCAACCGATCGACGAGATCGCGGCGCGGCATCGTCAGGAACTGCCGGCGGCGTTGCGCCTGTTCTTGCGCGGGCCGGGGGCGACCAAGACCAGCGGGGCAGGGGTGTTGAGCTATCTGCTGTTCGAGGCGGGGTATTGCAGCGAACTGATCGACCTGGGACGGCGCGATGCATTGGCCAAGCGCGAGGAGCTGTGCCGGTTTCTCGGGTTGCCCGAGCCTTTGGATGCCGTCTGAGGTCGGCGGCGCGGCCATTCGCGGGCAGGCCCGCTCCCACGGGGTCATGAGGGCGGGCCTGCTTGCGACGCTGCTACATCAGAAGTGGAACTTCACCAGGAAGCTGGTCACGTTCTGATTGGTGGTGAAGGCACGGGAGTCTTCGATCGCGTACTTGTCTTTCCAGTAGTCGTACTCGACACCGACGTACAACTGCTTCTCGCCGAAATTCAGCGCCTTGCCGAGGTCATATTTGATCTGAGGGTTGAAGTGCAGGTTGGCGTGGTAGGTGCCTTTGTTGTTGGTGTCGTTGTCGACCACCCAGTCCATGAAGCCGTCGATCAGGATGTTCGAGTCGCCGACCGGGATGGTGTAGGACCAGACCGGGGTGATCTGCCAGACGTTGTCACCCGGGCGCGAGCCTTCGGTGTGACGCTGGTAGAAGTTCAACTGGAAGTAGTCGAAGCCCGGGATCGCCAGGTCGAAGCCTGGACCGATCAGGTACGACTCGACGTCGCCTTCACCGAATTCGTACGTCATCGCCAGCAGCACGTCCTTGACCGGGCCGAACTCGATCTTCTGGTCGAGGATCTTGCCCAGCGACAGGCGCGGGCTGAACTCGCCGTAGTAGGTGTTGTTGCCGACACCGGCATCAGGCTTGCCGTTGTAGAAGATCTTGTCGACGAACAGGAAGTTATCCCCGTATTTCCAGGCGTCGGCGTGTTCGAAGGTCACGGTTTGCTGAATGGCCGGGTTGACCTTGAAGTCCTTGCCGTAGAGGTAGGTCAGGCTGTTGTTCTGCCACTGCAGCAGGCCTTCGGCCATGGCCTGGCCGCCACCCAACAAGGTTCCGGCAAGCATCAGGCTGGTGCACATACGTTTCATTCGGTTGCTCCCAAAGTAGGTTCCACGTTTATTTTTTTAAGGTCGGCGCTCTGGTGTGGCGCCTTTTTTCGTAACCGCAAAAAGTCATCCGATCGGTCAGCTCTCGTGCGTTGTCTGCAAGCGCTGAGCCAAGGCTTTCGAAAAGCAAAAAAATGCCCGTCCGGCTGCTGAAAAAACAGTCGAATGAGCGTGTTTTCGGGATGCCTCGGTACTGACCGTGGCCGGGATAAGTTGGCTCGACGGTCAGGAATTAAATCCGGGCTTTTTTTTAGACCGAATTCAGAAGGCCGCGGAGAATACTGACTCAACGGCCAGGCCTCAAGTGCCCCGCAACAGAGCACCGACGACAGGTAAGGGGCGCGGTTGCGGGCCATCTTAGAAGTGCACCTTCACCAGCAGGCTGGCGGTGTTCTGATGGGTGTCGAAATTGTGGCTGCTTTCGACACCGTATTTGTTTTTCCAGTAGCTGTATTCGGTGCCGACATACACCTGCTTTTCGCCCCAGCCCAGCGCTTTGCCCAGGTCGTATTTGATCTGTGGGTTGACGTGCAGGTTGGCGTGGTAGGTGCCGCGCGAGTTCTGGTCGTTGTCGACGACCCAGTCCAGGTAGCCGTCGATCAGCAGGTCGGAATTGCCCACGGGAATGCTGTACGACCAGCCGGGGGTGATCTGCCACACGCCGTCGCCGGGGCGCGGGCCTTCGGTCTGGCGGCGATAGAAGTTCAGGGTGAAGTAGTTGAAGCCCGGCACCTTCAGGTCGAAACCGGGCCCGATCAGATAGGCCTCGCTGTCGCCTTCGCCGTATTCGTAGGTCATCGCCAGCAGCACGTCCTTGATCGGGCCGAACTCCAGGCGCTTGTCGAAAATCTTGCCGAACGACAGACGCGGGCTGAACTCGCCGTAGAACGCATGCGGGCCTTTGTTACGGTCTTCCTGGCCGTTGTAGAAGATCTTGTCGACGAACAGGAAATTGTCGCCGTACTTCCACTTGTCGGCGTGCTCGAACGTCACCGTCTGCTGGATCGACGGGTTGATCGCGAAGTTCTTGCCGTACAGGTAGCTCAGGCTGTTGGTCTGCCAGAGCAATAAATCACCGGCCATGGCTTGGGACGCGGCGAGCAGGCCACCGCTCAACAACACGTTGGTTTGAGTCCGGATCATCTGTTGCTTCCTCTTGTTTTTATTGTTTGAGGCAAAGCTGTCGCGAGGGGGCAGGCTTGGGCGAGCCCCCTTTTTTACTCTTCGGATCAGTGCGGGTGTGCGTGGCAGTCGTTGATCGCGGCGCGTTCGGCGCCACCGAGGATGTTGAACAACAGGTTCAGCGTCAGCGCGCTGAGGGTCGCCATGGCGATGCCGCTGTGGGTGATCGGGCTCATCCACAGCGGCAGGTGGGCGAAGAACTCCGGACGCACCACCGGGATCAGGCCCATGCCGATGCTCACCGCCACCAGCAATTGATTGCGCCGGTCACCGATGTCGGCCTCTTGCAGGATCTTGATCCCGGTGGCCGCGACCATGCCGAACATCGCGATCGCCGCGCCACCGAGTACCGCCGGGGGAATCGATGCCACCAGAAACGCCGCTTTCGGCAACAGGCTCAGGACGATCAGCAGGCCACCGGCAACGATGGTCACCGAGCGGCAGCGCACGCCGGTCATCTGCACCAGGCCGATGTTCTGCGCGAAGGAGGAGTGGGTGAAGGTGTTGAAGAACCCGGCGAAAAACGACGCGCCGGCATCGCACAGCAGGCCGCGACGCAGCCGGCGCGGGCAGACTTCCTCACCGGTGATCTTGCCCAGCGCCAGGAACATCCCGGTGGACTCGACGAAAATGATTACCACCACCAGACACATCGACAGGATCGGCGCCAGTTCGAATTTCGGCATGCCAAAGTGCAGCGGCGTGACGAACTGCACCCATGGCGCGTTGGCCATGCCGCTCAGGTCGACCATGCCGATGGCGCCGCAGAGCACGTAGCCCAGGCACATGCCGATCAGTACGGAAATGTTGACCCAGAAACCGCGCATGAAGCGGTGGATCAGCAGAATGGTCGCCAGTACCAGTGCGGCGATGGCGAGGTAAATCGGCGAACCGAATTGGGTGGCGGCAGCGCCACCACCGGCCCAGTTCACGGCCACGGGGAACAGCGACAAGCCGATCGAGGTGATGACCGTGCCGGTCACCAGCGGCGGGAAGAAGCGCACGACCTTGGACATGAACGGTGCGATGAGCATGCCGAAGAACCCGGCGGCGATGGTCGCGCCGAAGATCCCTTGCAGGCCGATGCCCGGCATCCCGGCCATGGCGACCATGCTGCCGACAGCGGCAAAACTGGCGCCCATCATCACCGGCATGCGGATACCCATCGGACCTATCCCCAAGGATTGCACGATGGTGGCGATGCCGGCGACCAGCAGGTCGGCGTTGATCAGGAAGGCGATTTCTTCACGACTCAGGCCAGCGGCCTGTCCGATGATCAGCGGCACCGCGATGGCACCGCCGTACATCAGCAGAACATGTTGCAAACCGACCAGGATCAGTTGCAAAAGGGGCAAACGCTGAATGGCGGGTGCGTCGGGGATGCGCGCTTTGGACAGCTCGGACATGCAACACCTCGGATCTTTTTTATTCTTGTGATTGAACAGCTGTCGGGTTGCTGACAGCTGTTGCTTTGCATCAGGTAAACCGTGTTGCGGCTAATCGCAGGCAAGCCGACTCCCACAGGTCGTGTATCGACCTCTGTGGGAGCGGAGCTGCCCGCGACGCTTTTATGGCTTAGTTGGTCTGCGCTCCCTGGGCGATCCAGGCACCGATCAGGTCACGCTCCTGCTGGGTCATCTGCGTGATGTTGCCCAGTGGCATGATCTGCGTGGTGATGGCTTGCGCCTGGATTCGCGGGGCGTTCTGGCGGATCTGCTCGGGGGTGTCGAACATCACACCGGCCGGGGCCGCGCTGAACAGCGGGCTGGTCGGTTTCGCCGAGTGGCAGACCGCGCAACGCTCCTGGATCACGCTGTGCACCTTGTCGAAGCCGGGGCCGGCGTTGGACGCCTGAGCCGGTGCGGCCGCCGGTGCTGCGGGGGCTGCCGGTTGTGCGGCTTCAGCCGGTTTCGCACCACCACCCAGGGCCGTTTCCGGCAGCGGCTGGTACTCGATTTTCGCTGGAGCCTTGGCCACTTCAGGGGCGGTCGACATCGGCGCGGGGCCGGTGACGTAAGCCAGGCTGATCATGCCCACCGCTGCCACCGGCAGGGTCCAGGCAAACTTGTGGCTGTCATGACGGGTGTTGAAGTAGTGACGCACCAATACCGCCAGTACCGCGATCCCGGCCAGGATCAGCCAGTTGTACTGGCTGCCGTAAGTGCTCGGGAAGTGGTTGCTGATCATGATGAACAGCACCGGCAGGGTGAAGTAGTTGTTGTGACGCGAACGCAGCAGGCCCTTGGCCGGCAGCGCCGGGTCTGGCGTGCGGTTTTCGGCGATGGCCGCCACCAGTGCGCGCTGGGCGGGCATGATGATGCGGAACACGTTGCCGACCATGATGGTGCCGATGATCGCGCCGACGTGCAGGTACGCGCCACGGCCGCTGAACACTTTGCTGAAGCCGAACGCGGCAGCAATGATCAGCACGAACAGGATGAAGCCGAGCAGGGCGGGTTTCTTGCCCAGTGGCGAATCGCAGAGGAAGTCGTAGATGAACCAGCCGGCGATCAGCGAACCGATGCCGATGGCCACGCCCTCAGGGCCGGTCAGGCCGCTGCCGGGCGCCACGAGGTAGAGCACGGGGTTGGAGTAGAACACCACGCACAGCAGCGCGATCCCCGACATCCAGGTGAAGTAGGCTTCCCACTTGAACCAGTGCAGGTTCTCCGGCATCGCCGGCGGAGCCAGTTTGTATTTCTCCAGGTGATAGATACCGCCGCCGTGGATCGCCCACAGGTCACCGGCCAGGCCGGTTTTCGGGTTGACGCGGTTGAGGTTGTTCTCCAGCCAGACGAAGTAGAACGACGCGCCGATCCAGGCCACGCCAGTAATCATGTGAACCCAGCGCACGCTCAGGTTCAGCCATTCCAACAGATGTGCTTCCACAGTCTTTACCTCTCGCCTGTCACCCTTGTTGTCGGGTGATCAGACCTTCTCTTATTGGTGGGGGGCGAGGATCAAACGCTCATCCTCTTTGAAAAAATGCTCATCGCAGTTATTGCCTGTGCCACTGCGATCAACCACCAGGAAGTCATCCCGCTTTTCGATCGTCAGCACCGGGTGGTGCCAGACGCCGCGATGGTAATTGATGCCCTGCCTGCCGTTGGTGACGAAGGCGCGGACCAAGCCTGATACAGGTGCATCGCCAAGTGGCGCGACCACGATCAGAAAGGGGTTGCCGAGCAGCGGAATGAAAGCCTGGCTGCCCAGCGGATGGCGTTCCAGCATGCTGACGGTCAGCGGCATGTCCTGCGCGTCGGCGCGGAAGATGCTGATGATCGCGTTGTCCTCAGGCGTAGCGGTTTCGACCGTCGCCAGTTTGTGGAAGCGCATGGTCGAACCGTTGTTGATCATGAAGTGATCGCTGCCGTCGGTTTCGATCACGTCACCGAAAGGGGCGAAGGCTTCTTTGGTCAGCGGTTCAATCGTCAGTGTGCGCATGCTGTTCTTCTTTTCGTTGAGTTCGATGTAGTTGATTCTGGCGCCTTCGCGGGCAAGCCCGCTCCCACATTCGACTGCATTCCCATGTGGGGAGCGGGTTTGCCCGCGAAGGGCGCGCCGCTTATTTAGCGACCTTGCCCAGCACGCGCAGGCGGCTCACGCCACCGTCCGGGAACACGTTGAGGCGGATGTGGGTGATCGGGCCGAGTGCCTTGATCTGCTCGACGAAGGTGTGTTCGGCGTGCATTTCCAGCTTCTGGCTCGGCAGCAGTTCGCGCCAGAACAGCGATTGGGTTTCGATCTGGCTGTCGGTGCCGCCCTTCACGAAAGCGCCCTGGATCGAGCAGGTGTCCGGGTAGTTGCCCTTGAAGTGCAGGGTGTCGACGATGATCTTCTCGATCTCGCCCGGATGCCCCAGGGCGACGATCACCCAGTCATTGCCCGGCGTGCGACGACGCGCGGTTTCCCAGCCGTCGCCCATGTTGATGCCACGGCCCGGGTTGAGGATGTTGCTCATGCGGCCGAAGTGTTCATCGGAGCAAGCGAGGGCGCGACCACCGTTGAGAGCAGCGGCCAGGTCAACCTGTTCGTTGTCGCCAACCGCCGACCAGTCGCGGAACGGAATGCCGTACACGCGCAGACGGGCCACGCCGCCATCCGGGTAGATGTTGAAGCGCAGGTGGCTGAAGGCTTTGTCGTTGCTGATTTCGTGGTAGTGGTGGCTGTTGCCTTGCAGCTCGACGGCCGACAGCACTTCAGTCCACTGGGTATTTTCGTCCGGCTCGCCGGAGGCCAGGAAGCACGCTTCCAGAGAGGCCGAAGGCGGGAAGTTGCCGGTGAAGAATGAGGTGTCGATGTCCACGCCCTTGATCGAGCCCGGTACGCCCAGGCGGATCACCGCGCTGTCATAGCCTTCGAAGCGTTTGCGGCGCGATTCCCAGCCGTCCATCCACTTGCCGTTGTCATCGAACACGCCCTCTTTCCAGACGGCCGGGGTCGGTTGGAACAGACGATTGGCGTCTGCGAACCAGTCATCGGTGACCGAGATGATTTTGGTGCCCAGGCGGGCGTCGGCCAGGTTGACGAACTTCTCGAAAGGTACGGCGTAAGCTTTCATTCTTCTTGTCTGCCTTTAAATAGTTGGCTGGGGATGCTTGCAAGACCCTGGGTATTCTCCGCGTTTGACGTACTCGGGTCAGGCTTGCTTAAAGAGTCAGTAAACGGAACAGGGCAATCTTGTTGATCTGCGCCAGCGCGCATTTGAATTCGGTTTCCACCGAGTTGTGAATGCGCGTTTCGAACGCCGCGAGGATCTGATGCCGGTTGCTGCCTTTTACCGCCATGATGAAGGGAAACTTGAACTTGGCTTTATAGGCGTCGTTCAGCTCGGTGAAGCGCTGGAACTCTTCGGCCGTGCATTGGTGAATACCGGCGCCAGCCTGTTCATTGGTGCTGGCTTCGGTCAACTGGCCCTGAACGGCGGCTTTGCCGGCCAGGTCCGGGTGAGCGTTGATCAGCGCCAGTTGACTGGCGTGATCGGCGCTCAACAGGATGTCGCTCATGCGCTGGTGCAGGGTTTCGATCTCGTCGATCGACGCGTCCTGGCCCAGGTCGAAGGCCTTTTCGGCCACCCATGGCGAATGTTCGTAGATGTCGGCAAAGGCTTTGACGAAGGCGTCGCGGCTCAGGGTTGACGGTGTCAGGGTTTGAAAGGTGCTCATTTGGCAGCCCCTTGGTACGGGTGGGTTTCGTGCCAGTGGCGCGCGATGTCGACGCGACGGCTGAACCACACCTGTTCATGACTTTTAGCGTATTCGATAAAGCGCTTGAGCGAAGCCAGGCGTGCCGGACGGCCAACCAGGCGGCAGTGCAGGCCGATCGAGAGCATTTTCGGCGCTTCGGCACCTTCGGCGTAGAGCACGTCGAACGCGTCTTTCAGGTATTCAAAGAAGTCGTCGCCCTTGTTGAAACCCTGCACCTGGGTGAAACGCATGTCGTTGGTGTCGAGGGTGTAGGGAATCACCAGATGCGGCTTGCCGGTCGGGTTGTTCGGTTCCCAGTAGGGCAGGTCGTCGTCGTAGGTGTCGCAGTCGTAGAGGAAACCGCCTTCTTCCATCACCAGTCGGCGGGTGTTCGGACCGGTGCGGCCGGTGTACCAGCCCAGCGGACGTTCGCCGGTGATTTCGGTGAGGATGCGGATCGCTTCGAGCATGTGCTCGCGTTCCTGGGCTTCGTCCATGTATTGATAGTCGATCCAGCGATAGCCGTGGCTGCAGATTTCGTGGCCGGCGTCGACCATCGCGCGGATCACGTCCGGGTGGCGCTGGGCGGCCATGGCGACGGCGAAGATGGTCAGCGGGATGTCGAATTCCTTGAACAGTTTCAGAATCCGCCAGACGCCGGCGCGGCTGCCATACTCGTAGAGCGATTCCATGCTCATGTTGCGCGCGCCTTGCAGCGGCTGGGCGGCGACCATTTCCGAAAGGAAGGCTTCCGACTCTTTGTCGCCGTGCAGGATGTTGCGTTCGCCACCTTCTTCGTAATTGAGCACGAAGGACAGGGCGATCCGGGCATTGCCCGGCCAGTGTGGGTGAGGAGGGTTACTGCCGTAACCGATCAGGTCGCGTGGGTAGTCAGCGCTCACTGCAGTCTTCCTTCTTATTCGTTGACAGTTTGTGTGGCGCCCTGAGGTGAGGTGGCAGGCTGGCGTCACAGCGATGGGCTGATTGTATACAACTTTATTCGCACTTTGTAAGCCTGAATTTTCGCATTTTTCACCGGCTGTCATCTTTTCCTGTTAATCGCGTAAGCCTGCAAGAAATCTGCCTGAGCGGTCAGCTAATGGATTAAGGGTTCAATGAATGCATGGTTCGGCGGCAGATCAGCGGGAAATCGACGGATGACGGGGATGGCGGGAAAAATGTCGTTTTTATTGTGTACAATTTTTTTGAAAAGTGTCTTAATCAGTCGCTCGCCGCAGCTTTTCGTGCTCCGAAACGGTGCGGTCTCCTTTTTAACTGACTTCGGGAGGCGCGAGGTCTGACTGCTCCACGCAGGCAGGCGCGCAGAATCAATGGGACGTTTGACAACACACGTTTTGGACGCTGCACACGGTTGCCCGGGCAGCTCGATCAAGGTCGAGCTGTACCGCGTCGAGGGTTCGCACCTGGAATTGGTCGCCAGTGCGCTCACCAACAGCGATGGCCGCGTCGATGCGCCGCTGCTGCAAGGCGATGACTACCGGACCGGGGTCTATCAGGTCCAGTTCCACGCCGGCGATTACTACCGCGCCCGTGGCGTGCAGTTGCCGGAGCCGGCATTTCTGGACGTGGTCGTGCTGCGTTTCGGCATTTCCGCCGAGCAGGATCACTACCACGTACCCCTGCTGATCTCGCCTTACAGCTATTCCACCTACCGGGGCAGCTGACCCCCAAGCAGCAGCCCCCACCGGGAAGCGACTGCGCATATAGCTTCTTTGGTCTTTCGCCCGCCCACACTGCGGGCTTTTTTTCGTCCGCAGATCGGTGAAACGTCAGAACCTGGGGACGTTGTCGCGGATGATCACGAACGTATCGGGTTCGGTGGCGAGGGTTTGCGGGCCACCCCGAAGCCAGATGACCTTGCCGGCAGCATGGGCACTTTCAACCGCCTCGGCGGCCTGAAGCCCCACCTGGTCGCTGAGGCTGTAGTGCGAGCTTCTCGGGTCGTGTCTCGGCTCGAAGCGGATCTTGTTGCCTTTGATTCGCCGCAGGCTGAGGAAAAACAGGACGTCATGTTCCGGCCGCCTGAACACCACGGCGGCGAAGCGTTTGCCGGGGACCGGGTGAAAAACCCGATAGCCATGGCGCGTCAGCAGGGCCGACGTGAAGCGCTTCATTTCCAGGGCGGTATGGCTGGCCATGAACTCGCGCCATTCCCGTGGAAACAGCGCCGGGTCGAAATCCAGACGGCGCAGGGCGCCCTCGCTGCCCGGCACGGGCAAATCGATCAGGCGGTGACCTTCGCTGCTGGCCGGTTCCAGGGAACGCAGCATCAGCAGCGGATCGACCAGTTCCGGACGCGGGTTGCGGGTGCCGTTTCTCCAGTCGTTGAAGGCCTGGCGCAGCAGCGTCAAACCGGTGCCGGTGGCTTGATCTTCACCGTTGGCGAGGATGAATTGCTGGCGGGCAACATGCTGCCGTGTGTCGTATGACAGATCGGGAAAGTAACGGGCGAGCGTATCGGCCAGCCCTGCTTCGAACGGCAGCGACGGATCGATCTGCCAGTGATTGGCGGGAGGCACCCGAATCGCGCCGCGCGGTTGTTGCAGCATGTCGGTGCGCAGAACCCGCTCGAACAACGCGAAATCGTAGATCAGGTGCGTGGGGTTCTTGATGTAGACAATCGGATGATCCGGCGCGGGGCCTCGGGGGAGGGTCTTGTAGCGAACGCCTTCGATGTTCAGGTCGCCGGTTGACGCATGCTGCGGCAGGAGGTGCCAGCTGTTCCAGGGATCGCGTAACGAGTTTAGGGGATTGCGCTCGTGTTTTCCGTCATCCGTGATATGCCGGCGCTTTGGCGGTGGCGGCCGGGGATCGTCGTCGACCATAGGGTGGCGACTGACCAGCAGCTGCGAATCCTGCGGACTGTGTTGGCCGGGAGCAACCTGCCGCCACTGCAGGGTGCCCTCCACCCGTCGAAGCGGTGGACCGGAAGGCGTGAGTTCATTGGGTGACCTGGCGCGATAATGTTGCTGCGCATCTTTGCCGATCAGGACAGTGCCGCCGTCGACCAGATCGACATAGGTATGCGCGCCCGATGAACGCAGACCGGTCAGCAGGTCGGGTTGGGGCAGCCTGTCCGCCAGTCTGGGCGCGAGAAAGTAATGGCCGATCGGTTGTTCGGCGGCGGAATGGCTGAGGTGCGTATCAGCGGGAAGGTCGATGATTTCGATCATCGGTGGCGGCGATTCGAGGGGCGGTGTGCCTTGACCCGAAGAGGTGTCGGAAGCCTCGTCTCCGCTCACGCGGGCAATGTAGACACGCTGAGTGGCAGGTGTTTCAGGCGTGGTATCGCGAACCGTCGGGACGCCTTCTGCTGACGGCCTTGTAACGTTCGGGCGGGTGGGTTTTTTCGGACTCATGGATCGTCTGGCTCACTGAATACGGGCTACAGAAAGCTCGATCTTCGTTAAGCCGGCATGCTGGCGTGCGGTACATATATATATACCGGGGCGTGCGGTTTGATGCGGGGTGTGTCCGGAAATGCAATCGCCGCCACTTTCCTTGATTGGAAAGGGCGGCGATGTCAGCTCGAAATAAAATCGAATATCAATGGCTGCTCAGCAATGAGGCGGCCCCCGCGCCGCCGAACAACCCGGCGCTGATCCGGTTGAACCAGCTCTGACCCTTGCCGCTGCGCAGATAGCGCGCCGCGCCGTGGGCGCCGAGGCCGTAAGTGACTTTGCACAGTAGATCGAGCAGCGTCCAGGTCGCGATCATCACCAGTAGCTGCGGCAGGAACGGCTGTTCAGCGCTGAGAAACTGCGGCAGGAACGCGGCGAAAAACAGAATGTCCTTCGGGTTGCTGGCACCCAGCACAAACGCACGGCCGAACAATGCACGGAAGCGCGGCGTCGGCGCGGCCTGCGGCACTTCGGCTCCGACCGAAGGCTGGCGCGATTGCTGCCAGCTCTGCCAGGCGAGATAGAACAGATAGAGGGCGCCGACGATTTTCAGGGCGCTGAACAGTTTTTCCGACGCCAGCAGCAAAGCGCCAAGCCCCAGCGCCGAAGCGCTGAGCAGGCAGATCGAGGCGATCACGCCACCCAGAAACGCCGGGTACGAGCGGCGCAGGCCGTAGTTCAGGCTGTTGCTGATCATCAGCAACGACAGCGGTCCCGGAATAAGGATCACCACCAGTGCCGCGCCGCTGAACAGCAGCCAGGTTTCCAGACTCATCACTTTGCTCCTTTTGTTGTTATTCACGAATGTGCAAAAGCCCCACCCGTGAGGGTGAGGCTGGTTTGAAGCGCGTACCGCGTGCCGCTTACAAGAAGATGAACTTGGCGATGAAGATCGCGCAGAGCACCCACAGGCTGACGGAAATTTCCTTGTACTTGCCGGTGCCGGCCTTCAGCGCCACGTAGGTGATGAAGCCCAGCGCGATGCCGTCGGCGACCGAGAAGGTCAGCGGCATCATGATCGCGGTGACGATTGCCGGAATGCTGTCGGTGGCTTCGTCCCATTCGATGTGCGCCATGCCGCCCATCATCAGCATCGCTACGTAAATCAGTGCACCCGCGGTGGCATAGGCGGGAATCATGCCGGCCAGCGGGGCAAAAAACATCGCGGCTATAAATAGCACACCCACGGTCACTGCGGTAAGACCAGTCCGACCACCAGCGGCTACGCCAGAGGCACTTTCCACGTAACTGGTCACCGGCGGCACACCGACCACCGCGCCGAATACGCTGGAGGCGCTGTCGGCTTTCATTGCGCGGGAGAGGTTTTCGATCCGCCCGTCAGCCCCCACCAGATTGGCGCGCTGGGCGACGCCCATCAGGGTGCCGGCGGTGTCGAACATGTGGACGAAGAGGAACGCGAGCACCACGCTGATCATGCTGACGTTGAACACGCCAGCGACGTTCATGGCCATCCAGGTCGGTGCCAGGCTCGGTGGGGCCGACATGATTCCTTCGTAATGCACCAGGCCCAGACCCCAGCCCGCGAGGGTCACGGTGATGATGCTGATAAGAATGGCGCCGAAGACTTTGTGGTAGCTGAGGATCGCGATCATCAGGAAGCAAACGGCGGCGAGCAGCGGGCCGGGTTCGCGCAGGGAGCCGAGTTTGATCAGGGTGGCCGGGCTGTCGACGACGATGCCGGCGGTTTTCAGGCCGATCAGCCCGAGAAACAGACCGACACCCGCGCCCATGGCGAAGCGCAGGCTGACCGGGATGCTGTTGAGCAGCCATTCGCGGATCCGCGAGAAGGTCAGGATCATGAACAACACACCGGACACGAACACTGCACCGAGGGCGGTTTCCCAGTTGTAGCCCATGGTGCCGACCACGGTGTAGGTGAAAAACGCGTTGAGGCCCATGCCCGGCGCCAGGCCCACCGGCCAGTTGGCGTACAGGCCCATCAGCAGGCAGCCCAGCGCGGCGGCGATGCAGGTGGCGACGAACGCGGCGCCGTGGTCGATCCCGGCATCGGCCATGATGTTCGGGTTGACGAAGATGATGTAAGCCATGGTGATGAAGGTTGTCAGACCGGCAATCAGCTCGGTCTTCACCGTGGTGCCATGCAAGCTGAGTTTGAAGATGCGCTCAAGCAGACCATTGCGTAACGGCGGCGAGAGTTCCAGCGTCGATGCTTCGGATTTGCGGCTTTCCACAGCGAGTACTCCTCAAGAGTTTTATTGTTATTTCCAGGGCCGGACCCATTGAGGGGTGGCAGCGGCCCTTTGAGGCTTACGCGAATTTGTTGACCGATAGGTCAGGAACTCGCACGCAGTGGATTATGCTTTTGTGTACAAAGAAAGCAAATATTGTTTTTGATTTTGTCGACGAATGTTTTGGTGATAGGGGTATATGGGGGTGTGAGGGGGGGGCAGGGTTTCTTTGGTTTTGGGTGAATATCCGTTGTTTCGGGTGCGGCGGCTGGCGGTTTCGCCCTTACGGCGAGTCACCTTTTTCAGACGCCGGAATGCCGGCCCAGCAAAAAGGTAACCCAAAAGGCTTTGCCCCGGCGTACGGCCCCTCGCTTAGGCTCGGCGTCCCTTCGTTCCGGGATTCATCCGGGGGCATCGCCTACGGTTTGCTGCGCTGCACCTCCTCTCGATGTGTTTGGCTGCGCCAAACGGTCGCTACGCTCCCCCCCCGGATAAATCCCTCCACTCAGCCTGCCGAAGGGGCCGGCACGGCAAGATCAAAAGCGGTACTCAAGCTAGCGCTCATTGTGTTGAGTGGTGAAAGGCGGAGGTGGACGGCTTTTGCTTTTGTGGGAGTGGGCTTGCCCGCGAAGGCGGCCTGACAGCCGGCCTGAATCTGTCTGGCAACAACCACCTCGGTCAGTCCTTTCTCCCTCTGGGCGGTCCGGCGTTTCGGGAGGGGCAGGGTGAGGGCAAAAATCTAAAGTCTGCTAAAAAACCGCCTGAACCGACGAAGCCAACCAATCCCCATCAGGCTCACCACCACGCGCCACAACTATCAGTCAACACCTCCCTGATTGCCACCCAGCGCCAGATTCACCGCCAGCCAGCCATTCACCGCAGTCTCACCGGCCTCGGAAAACACCCGCTCCAGCAGTTTTACCTGCTCACGCCGCAAGGCCTGTTCGAGTTTCGCTCCCTCCGCCGTCAGCTCCAGCAAGCGTTTACGCTTGTCGGTTTGCGAGGCCACGCTGTCCACCAGATGCATCTCCTGCAACTGGCGCAATGGAATGTTCAGCGCCTGTTTGCTCACTCCCAGCAGCGTCAGCAATTCCTTGACGCTCAGGTTCGGGTAGCGGGCGATGA
This sequence comes from Pseudomonas sp. B2M1-30, assembly GCF_025447575.1. Classification (NCBI taxonomy): domain Bacteria; kingdom Pseudomonadati; phylum Pseudomonadota; class Gammaproteobacteria; order Pseudomonadales; family Pseudomonadaceae; genus Pseudomonas; species Pseudomonas sp. B2M1-30. The sequence goes on along the minus strand of NZ_JAOEJT010000023.1, from coordinate 34,212 downwards.
AGAACACGATGCGTTGGTGCACCCGGGACAGGCCTCGGCGCTCAAGCATTTCGTCAGCCTTGGCGGTGAACGCCTGATAACCGAAGAAAAACGCTTCCATGGCCTGTTGCTGGCTGTTGGGGTTTTTAAGGTCAAGCATATTGACGTATCCGTAACGGTTGTCGTAATTTCAGTCAATAAGTTTGACTCATTTCCCACATGCCTCGCTACCGGTGATCCCTATGGCTTTTTCCGAACGTGTCTCGCGCCTTAAAAGTTCTCTGATCCGTGAAATCCTCGCCGCTGCCCAGCGTCCGGAAGTGATGTCGTTCGCTGGCGGTCTGCCGGCCGAGGCCATGTTGCCGAAAGTCGAATGGGCCGAGATGCCGTTGTCCCTCGGCCAATACGGCATGAGCGAAGGCGAGCCGGCGTTGCGCGAAGCGCTGGCGGCGGAGGCGAGGGCGTTGGGGTTGGCCTGCGAGGCCAGTCAGGTGCTGGTGGTCAGCGGTTCGCAACAGACCCTTGATCTGGCGGCCAAGCTGTACATCGACAGGGGCACCGAAATCCTTCTCGAAGCACCGACCTATCTGGCGGCATTGCAGATTTTCCAGCTGTTCGGCGCCGACTGCCTGACCGTACCGCTGGAGGCCGATGGCCCGGATCTGACGCAACTGCGCCAGCGCCTGAAACTACATCGCCCGGCGTTCATCTACCTGATCCCGACTTTCCAGAACCCGTCGGCGGTGCGCTACAGCGAAGCCAAGCGCGAGGCTGTGGCGGCATTGCTGGACGAGTTCGGCGTGACCCTGATCGAAGACGAACCGTACCGCGAGCTGACCTTTGATGGTGGCAGCGCCAAACCGATTGCCGGGCGCCTGAAGAAATCCAGCTGGATCTACACCGGCACCGTGTCGAAAACCCTGCTGCCCGGTTTGCGTGTCGGCTACCTGATCGCCAGCCCGGACCTGTTTCCGCATCTGCTCAAGCTCAAGCAATCGGCGGATCTGCACACCAATCGCATCGGCCAGTGGCAGGCATTGCAGTGGATCGGCAGTGAGAAATATCAGCAGCATTTGTGTGAATTGCGCGACTTCTACCGTCAGCGTCGCGATGGCTTTCAAGCGGCGCTGGAAACGCACTTTGCCGATCTGGCCGACTGGAACGTGCCACAGGGAGGGCTGTTTTTCTGGCTGACGTTGAAGCAGCCGCTGGACACCCGGACCTTGCTCAACACCGCATTGGCCAACGATGTGGCGTTCATGCCGGGTGAGCCGTTCTTCCCGGATCCGGACAACAATCCCGGGCATTTGCGGTTGAACTTCAGCCACATCGACCCGGCGCGGCTGGACGAAGGGCTCAAGCGATTGGCGGCGGTGGTGCGTCAGGCGCAGGCGGCCAAGGCAGCCTGAGGGAGGGTAGAAACAAATAAACCGGCGCGGACGCCGGTTTATTTTTGTCTGGAGCCATTCGATCAGACGGCCGCGAAGCGCTTGTCCAGATAATCGATGATCACCTTGGATTCGTACATCCAGGTGGTCTGGCCGTTCTCTTCGATGCGCAGGCACGGCACCTTGATCTTGCCGCCCTGTTCCAGCAGGGTCTGACGATCCTGTTCGTTGTTCTTCGCATCGCGCAGCGCCACCGGCACATTCAGGCGACGCAGGGTGCGGCGGGTTTTCACGCAGAACGGGCAGGCGTGGAACTGATACAGGGTCAGGTCCCTGGCGGCGTTATCCACCTGGGCCTGGGCAGCGGCGGGGCGCTGTTTCTTGCCCGGACGGGTGAGGAAGTCGATGAAGATGATCAGTTGGCCGAGGCCGACACGAAGCGCTTTGACGAACACGTTACAAGCCTCACAGGGACATTGAAGAAGGCGCGCAGCTTACCCGATTTTTCACGGACGAAAAAAAACCGGCGATCAACGCCGGTTTTTTTGTGTGACGAATCACTTGATCAGGCTGAGAAACTCGCTGCGGGTCGCCGCGTTTTCGCGGAACTCACCGAGCATCACCGAAGTGATCATCGATGAATTCTGTTTCTCCACACCGCGCATCATCATGCACATGTGCTTGGCCTCGATCACCACCGCCACGCCCAGGGCGCCGGTGACTTGTTGCACCGCATCGGCGATCTGGCGGCTGAGGTTTTCCTGAATCTGCAGGCGGCGTGCGTACATGTCGACGATCCGCGCGACCTTCGACAGGCCCAGCACCTTGCCGCTCGGGATGTAGGCGACGTGCGCCTTGCCGATGAACGGCAGCAAGTGGTGTTCGCACAACGAGTAGAGCTCGATGTCCTTGACCAGCACCATTTCGCTGTTGTCGGAGCTGAACAGGGCACCGTTGGTGACCTCTTCGAGCGTCTGTTCGTAACCGCGGCAGAGGTACTGCATGGCTTTGGCCGCACGCTTTGGCGTGTCGAGCAGGCCCTCGCGGGAGACGTCCTCGCCCAGTTGGCCGAGAATCGCGGTGTAATTCTGTTCCAGGGACATGAAACTACCTGTGGGGATTTTCGCAAAGGGCAAGGGTACGGTGGCGGACACGACCCTGCAAGTTCGGTGTAACGCGATTATTCGTCGCGGCCATCCATCATGGTGCGTTTGAGCATCACATACACGGCGCCGGCGCCACCATGTCTGGCCTGGCAGGAGGCGAAGCCGAGCACTTGCGGATGCTGGCGCAGCCAGGTGTTGACGTGGCTTTTGATCATCGGCCGCTTGCCGTCCAGGCGCACGGCCTTGCCGTGGGTGACGCGCACGCAGCGGATTTCGAACTTGGTCGCTTCGGCGAGAAACGCCCAGAGGGTTTCCCGGGCCTTTTCGACGCTCATGCCGTGCAGGTCGAGGCTGCCTTCGAACGGAATCTGGCCGATCTTCAGCTTGCGCATCTGGCTTTCCTGAACCCCGTCGCGCGACCACATCAGCTCGTCTTCCGGGCCGACATCGATGACGAACTGATCTGACAGGCCATCAACGGTGGTGGCATCGGTGCGCACGGTGGCGGACTGGCGCAGCTTGGCGATCTGCGCGCGGTCAGCCTTGGGTTTGCCGGTGTCGGCGCGGTCGTGCTTGATCGGCTTGACGCCTTGGATCGCACTTTTGAACAGGGAAAAATCGTCGTCTTGCATGTCAGCCTCCGCGAAGGGCGGCCAGTTTACCCAAGTCGAAACAAAACGGCCCGGCAAAAAGCCAGGCCGTCGATTCAGTCGTGTTTTTTCATCAGGTGCGGGGACATGTTCAGTTCCCGCGATTGCCGTGCGCGACGTCGGCAACGACGCCACAGGGCCACGCCGAAATACAGGAACAACAGGCCGACCGCGAGAATGATCGCCGAGCCGAGGGGTGTTGCGTTCAAATCGCCGAGGGCCGGCGGGTGCCCCAGCAGGCTGGCGGCCCCGGCCATCGCCAGCAGCACGCCGAACGTCGCCAGAATGGCAGCGATCGCCGCGCCGAATCGAAATCGCCAGTTGCTTTGGCCTTTGGGCCGCAAGCGGCGAGCGTCAAATCCATCGGATAACTTCATTCCGACCTTCCTCAATGGGTATCGGCCCTTCGACCGGGAGTTGACCGGGTTGTTCCTGAGGCTAGGGTAATTGAAGCAAATGCGAGCTTTTTGCGGATGAGCGGCGGCATGGGCCGCTCATCGAGCGCTGATTCAGGCGAAATCCTGGGTTTTGGCGAGCGTGGCGAAGTTGTCGGCCATGATCGCCATTTCCGCTTCCTGCACCTGCTCGGCACTGAGCACGCGGCCCTTGAACGGCAGGTCGCGAGTGGCGCAGGCATCTTCGACGAGGGTGCAACGGAAGCCCAGGTTCTTCGCCGCACGCACGGTGGTGCTGACGCTGGAATGACTCATGAAGCCGCAGACGATCAGATCCAGCGAGCCGATGGTTTGCAGGTGATCGTAGAGTTCGGTGCCGTGGAACGCGCTCGGCAGCAGTTTGCCGATGACGGTTTCATCGCTCAGGGGTTCCAGCCCGGCGATGAACTCGCCGCGCTCGCCCTGCGGGTCGAACAGGCCGCCGACGGTGCCGAGGTGACGCACATGCACGATCGGTCGACCGGCCGCGCGGGCGGCGGTCACCAGTTGTTTGATGTTCGCGACAGCTGCGTCCATGCCGCTCAGGGCCAGCGGGCCACTGAGATATTCTTTCTGGGCATCGATGATGACCAGGGTGGCATGGCTCAACGTGGCCGCTGCGTAACCGCGACCGCTGAGTTGAAACATCGTTTTTGGAACGGACATTCTGGGGCTCCTTGGGGTGGGGCTTTTGCGACATTGTCCTCTGGCTGAGCGCTTCTGTGAATCGCTACCATCGTAGGCACCGTCGTTACTGGCCTGCAGCCTTGTCAAGTTACACGTTCTGTTCAATAGCTGAATAGAAAATCGGAAAAGTCCTACTGGTGACCCAGAGTTTTTCCTGCGTCGTCGTGGCGCGTTTTGGCTGCTAGAATCGCCAGTCGTTTTTTCTGGAGTTCTGCGCCGTGATCACTTCCCGCCTTCGTACCCTGCGTGACCATATCCGTTGGGCCGTCAGCCGCTTCCATGGGGAGGATCTGTTTTTCGGCCATGGCACCGACAACGCCTGGGACGAAGCCCGGCAACTGGTGCTGGGCGCGCTGCACCTGCCATGGGAAATCGCCGACGCCTACCTTGACTGCGCGCTGGAAGACGATGAACTGGTCAACCTGCAACGCTTGCTCAAGCGCCGCATCGAAGAGCGCATTCCGACCGCGTACCTGTTGGGTGAAGCCTGGTTCTGCGGCATGTCGTTCATCGTCGACGAGCGCGTGCTGATCCCGCGTTCGCCGATTGGCGAGCTGATCGAAAACCGCTTTGCGCCGTGGATCGGCACTGAGCCGGCGCGGATTCTCGACCTGTGCACCGGCTCCGGCTGCATCGGCATCGCCTGTGCCTACGAGTTCCAGGACGCCGAAGTGGTGCTGGCGGATCTGTCGTTCGAAGCGCTGGAAGTGGCCAATCAGAACATCGAGCGCCATGGCGTCGACGAGCGCGTGTTCACCGTTCAGGGCGATGGCTTCGATGGGTTGCCGGGGCAGCGTTTCGACTTGATCGTGTCGAACCCGCCTTATGTCGATGCGGAAGATTTCGCCGACATGCCGGGCGAGTACCAGCACGAACCGGAACTGGGCCTGGCCTGCGGTGACGACGGTCTGAACCTGGTGCGCCGGATGCTCGCCGAAGCGGCGGATCACCTGACCGAGAAAGGCTTGCTGATTGTTGAAGTCGGCAACAGCCAGGTGCATGTCGAAGCGTTGTACCCGGAAGTCGATTTCGCCTGGCTGGAGTTCCAGCGCGGCGGGCATGGCGTGTTCATGCTGACCGCCGAGCAGTGCCGCGACCATCAGGCGTTGTTCGCCTCGCGCATCTGACCGTTAAAAGCTTCGCGGGCAAGCCCGCTCCCACGGGTTCATGGCGATCCTTGTGGGAGCGGGCTTGTCCGCGAATGCGTTGCCTGGGTCTTGAATCTTACCGATGGGTAGCAATCCAGATCAGCAACCCGGCCTGAAACACCGCAAACGCCACCAGGCACGTAATGGTGAAGCGCAATCCGGCGTCTTCGCGCTTGAACTTGCTGACTTTCTCTTCCTGCTTTTTCAGCTTCACTTCCTGCTCGGCCAGGTTCTGCTCGGCCTGTTGCAGCATCTGCGCCGCTTCGAGAATCTCGACGATCTGCAGTTTTTCGCTGTTCCAGTCTGCGAGCAGGTCACCAACCTGAACCTCTTTGACACTGCCTTTGAGGTGCTGGGCGTCGGCGTAAGCGACGTCAAAACCGTGCACCCGCAGGAAATGATCGCGGCGCAGGCGGGTGTCTTCGTTCAGCGCGTCCTTGTTGTTCAAGTCCATGCCGTCGACGGTGTAGCCGGGCCAGCGCTTTTTCGCCCAGGTGATGCCCTGAGCCGCCATGAAACGGCCGATGCCGCGATTCAGCGGTTCGATCTGCAAACCGCTGTCCGGGCCGAAATGCACGCGTTTGGTCTTGTGGTCGACCCACACGTCGAGCTGGTTCTGTTCTTTACGCACGCGCTGAGCGGGTAGCTTGATCGCCATGCGCATCAGGCTGTGTTCCTTGCTGTTGCGCTCGGCGTAACCGAATTCGACAAAGCGCAGCGGCCGCCCGCCGGTGTTGCGATCGGTCTGCAACGGCGCCAGGCGGAGCATCTTGTGGTGCTCGACGTGGACATCCGCCCAAGGCAGCTCGACCGCTGGCGGTGCGTCTTTTTCAGCGGTGGTGTCGGGTGAAGTCTGGGTATCAGTCATAACGGCGAGATCCTGTCCAAGCTGCTTGTCGCCAGCCGGTACGCTGGCGACAAAGGCTTATCGGCCGCTTTTTGCAAGACTGGAGGGCAACGGCGCTTATCGGGTACGAAGTCCGTCAATAAACTCGAGGATCCGGCTGCCCAGTTCCGCCGCCAGCGGCAGATTCGGATCTTTATAGGACGCCAACTGGCGTTTGACGTCGTTGGGTACGATGCGCAAAACGTGGTTCATCCCTTCGATCAAGGCCAGTTGTGCGTCCGGTTTGGCAGCCTTGAGCCGCTTCGCGTCGTCGACCTGAACCTGAATGTCGTTGCTGCCCTGAACGATCAGCGCCGGCATTGTCAGTTTCGCGAAGGCTTTCGCCGGCTCCTGACGAAACAGCGAGATCAGGTACGGCTGCACGCTCGGACGGAAAATCACCTGCAACGGCGCCGGCACATTGTCGTCGGTGTGCCCGGCCTTGAGGCTGTCGAGCAATTGGTTGCTGCGCAGCATCAGCGGTGGCGGCAGGCGTTGGGCCAATTGCTGGCGCAGCACCTGATCGATCGGCCGGGCGCTGCCGGACAGGGAAATCACCCCGGCGGCATCCAGCTGTGGCGCGGCGAGTGTGGCAATCAGCGCGCCTTCGCTGTGGCCGAGCAGGATCAACGGGCCGAAGCGCGGATCGGCCTTGAGCTTGTTGCCCCAGGCCACCGCATCCGCCACGTAGGCATCGACCGTCAGATTACGCTCGTCCGGGGTCGCGGCCAGGCTCGCGGCGACGCCGCGCTTGTCGAAGCGCACGCTGGCGACATTGTGTTTGGCCAGCACCCAGGCCAGGCGCTTGAGGCTGTCGTTGCGTCCGCCGTCGGGGTTGTTTCCGTCACGATCTGTAGGACCCGAGCCTGAAAGAATCAGGACAACCGGCACCGGTTTGTCGGATTTGGGCAGCAACAGCGAGCCGAAAAGTTCGCCGCGACCGGTGTCCAAAGTCACCGGACGTTGCAGGACAGTCGCCTGGACGAAGCCAGTAAACAGGGTAAGGCTCAAGATCAAAACTCGCAGCATCATCACGCCATCATTTGCCAAGGTGCCGGTTGGACTCGCCAACACCACTAAGGTTCGAGGATGAACTAGTCGGTTAGGCTGCGTATACTGGCGCACATCACGAATTTGGGTTTGATTTCACGGAGCGTTCTGCATGTCCGGCAATACCTACGGCAAGTTGTTCACTGTCACCACCGCAGGCGAAAGCCATGGTCCGGCGTTGGTCGCCATTGTCGACGGCTGCCCGCCGGGCCTGGAGATTTCCCTAGAAGACCTGCAGCGCGACCTCGATCGCCGCAAGCCGGGCACCAGCCGCCACACCACCCAGCGCCAGGAAGCCGATGAAGTCGAAATCCTCTCCGGCGTGTTCGAGGGCCGCACCACCGGTTGCGCCATCGGCCTGCTGATCCGTAACACCGACCAGAAGTCCAAGGACTACTCGGCGATCAAGGATCTGTTCCGCCCGGCCCATGCCGACTACACCTACCACCACAAATACGGCGAGCGCGACTATCGCGGCGGCGGTCGCAGTTCGGCGCGGGAAACCGCCATGCGCGTGGCCGCTGGCGCTATCGCCAAGAAGTACCTGGCGACCCAGGGCATCGTCATTCGTGGCTACATGAGCCAGCTCGGGCCGATTGAAATCCCGTTCAAGACCTGGGATTCGGTAGAACAGAACGCGTTCTTCAGCCCGGACCCGGACAAGGTGCCGGAGCTGGAAGCCTACATGGACCAGTTGCGCCGCGACCAGGACTCGGTCGGGGCGAAGATCACCGTGGTGGCCGAAGGCGTGATGCCGGGCCTCGGCGAGCCGATCTTCGACCGTCTCGACGCCGAACTGGCGCACGCGCTGATGAGCATCAATGCCGTCAAAGGTGTGGAAATCGGCGCCGGTTTCGCCTCGGTCGCCCAGCGTGGCACCGAACACCGCGATGAACTGACCCCGGAAGGTTTCCTCAGCAACAACGCTGGCGGCATCCTCGGCGGTATCTCGTCCGGTCAGCCGATCGTTGCCCATCTGGCCTTGAAGCCGACATCGAGCATCACCACGCCGGGCCGTTCGATCGACATCCATGGCAACCCGGTCGAGGTCATCACCAAAGGTCGTCATGACCCCTGCGTCGGCATCCGCGCCACGCCGATTGCCGAAGCGATGATGGCGATCGTGCTGATGGACCACCTGCTGCGTCATCGCGGGCAGAACGCCGATGTGCGCGTGAGTACGCCGATCCTGGGTCAGCTTTGATGGGTGACTCTGTAGCCGCTGCGGTCTGACGGGCGTGGCGGCGCTCCCGTACTGGCGGCTGTCCAGTTTCTATCTGTTCTATTTCGCCTTGCTCGGCTCGACGGCGCCGTTTCTGGCGCTGTACTTCGATCACCTCGGATTCAGCGCCGCGCGCATCGGTGAGCTGGTGGCGATCCCGATGCTGATGCGCTGCGTCGCGCCGAACATCTGGGGCTGGCTCGGTGACTACACCGGCCGACGCCTGGCCATCGTGCGCTTTGGCGCGGTGTGTACGCTGCTGACCTTTTCGCTGATCTTCGTCAGCAAGAGCTACGCCTGGCTGGCGATGGTTATGGCCCTGCACGCCTTCTTCTGGCACGCGGTACTGCCGCAGTTCGAAGTCATCACCCTGGCGCATTTGCAGGGCCAGACCTCGCGCTACAGCCAGATTCGTCTCTGGGGTTCGATCGGCTTCATCATCACCGTGGTCGCGCTGGGCCGGTTGTTCGAATGGCTCAGCCTCGACATCTATCCGGCGGCGCTGGTGCTGATCATGGCCGGAATCGTGCTCAGCAGCCTGTGGGTGCCGAATGCGCAACCGGCCCAGGGCAACCGGCCGACCGGCGAGGGCTTTCTCAAGCAGTTGCGCAGTCCTGGCGTGCTGGCGTTTTATGGCTGCGTTGCGCTGATGCAGATGAGCCACGGGCCGTATTACACGTTTCTGACGTTGCACCTTGAGCGACTGGGCTACAGCCGCGGCGTGATCGGCATGCTCTGGGCGGTCGGCGTGGTCGCCGAAGTGCTGATGTTCATGGCGATGAGCCGGATCCTCGCGCGTTTTTCGTTGCGCCGGGTGTTGATGGCGAGTTTCCTGCTGGCGGCACTGCGCTGGGTGCTGCTCGGAGCGTTCGCCGAATTCCTCGGGGTACTGCTGTTCGCGCAGGTGCTGCACGCGGCGACCTTCGGCAGCTTTCACGCCGCTGCCATCCAGTTCGTGCAACGTAGTTTCGGCGCACGTCAGCAAGGCCAGGGCCAAGCGTTGTACGCCGCGCTGGCCGGCACCGGTGGTGCGCTCGGCGCGCTGTATGCCGGTTACAGCTGGAATGCCCTGGGCGCCACATTGACCTTTAGTATTGCCAGTCTCGCGGCGCTCGCTGCTGCCGTTATCATTGCCACACGTATGCAAGAGGACAGGCCATGAGCCTTACGCGTGAACAGCTCGCCCAGCAAATCATCGATGCCGGGCAGTTTCTTTATGGTCGCGGCTGGTCGCCGGCTACCAGCAGCAATTACTCGACACGGCTGTCGCCGAGCGAAGCGCTGCTGACCGTCTCCGGCAAACACAAGGGCCAACTGGGCCTGGACGACGTGCTGGCAACGGACCTTGACGGCAACAGCCTGGAGCCGGGCAAGAAACCGTCCGCCGAAACTCTGCTGCACACCCAGCTCTATCGCTGGCGCGAGGAAATCGGTGCGGTATTGCACACCCATTCGGTGAACGCCACCGTGCTGTCGCGCCTGACCCCGGAAGACTTCATCGAGTTCGAAGACTACGAACTGCAAAAAGCCTTCAGCGGCATTTCCACCCACGAATCCCGGGTGCGCGTGCCGATCTTCGACAACGATCAGGACATTGCGCGCCTCGCCGCCAAGGTGCAGCCTTGGCTCGACGCCCATCCCGATTGCGTGGGTTATCTGATCCGTGGCCACGGCCTCTACACCTGGGGTGCGCGCATGAGCGACGCACTGCGGCAGATCGAGGCTTTCGAATTCCTGTTTGAATGCGAGTTGAAAACCCGCAGCGTACTCAACCGTTAACGGCCAGACTGCGCCACAGTCGCCGACCGCCTGATGCAGCGCCACGCCTGACCGGTGTCCACAAACCGGACGGCGTCGCCGATACCGAGGAATTGCCCCATGAGCAGCCTGTCTGTCTACCACGTTTCCAGCCCCGAGATTCCCAACAAGGTGCTGACCCATTTCGAAGACATCGCGTCGACCCTGGCCGAGCAGGGCGTGCGTTTCGACCGCTGGCAAGCTGTCGCGAAGATCCAGCCCGGCGCCAGCCAGGAAGAGGTGATCGGCGCCTACCGGGAGCAGATCGACAAACTGATGACCGAGCGCGGTTACATCACCGTCGATGTGGTCAGCCTCAACAGCGATCATCCGCAAAAAGCCGAACTGCGCGCCAAGTTCCTCGAAGAACACCGCCATGGCGAGGACGAAGTACGATTTTTCGTTGCCGGTCGTGGCCTGTTTACTCTGCACATCGACGATTACGTCTACGCCGTGCTCTGCGAAAAGAACGATCTGATTTCGGTGCCGGCCGGCACCAAACACTGGTTCGACATGGGCGAGCATCCACATTTCGTGGCGATCCGCCTGTTCAACAACCCGGAAGGCTGGGTCGCCAACTTCACCGGCGAAGACATCGCCGGCCGTTTCCCGCGTCTGGAGGATTGAGCCGATGTCGATCAAGGTCATCCTCACCGACATCGAAGGCACCACCAGCGCGGTGAGCTTCGTGTTCGACGTGCTGTTCCCGTATGCGGCCAGACATCTGCCGGATTTTGTCCGCCAGAATGCCGAGCGGGCGGATGTCGCCGGGCAACTGAACGCCGTGCGCCGTGACAGCAATGAACCGCAGGCTGACGTCGAGCGTGTGGTCGAGATTCTGCTGGGCTGGATCGCCGAAGACCGCAAGGCCACGCCGCTCAAGGCGTTGCAAGGCATGGTCTGGGAGCAGGGCTATCAGGCCGGGCAATTGAAGGGGCACGTCTACCCGGATGCGGTCGAAGCGCTGAAGCGTTGGCATCAGGCCGGTTATCAACTGTTTGTGTATTCGTCCGGTTCGATCCAGGCGCAGAAGCTGATTTTCGGCTGTTCCGAGGCCGGGGATCTGACGCCGCTGTTCAGCGGCTACTTCGACACTACGTCGGGGCCGAAGCGTGAAGTGCAGTCCTACCGCACGATTCAACAGGCGACCGGCGTCGAGGCGGAGCAGATTCTGTTTCTGTCGGACATCGTCGAAGAACTCGACGCGGCTCAGGCTGCCGGCCTGCAGACCTGCGGCCTGGCCCGTGAGGGCGGTGAGCTGGCGGGGCATGTGACCGTTGACAGCTTTACCGGGATCGAGCCGGAAGCGTTCTGAGTCCAATCGATTCGTGCATAAACAAAACAGGCCGTGAAGCCATGCTTCACGGCCTGTTTTGTTTAAAGGGGTCCGTTACGCCGAGTGATAGGTCGGCAGGGCAAAGCGCTGCTGGCTCTGCAGCATCGTAATCTGCGGCAGCTCGCTGGCCTGTTCGGCCAGGTCACGACGGATGGCGCTGATCGCCCACGACAATTGATCGCCGGCATGCAGTTGCTGATAGGACAGCGCACGTTTGAACACCTTGCCGTCGCTGCTGCGCAATGTCAGCAGGATCCCGCCATCGGGGCGCGGGGCGGTGGTGACGTCGAAGTTGGAGAACAGGGAGGTAAATTTTTCCTGGATCAGGTTCATGTCTTTCAGCTCCGTATGCACATGAATGGCAAGCATGTGCAGGGAGTTGCAGCGATTGTGCCAGCAGCGAATATTTTAAAATTCTATATAAATCAATGATTTATAAATTTTGATAGTTCGGGCTGTCGTGCAATCTGCATGAATGGCCATCGTGCATCCTGCATTTTGCGGGATCGTTGTCGCGCCGGTGGAACCAAATCGCCCCGTAGCGTTCGCCATCGCCAGGCCTGTTGTGGCGGATACAAAACATTGCAAAAACCGCGTGTACATCCTCGAAAGCGCTGACGTATTTTCGGCCTCGACCCTCGCCCGAAAGCGCCGGTTGCCGCACTTGATTGCCCGACAATAAAAAACCGGCCTGCACGCCAGGGCCGAACGGGAGCTGCCATGAGCCACGCGTCAAGCGACACGATTACCTGGAGCATGATGCTCCGCAAACTGCCGACCATCGCCAAAGCCATCCCCCGGGTGGTGAAAGGCATGAAAGTGGCGAACGTCAAGGATCCGACCCAAACCTGTGGCCTGGGCTGGACGTTCGAGCAGGCAACCCTGCACAACCCCCATGGCCCGGCGTTGCTGCACGGCGATGTGGTGCTGACGTATACCGAGGTCAACCAGTGGGCCAACCGCATCGCTCACTACCTGAGCGGGCAGGGCGTCGGCAAGGGCGATGTGGTCGCGGTGTTCATCGAAAACCGCCCGGAACTGCTGGTGACGATTCTGGCTCTGGCCAAGGTTGGCGCCGTCAGCGCGCTGCTCAATACCTCGCAGACCCGCGACACCCTGATCCACAGCATCAACCTGGTGGCCCCGGTGGCGATCGTGGTGGGCGAGGAATTGCTCCCGGCCTTCGCGGCGGTGCGCGAACAAGTGTCGATCCCGGCGCTGCGCACCTGGTATGTCGCCGATCGCGACACCTTCAGCCATCCGGGCAGCGCGCCCGAGGGTTTTATCAACCTGATCGGGGCCAGTGCCGATGCCTCGGTGGATAACCCGGCCAGCAGCCGGCAGATCTTCTTCGATGACCCGTGTTTCTACATCTACACCTCCGGCACCACCGGTCTGCCCAAGGCCGGGGTGTTCAAGCATGGCCGCTGGATGCGCAGCTCGGCCAGCTTCGGCATGATCGCCCTGAACATGCAGCCGGACGATGTCGTCTATTGCACTTTGCCGCTGTATCACGCCACCGGCCTGTGCGTGTGCTGGGGGGCGGCGATCAACGGCGCTTCGGGCTTTGCCATTCGCCGCAAGTTCAGCGCCAGCCAGTTCTGGAGTGACGTGCGCCGCTATCGGGCGACGACCCTCGGTTACGTCGGCGAGTTGTGCCGTTATCTGGTGGATCAGCCGGCCAGCGCCGATGACAGCCGCCACGACGTGCGCAAGATGATCGGTAACGGTCTGCGCCCCGGCGCGTGGGCCGAGTTCAAGACGCGCTTCGCGGTCGACCATATCTGTGAGCTGTATGCTGCCAGCGACGGCAATATCGGTTTCACCAACATCCTCAATTTCGACAACACCATCGGTTTTTCGCTGATGGCCTGGGAGCTGGTGGCCTACGATCACGACAGCGGCGAACCGCTGCGTGGCGACAATGGTTTCATGCGCAAGGTCGGCAAGGGCGAACAGGGCCTGCTGCTGGCGCGGATCGACGACAAGGCGCCGCTCGACGGCTACACCGATCCGCAGAAAACCGCCAAGGTCGTGTTGCAGGATGTGTTCACCAAGGGCGACCGCTTTTTCAACACCGGCGACCTGCTGCGCAACATCGGTTTTGGCCACGCGCAGTTTGTCGACCGCCTGGGCGACACCTATCGCTGGAAGGGCGAAAACGTCTCGACCACCGAAGTCGAGAACCTGTTGCTGCAACATCCGATGATTTCCGAAGCCGTGGCCTATGGCGTGGAAATCCCCAATACCAACGGCCGCGCGGGCATGGCGGCAATCACCCCGGCCGAATCCCTGGCGACCCTGGATTTCGCCGAACTGCTGGCGTTCGCCCGTCAGCGCATGCCGGCCTATGCGGTGCCGCTGTTCCTGCGGGTCAAGGTGAAAATGGAAACCACCGGCACCTTCAAGTACCAGAAAACCCGGCTGAAGAACGAAGGTTTCGATCCCGGCCAGACGGGCGATGATCCGATCTACGCCTGGTTGCCCGGCAGCCAGACCTACGTGCAGGTCACCGAGCAAGTATTGGCCGACATCCGTCAGGGCAGATACCGTTATTGAAATTGGCTATGGGCGGGCTTGGAAAAAAGGGGGTGACAGCTATCGTCGCGCTCGGGAAACTGTCGGCTTTCCGATTGACCGAAAATGGAGTTGCCCCATGTCCGACCAAAGCCGCCAGATGACCCCTGAAGAAGCTGCCGAATTCACCGAGCAGGTATTCAACAAGGCGCGCGACGGCGACGCGGTGATGCTGGATCGCCTGATCAGCGCCGGTTTGCCGGTGAACCTGAAAAACGGCAAGGGTGACACCCTGCTGATGCTGGCCAGCTACTACGGCCATGTCGACGCGGTGTTGGTGCTGCTCAAGCACAAGGCAGACCCGGAACAGCGCAACGGCAACGGCCAGAGTCCGATCGCCGGCGCGGCGTTCAAGGGTGACCTGGCGGTGGTCAGGGCTCTGGTCGAGGGTGGGGCGCAGATCGAAGGTGCGTCCTTCGACGGGCGTACCGCGCTGATGATGGCGGCGATGTTCAACCGGGTCGAAATCGTCGACTACCTGATCAGCCAGGGCGCCGACCCGCGAGCCAAGGACGCCAACGGCGTGACCGCGCTGGACGCGGCCCGCACCATGGGCGCGGTCGACACCACGAAGCAGCTGGAAAAACTGCTGGGCTAAAGCCGACGACGATCCTGTGGCGAAGCCGCCTGAGGGCGACGGAATGCGGTATCCTTCGCGCCCTCGAATTTCCCCTTCTTCACAGGATCCGCCCCATGAAAGCCGCACTGGTCGAACTCATCAGCAAAATCAGCTCCGGTTGCATGGGCGAGGACGAGATCCTGAAGGTCGCCGATGAAGCGGCGCAGGCCTACGCCGATACCGACGCTTTTCTGACCGCCAATCCGGACATCAACTACGACGACAGCTTCCCGATCCCGCTGGGCGAGTGGGTGGTGGTCGGCAGCCTGCCGGACACCGTGCTGTTCCAGGCCGACACCTACGCCGATCTGTTCGCGCAGATCGTTGCCTCGTTCGGTCCGGGCGTGGATTTCAACCTCAAGCCAAAACAACTGGCCAAGACCGAAGCGTTGACCGCGCTCAACCGCATTCAGGTGCAGATGAGCAGCCTGAACAAGGAAAACGGCGGCTACACGCTGATGAATTTCAGCCAGTTGCTCGACGACGAACTGCAAGTGGTGCTGGTCTACGGCAACGATGTGGCGCGGGTGCAGGCGCTGTGCGCCGAGGTCGGCATTGCCGCCGCACCGTCGCTGGAAGCCTTGAAGGTCGCTGTGCACGTCTGAGCAATAAAAGGGAACCCTGCGCCCGTCGGTCTATCCTAAAAGTGCATGCCACTATTCTGGAGTGACACCATGGGTTCCACGTTCAATGGTCTGATCGGCCTGATCATTCTCGCGCTCGACATCTGGGCGATCATCAACGTATTGAAAAGCAGCGCCGAGACCGGGATGAAAATCCTCTGGGTGCTGCTGATCATCCTCCTGCCGGTGCTGGGCCTGATTATCTGGGCGATTGCCGGGCCACGGGGGAATGTGCGGATCTGACAGCTTTTCCAGGAACCTGAAATCCACCTGCGGGAGCAAGCCTGCTCCCGCAACGGGCGATTGTGGTCAGCCGATCAACAGAGGTTCGACCTGTCATCTTCGGCAACGTAGAATGCGCGCCTTTCCCGGGCAATCGTCCCCACGACCGCGCCCGCGCATTTCATCGGAGCACTTGACCATGACCGTCACCAAGACCAGCGAATACCTGGAAACCCTCTACGAAGGCTACGGCCAGCGTTTCCGCATGGAAAAACTGCTGCACGAAGTGCGCACCGAACACCAGCATCTGGTGATTTTCCAGAACCCGCGCATGGGCCGGGTGATGGCGCTGGACGGCGTGATCCAGACCACCGAAGCCGACGAGTTCATCTACCACGAGATGCTCACTCACGTACCGATCCTGGCCCACGGCACCGCCAAGCGCGTGCTGATCATCGGCGGCGGCGACGGCGGCATGCTGCGCGAAGTGACCAAACACGCCAGCGTCGAGCACATCACCATGGTCGAGATCGACGGCACCGTGGTCGACATGTGCAAGGAGTTCCTGCCGGAGCATTCCAAGGGCGCCTATGACGACCCACGCCTGAATCTGGTGATCGACGACGGCATGCGTTTCGTCGCCACCACCACTGAAAAGTTCGACGTGATCATTTCCGACTCCACCGACCCGATCGGTCCGGGTGAAGTGCTGTTCTCGGAGAACTTCTACCAGGCCTGCCACCGTTGCCTGAACGAGGGCGGCATCCTCGTGACCCAGAACGGCACGCCGTTCATGCAGATCGACGAAGTCAAAACCACCGCCGGCCGCCTGCGCAGCCTGTTTCCGGACTGGCACTTCTATCAAGCGGCGGTTCCGACCTACATCGGCGGTTCGATGACCTTCGCCTGGGGCTCGACCAATCCGGCCTACCGCAAGCTGAGCCGCGAAACCCTGCAACAGCGCTTCATCGGCAGCGGCATCGTGACCCGTTACTACAACCCGGAAATCCACATCGGCGCCTTCGCCTTGCCGCAATACGTGCTGCAAGCGGTGAACAAGCCAAGCAACGACTGAACATCCGTTTCAGTCTGTTCTTCCTGCGGGAGCGAGCAAGTTCGCTCCCGCAGGTGCATTGATCGGAATTAATTTTTTTTCATGTGGGTCGCCGCGATCCGTTGGAACGATCATTCCTGAGACAAGTCGAGATAGGTGTAAGCCCATTCGCGGGTTTTATCCAGGAGGCTCCGATGTCAAAGTGGAACGTCACTTTCGTGGATGATCACGGGGAATTGATCAACGAAGTCTTTGAGTGTGAGGAATGCCCGAACCACGAGCAGGCCGCCAGACTCATCAAGGAACGCTACCTTCCTGTCGCCGCCGAGCTGGATCTGAACGATCTGGAAGGGCGCACCGCCGACGCCGGCGTCAAAAGCCTGAAAACCCAGCACAGCATTGAAATCCGCAGCATCACGCCGATCTGAAACCTTCCTGTCACATACGAAACCAGGCCTTGGCAGCGCCTCTGTCTTGGGGCTACTCTGCAAGCGAGATCAGCGAACGGATCGCTAAGGTCTGGTCTTGTCAGCTACATGCTTGTTTCCCGCCGGCAACGCGGTTGCCGAATCGCCCGGTCGACAGACCCGGTGCGGGAATACGGAAAGTCTATCCATCTATGCGAGGGGGACGATTCATGAGCACAGCCTATCAAGAAGACATCAGCAGCAGCGTGCTGCGCCGCATGAAAGAAGGCGGTTTCGACTTTTCACGATTCCATCCCATCGAGTTCTACGCCATTTTCCCGGACGAGGAGCGGGCGCGCAGGGCGGCAGGCAAGTTTCGCGGTGAATCCATCAATGCCCAGGTCAGCGTGCGCGACGACGGCGCGTGGTCTCTGGAATTGAGCAAGGTGATGCACGCCACCTACGACGACATTGGCGATTTCGAGCAGGGCTTCTCGGCGGTGGTCGAACCCTTGGGTGGCATCATCGAGGGATGGGGCGTCAAACAGGAGGTGCGCAGCCGCCATCGGTTGAATTGATCAGTGACTGGCACATCGAACAACGGCTGACCCTCGGGTCGGCCGTTGTCGTTTCTGGGGCACCTTTTGCTTTCAAAACGTTTCAGGCAGGCAAAAAAAAGCCACCTGAAAAGGTGGCTAAAGGGAAGACCGATAAGGAGAGGGAACCGGTCAGGGCTACGGCCTGGCGGACTGCGACGTCAATCCGGATCCATTGAGCTGAACACTTCACCGGGGGCAAGTCTTGCAGCGGATGCGCGGATTATCCGCAGCCCGCGCCGGGCGGTGAAATCAACTCTGACTATGCTGGTGATAGCGACGCCATTGCGTCGCAATGAGGCGGGGGCAATCCGGATGGGGCATTTGTTGCACAGGAATGGTGCGACGCTTGTGGCGTGAATATCCAACCGATTGAAATCAAAGCGTTTATGCCGATGGCACGGGCCTTGCGATGGTCCGTATGTCCGGGTGACAAGGAGTACGGCATGATCCGCACCTATTTTGATGAAATGTACGATGCCGGCGGCGCTGTCCGTCCGCATTACCGGGAGTTTGCCCGTTGGCTGGCCGACACGCCTGATGAGCTGCTGGCGCAACGCCGACGTGAGGCCGATCTGCTGTTTCACCGGGCCGGGATCACCTTCACGCTCTATGGGGACGAGCAGGGCACCGAACGCCTGATTCCTTTCGACACCATCCCGCGCAGCATTCCCGCCAGCGAGTGGCGGGTCGTCGAACGCGGCTGTATCCAGCGGGTCAAGGCGTTGAACATGTTTCTCGCCGACCTTTACCACGAGCAACGGATCATCAAGGCCGGGATCATTCCCGCCGAACAGGTGCTCGCCAACGAGCAGTACCAGTTGGCGATGCAGGGCCTGGATCTGCACCGCGACATCTATTCGCACATCTCCGGTGTCGATCTGGTTCGCGATGGCGACGGCACCTATTACGTCCTCGAGGACAACCTGCGCACTCCCAGCGGCGTGAGCTACATGCTCGAAGACCGCAAGATGATGATGCGGCTGTTTCCCGAACTGTTCGCCGCCCAGCGCATCGCGCCGATCGATCATTACCCGAACCTGCTGCTCGACACTCTGAAAAGCTCCAGCCCCATCGACGACCCGAGCGTGGTGGTGCTGACGCCGGGGCGTTTCAACAGCGCATTTTTCGAGCACGCGTTCCTGGCGCGGGAAATGGGCGTCGAGCTGGTGGAGGGGGCCGATCTGTTCGTGCGCGATGACAAGGTATACATGCGCACCACCGACGGTCCGAAAGCGGTGGATGTGATCTACCGCCGTCTCGACGACGCGTTCCTCGATCCGCTGGCGTTCCGTCCGGATTCGATGCTGGGCGTGCCGGGGCTGTTGTCGGCCTACCGCTCGGGCAACGTGGTGCTGGCCAATGCCATCGGCACCGGCGTGGCCGATGACAAGTCGGTGTACCCGTTTGTCACCGAGATGATCCGTTTCTACCTCGACGAAGAACCGATCCTGAAGAACGTGCCGACCTGGCAGTGCCGCAATCCGTCCGAGCTGTCCCACGTGCTGGCCAATCTGCCGGACCTGGTGGTCAAGGAAACCCAGGGCTCCGGCGGCTACGGAATGCTGGTGGGACCGGCGGCGACCACGGCGGAAATCGATGCGTTCCGCGAACGGATCAAGGCCAAGCCACACGCGTACATCGCCCAACCGACGCTGTCGCTGTCGACCTGTCCGACCTTTGTCGAAAACGGCATCGCGCCGCGCCACATCGACCTGCGTCCGTTTGTCCTGTCCGGTCGCGAAACCCGGGTGGTGCCCGGCGGCCTGACCCGTGTCGCCCTGCGCGAAGGCTCTCTGGTGGTGAATTCCTCCCAGGGCGGCGGAACCAAGGACACTTGGGTGGTCGAGGATTGAAGGAAGCTTGCCATGTTAAGTAGAACTGCCTCGGATCTGTATTGGATGTCGCGTTACCTGGAGCGGGCGGAAAACCTCGCACGGATGCTCGACATCAGTTATTCGCTGTCGCTGATGCCGCAGGACGGCCGTGGCGATGGCCTGCACGAACTCGCCATGCCGCTGCTGATCACCGGCACCCTGGACGATTACCTGGAGCGCCACGGCGAGTTGCATGCCGAACGGCTGCTGCATTTCTTTGCCCTCGATGCGGCCAACCCGGCGAGCATCTACAGCTGCCTCGGCGCGGCGCGGGCCAGTGCCCATGCGGTGCGCGGGCGGATCACCGCCGATATGTGGGAAAACATCAACGCCACCTGGCTGGAGATTCGCGGAATCGCCGAGCAGGGCCTCGGACGTTATGGCATGAGCCGTTTCTGTGAGTGGATCAAGGAGCGCTCGCACCTGTTCCGGGGCGCGTCCTACGGCACCATCATGCGTAACGATGCGTTTCGTTTCATCCGCCTGGGGACGTTCATCGAGCGGGCGGACAACACTTTGCGCCTGCTCGATGCACGCTACGAAATGGCCGGCGATCAGGCCGAAGCGGTCAGCGACGGCACCGCCCACGCCTACTACCAGTGGAGTGCATTGTTGCGCGCCTTGTCCTCGTTCGAGGCTTACACCGAGATCTACCGCGACGCGCCCGGCGCCCGGCATGTTGCCGAACTGCTGCTGTTGCGCGCCGACGTGCCGCGCTCGCTGCGGGCGTGTACCGAGGAGATCGACCAGATCCTCGCGCAGCTGCCCGGCGCCAACGGCCGTCCGGCGCAGCGCTTGGCAGCGGAAATGGACGCGCGCCTGCGCTACACCGGCATCAGCGAAATCCTCGAAGAAGGCCTGCACGCCTGGCTCAACGAATTCATCCCGCTGGTGCGCCAGTTGGGCAACGCCATTCACAGTTCCTACCTGGAGGCTGCATGAGACTTTCCATTAGCCACGAGACCACCTATCACTACGAAGATCAGGTGCGGGCGAGCATCCAGTATCTGCGACTGACACCTCATGACAGCGAGCGCCAGCATGTGCTGAGCTGGCAGCTCGACCTGCCGCGTCCGGTGCGCGCGCAGCTCGATCCGTTCGGCAACATCCTGCATGTGCTGACCATGGACGAGCCTCACGAGGCAATCATCATCGGCGCCCGTGGGCAGGTCGATATCGATGAGTTGCGCGAGGCGGAACATGAGAGCCAGTCGGCGCTGCCGTTTCTGCGTTTCACCCGTCTGACCGAAGCGGATGAAGCGCTGCGGGCGTTCGCGGAAAACGCCTGCAAGCAACGTCGTGATCGCACCGCACTGATCGACTTGATGCACGGCCTGAATCAACACATGACGTACACGCCGGGCTCCACCGAAGTCGACACCAGCGCCGCCCAGGCTTTCGCCGGGCGCGCGGGCGTTTGCCAGGACCATACCCACGCGTTTCTAGCCTGCGCGCGCAGTCTCGGGGTGCCGTCGCGTTATGTGTCGGGTTATTTGTACAGCGAGGATTGCGAGCATCTGGCCAGCCACGCCTGGGCTGAAGCCTGGCTGGATGACGCCTGGTACAGCTTCGACGTGACCAATCAACTGGCGCGGCCGGAGCGACACCTGAAACTGGCGGTGGGCCTGGATTACCTCGACGCCTGTCCGGTGCGCGGCATGCGTCGCGGCGGCGGGGGCGAGCAGATGCATGCCAAGGTGCTGGTGGCGTCGACGCCGGTGATCTCGGTTCAGCAGCAGTAGGAGCCGGAATACCGCTTCGCGAGCAGGCCCGCTCCCACATTGGAACTGTTAATACCCAGTCAATGTGGGAGCCGGGCTTGCCCGCGAAGAGACCGGCAAGCACACCCCCGCAATCAAGGCTTAACCTTGCGCCCCGCCATATGCTTCAAATACTCCACCAGCATCTGCAAATCCCCATCCGGCAATACCTGCGCCGAAAACCCCGGCATCTTCGCCTGCGGCCATTGGCGCAAACTCTGTGGATCGCGGATATAGCGCTTGAGGAAATCCCCGCCGAAGTACTCGGTCGGGTTGTAGGGGATGTTCAGGTCCGGCCCGAACTGCGCATCGCCCGCGCCATTTAGCCGATGGCACGCCAGACAATTCTTCTGGAACAGCGCAAACCCCTGATTCACCGGATCATCGGCCTTGAGCGCGGGATCCGGCAGCAGGGCAGGGAAGCGTTCGGCCACCGGGGCCATGCGCTTGATGCTGGCGACCTCGAACGGCCACTGCTCCGGGCTGATGTTGCCGGCCTGCGGATCGGTCCACACCAGATAGAACGGCCCGGCGCTGTGCTTGCCCTCCG
The DNA here is from genome assembly GCF_025447575.1 of Pseudomonas sp. B2M1-30. Classification (NCBI taxonomy): domain Bacteria; kingdom Pseudomonadati; phylum Pseudomonadota; class Gammaproteobacteria; order Pseudomonadales; family Pseudomonadaceae; genus Pseudomonas; species Pseudomonas sp. B2M1-30. Next base: position 12,244 of record NZ_JAOEJT010000023.1, on the reverse strand, counting down.
ATAGCGGCGGCCAGGGTTGCGCCGGATCTTCGATCGCCAGCCAGGCCTTGGCGCCCTTTGTATTGAGCAAGGGCGCGGCCGCCAGTTCAGCGGCAAAACCGTCCAGGGCCACCGCTTGCAGGTGATCGGCCGGTTTGATGCCGGTCAGCAGCGCCGCCATGGGCACGGCGCGATAGGTCATGTCCTTCTTGTAGGAGACATCGTTCTTGATGGTCAGGGTTTGTACCTGAGGATGCTTGAGCAATTCCTCGGTCTGCCAGGTGCGGCTGTCCGCGCCCAGCTCGAGATTCAGTTGTGCGGCGTACACGGGCATGCCCAATAACAAGGCCCCGGACAATATGAGTGCTTTCAACGGATCGCCATCCATGTCGTGGAAATGCGCAGAGCTTGGCACAGCCACGCTGGCCCGGGTAGCGGGCCAGTTATGGAGTGTGTGGCATGAGAGATACCTGCCGCTTGATCAGCCCAGCACCTTGGTCAGGTTCGGCAAGATCAACAACAGCGTCGTGGCGAAAAGAATGAGTCCTGCTTGACGGAACTTCGGTTTTTTGAACATGGCTTGACCGCCTTTTTTGTTATTTCCTGAGGCCTGCCGGCATATCCATGATGGCAAGCGATGCACTTCCTGTAGCGAACGTGAGCCTCGGCAAAACCCGACGACAACGACGTACCCCTTCACATTAGGGCCGGCGTCACACTTGGCTTAGATCCATTTCATATGTGTCTGTAGTGATTTGCGATTAAAAAGGCATGAGGCCCATTGCCAGCTTCTTTGCCGCCCTTTTGCTAGACAGCTCGCTGACCTGAACCGGTTAATCAGCCTGCCGATGACCGTCCGTCTGAGCGTCGCCGTCAACCTCATTGAGCACTGCGGTCATTGAATCCACGACCGCCCGGGCTAACAGTGAGAGTACGAAAATAACGCACCGCACAGGTTCGAGGACGTCATGACCCAAGCTTTGATTTTCGACGCGTTACGCACCCCTCGTGGCAAAGGCAAGGCCGACGGCGCGCTGCACAGCGTCAAACCGGTCAATCTGGTGGCCGGTCTGCTGACTGCCCTGCACGCGCGCACGTCGCTCGACACCAGCCAGGTCGATGACGTGGTGCTCGGCTGCGTCACGCCGATTGGCGACCAAGGCTCGGACATCGCCAAGACCGCCGTGCAGGTCGCCGATTGGGATGTCAGCGTGGCCGGCGTGCAGATCAACCGCTTCTGCGCCTCGGGGCTGGAAGCGGTGAACCTCGGCGCGATGAAAGTGCGCTCCGGTTTCGAAGACCTGGTGGTGGTCGGTGGTGTCGAGTCCATGTCGCGGGTGCCGATGGGCAGCGACGGCGGAGCCTGGGCGCTGGATCCGCAAACCAACCTGCACAGCCATTTCACCCCGCAAGGCGTGGGCGCCGACCTGATTGCCACGCTTGAAGGCTTCAGCCGCGAGGACGTCGATGCCTACGCGCTGCACTCGCAACAGAAAGCCGCGCGGGCCCGGGCCGACGGTTCGTTCAACAAATCGCTGGTGCCGGTGCAGGACCAGAACGGCATTATCCTGCTCGATCACGATGAGTTCATCCGCGCCGAATCGACCCTGGAAGGCCTGGGCAAACTCAAGCCGAGTTTCGAAATGATCGGCCAGATGGGTTTCGATGCCACGGCGCTGCGGGTCTACAGCCACGTCGAACGGATCAACCATGTCCACACACCGGGCAACAGCTCCGGCATCGTCGACGGTGCGGCGCTCATGCTGATCGGCTCCGAGGCCAAGGGCCGCGCGCTCGGCCTGCAACCCCGGGCGCGGATCGTCGCCACGGCGGTCACCAGCACCGACCCGACCATCATGCTCACCGGCCCGGCGCCGGCCACGCGCAAGGCGTTGGCGAAGGCCGGGCTGCGGGTCGAGGACATCGACCTCTTCGAGGTCAACGAAGCGTTTGCTTCGGTGGTTCTCAAATTCATCAAGGACATGGCTGTCGATCCGGGGAAGGTCAACGTCAACGGCGGCTCGATCGCCATGGGCCATCCGCTGGGCGCCACTGGCTGCGCAATCCTCGGCACCTTGCTCGATGAACTGGAAGCCCGCCGTCTGCGCTATGGACTGGCGACGTTGTGTGTCGGCGGCGGCATGGGCATCGCCACCATCATCGAACGCCTCTGAGCAGCGGACTTTAAGGAAAACTGACATGACCCAAGCCATTCGTTACGAAAAAGGCCAGGACGGCATCGTCCTTCTGACCATCGACATGCCGGGCCAGAGCGCCAACACCATGAACGCGGTGTACCGCGAAGCCATGGCCGCCTGCGTCGCACGTTTGCAGGCGGACAAGGAGGCGATTGCCGGCGTCATCATTACCTCGGCGAAAAAAACCTTCTTTGCCGGCGGTGACCTCAATGAGCTGATCAAGGTCGGCAAACCCGAAGCCAAAGCCTTCTACGACAGGGTACTGATCCTCAAGGGTCAATTGCGCACCCTGGAAACCCTCGGCAAACCGGTGGTCGCCGCGATCAATGGCGCGGCGCTCGGCGGTGGTTGGGAAATCTGCCTGGCCTGCCACCATCGCGTGGCGCTGGACGATGCCTCGGTGCAACTTGGCTTGCCGGAAGTGACCCTCGGCCTGCTGCCGGGCGGCGGCGGAGTGGTGCGCATGGTGCGCATGCTGGGTATTGAAAAGGCCTTGCCGTACTTGCTCGAAGGCAAGAAAGTCCGCCCGCAACAGGCGTTGCAGGCCGGTTTGATCGATGAACTGGCAGTGGATCGTGACGAGTTGCTGGCGAAGGCGCGAGCCTGGATTCTCGCCAATTCCGGCGCCGTGCAGCGTTGGGACGTGAAGGGCTATCAGATTCCCGGTGGTACGCCGTCCCATCCAAAAGTCGCGCAGATGCTGGCGATTGCCCCGTCGATCCTGCGCAGCAAGACTCAGGGCACTCTGCCTGCGCCGGAGAAAATCCTCTGCGCGGCGGTGGAAGGGGCGCAGGTGGATTTCGACACCGCGCACCTGATCGAAACCCGCTATTTCACTGAACTGACCACCGGTCAAGTCTCGAAAAACATGATCGGCACTTTCTGGTTCCAGCTCAACGAGATCAATGCCGGCGGATCGCGGCCGCAAGGTTTTGCCCCTTATGTGACGCGGCGGGTGGGCGTGCTCGGAGCCGGGATGATGGGCGCCGGCATCGCTTATGTCAGCGCCTCGGCCGGGATCGACGTGGTGCTCAAGGACATCAACCTCGCGGCGGCCGAGAAGGGCAAGGCGCACTCGGCGGCGTTGCTCGACAAGAAAGTCGCTCGCGGCCAGTTATCCCCGCAACAGCGGGATGCGGTGCTGGCGCGAATCCACGCAAGTGAAAGTGATGCCGATCTGGCGGGTTGCGACCTGATTATCGAAGCGGTGTTCGAAGACCGCGAACTCAAGGCCAAAGTCTCGGCGGCGGCCCGGCAAGTCGTCGGCGCCGATGCGGTGATTGCCTCCAATACCTCGACGTTGCCGATCACCGGACTGGCCACCGCCGTGCCGGATCCGAGCAAATTCATCGGCCTGCATTTCTTCAGTCCGGTGGAAAAAATGCCGCTGGTGGAGATCATCAAAGGCGCGCAGACCAGCGACGAAACCCTGGCCCGTGGCTTTGATTTCGTCCTGCAAATCAAGAAGACCCCGATTGTCGTCAACGACAGTCGCGGCTTCTTTACCTCGCGGGTGTTCGGCACCTTCACCAATGAAGGCATCGCCATGCTCGGCGAGGGCATCAGTGCGCCAATGATCGAAACCGAAGCGCGCAAGGCCGGGATGCCCATCGGACCACTGGCGATCTCTGACGAAGTTTCCCTCAGCCTGATGAGCCATATCCGTCAGCAAACGGCCAAAGACCTGCAAGCGGAAGGGAAACCGCTGATAGATCACCCGGCATTTGCCGTGATTGACTTGCTGCTCAACGAATTCAAGCGTCCGGGCAAGGCGGCGGGCGGCGGTTTCTACGATTACCCGGCGGGAGGGCAGAAACACCTGTGGCCGGAGTTGAAAAGCCGTTTCGAGAAGGCTGACGGGCAGATTTCGCCCAAGGATGTGCGGGATCGATTGCTGTTCGTGCAGGCCATTGAAACCGTGCGGTGCGTGGAGGAGGGCGTGCTGACGTCGACGGCGGATGCCAACGTCGGTTCGATCTTCGGCATCGGGTTCGCGGCCTGGACCGGCGGCGCGCTGCAATTCATCAATCAGTACGGGGTGAAGGATTTTGTCGCCCGTGCCCAGTACCTGGCCGAGCAGTACGGCGAACGATTCACACCGCCGGCCCTGTTGCTGGAAAAGGCTGCGAAGGGCGAGTTGTTCTAACGGGTCGGGGAGCATCTCGGGGCTTGCCTTGCCGGGGTATTTCGAGGCAGGCTCTGGGGTGTTCATTATTCCCATCATGTGTCAGGTATTTTTTATGTCGCTACGCATCTGCATTCTGGAAACCGACATCCTGCGTCCGGAACTGGTCGATCAATATCAGGGTTACGGGCAGATGTTCCAGCGCCTGTTCTCGCAACAGCCGATCGCCGCCGAGTTCACGGTGTACAACGTGATGCAGGGTGAATACCCGAGCGATGACCTGACTTTCGATGCGTATCTGATCACCGGCAGCAAGGCCGACTCGTTCGGCACCGATCCGTGGATCCAGACTCTCAAGCAATACCTGCTGACCCGCTATGAGCGTGGCGACAAACTGCTGGGCGTGTGCTTCGGCCATCAGTTGCTGGCGCTGCTGCTGGGCGGCAAGAGCGAGCGTGCGACCCAGGGCTGGGGCGTCGGCACCCACAATTACAAGCTCGCGGCGAAGGCGCCGTGGATGAGTCCGGTGCGGGAAGAACTGACGTTGCTCATCAGTCACCAGGATCAGGTCACTGCGCTGCCGGAAAACGCCACGGTGATTGCCTCCAGCGATTTCTGCCCGTTTGCGGCGTACCACATCAACGACCAGGTGCTGTGCTTCCAGGGGCATCCAGAGTTCATCCACGATTACTCGCGGGCGCTGCTGGACTTGCGTCAGGAAGCGTTGGGCGCACAGATCTACAGCAAAGGCGTGGCCAGCCTGGAGCAAGAGCACCATGGCGCGACCGTCGCGGAATGGATGATGCGGTTTGTGGCGCACAAGCCGGAAACGGTTTGACGCTTTGCGAGCAGGCTGATTTCCCTGGAGGATTGGCCTGCTCGCGACTTCTGCGGACGTCTCGGCGTGGAACTACAACCACCCCGATTTCTTGAAACTCGCCCACAACCCCGTACAGCCCACCGCGATAAATCCCAGCACGGCAAAATAGCCGTAGTGCCAGCTCAGTTCCGGCATGTTCTGGAAGTTCATCCCGTAGATCCCCGCCACCGCCGTGGGAAACGCCAGAATCGCCGCCCACGCAGCAAACTTGCGTTGCACCACGCTTTGGCGTGACGCCTCCAGCAATACACCGACTTCGATGGTCTGGCTGGCGATTTCCGCCAGCGTCGTCAGGTCTTCCATCTGCCGCGTCACGTGGATCTGCACATCGCGAAAGTACGGACGCATGTTCTTGTCGATGAAGGGGAAGTTGAGTTTTTGCAGCTCCTCGCCGATTTCCACCATCGGTGCCGCGTACCGGCGCAGGCGCACAACGTCCCGGCGCAGACCGTGCAGTTTCTGAATGTCATGTTCATTCAGGGCGCTGCACAATACGTTGCGTTCCAGTTCATCGATTTCGGCATGAATCGCTTCGCCCACCGGTTGGTAGTTTTCGATCACGAAATCCAGCAGGGCATACAGTACGAAGTCTTCCCCGTGTTCCAGCAACAGCGGACGCGCCTCACAGCGTTGACGGACATGGGCGTAGGACGCCGAGTGCCCGTTGCGCGCGGTGATGATGTAGCCCTTGCCGGCGAAAATATGGGTTTCGATAAACTGCAGGACGCCGTGCTCGCGCACGGGTGAGTAAGTGACGATGAACAAGGCGTCGCCGAAGGTTTCCAGCTTCGGGCGACTGTGTTTTTCCAGGGCGTCCTCAATCGCCAGTTCATGCAGGTTGAACTGACGTTGCAGGTTGTTCAGTTCCTGGGCATTCGGCTCTTCCAGGCCGATCCAGACGAAATGGCCGGTCTTGGCGGCCCAGGCGGCGCCTTCGTCGAGGGAAATATTGGTGACCTTTTTACCGGCGCTGTAAACCGCAGCAGCAACAACTCGACCCATGGTGGTGATTCACTTCTTCTTGGCAGATGGCAGGGGATACAAGGCTTCAGCTTAGCCGTGTCGCTGCTTGAGAGTCAGTGAAATCTGCGCAGTTCACCCGGTAAAAGAAAACCCGCACAAGGCGGGTTTGATTTTCATGCAGCCTGTAGCTGCTGATCCATCGCGGCGATGCATTCGCGCATCTGCTCGCGGCATTGAGTGATGAGCATGGGCATGTCGTCCATGGTCAATCCGGCGGTAGGAATCGCCGGCAGCGAACGTATGAGAATTTTCCCGCTGCGCCAGCGGTTCAGACGCATGTGCTTGATGTAGCTGCTGACACACACCGGTACGATCGGCACACCAGCGGCGATGGCCATCTGGAACGCTCCTTTCTTGAACGGCAGCAGTTCTTCGCCAAGGTTGCGTGTGCCTTCCGGGAACACCCAGATCGAGGTGTCTTCGTGTTGCAAGGTCTGCGTGGTGGTGAGCATCGACTGGCGCGCCTTGTGTGCGTTCCCACGATCGATCAACACATTGCCGGCCAGCCAGAACAACTGGCCGAACAACGGCACCCACTTCAGGCTCTTCTTGCCGATGCACACGGTACGGCGGGGCACGACGTTGCCGAACACGAACAGATCGTAGTTGGACTGATGGTTGGCGATGATCACGCAGCTATCGGGCTTGTTCATCAGCGGACCGACATCGGCTTTCACGCGCAAACGCAGGATGCACATGGCCGGCAACGCATACAGACGCGCGCACAGTCGGCTGTTGTCCGGATTGAAGGGGCGGCAGATTCCGAGGATCACGCCCAGCACGCCAGCCAGAATAAAGTGCAGGCCCATCAACAACATACGAAACACGAACAGCATTTTTTCAGGCCCACCGGGACAAAAGGTGGCGCAGTGTACGGATGTGCACTGTTTTCGGCAATTGGCACTATAGAGCCGGGAGATGGCCGATGTTTAAGCACATGTTTCCGACTGGATGGTCAGACGCAGCCTAGAGCTGTTGCGGAGTTTTAAACCACACACGCGCAAGAAAAAGCCCGACGCGAGGGTCGGGCTTTTCTTTAGCTGAGGTGGGCAATGGTTAACCCAGATGCTCCTGATCCTGGACGATGGCATTGTCCAGGGTTTCCAGCAGTGCTTTGCGCACTTTCAGCTTGGTGTTCTTGTGGGCGGTCATGTTGATCTTTTTCAACTGACGCGCCATGGCGAGAGCGGCGCCTTGCAGCTCTTCGGCAGCGACCACTTTGTCGAGGAAGCCTGCATCCACCGCGCTTTGTGGATCGAACATCTCGCCGTTGATTACCGAACGGTGAAACGCCGAGCGACGCAGGCGATCACGGGCCAGCTCGATGCCGGCATGGTGCATGGTCATGCCGATCTGCACTTCATTCAGACCGATGCTGAACGGGCCATCGACACCGATGCGATAGTCAGCGGACAACAGAATGAAGGCACCTTTGGCCACGGCATGCCCCGGGCACGCCACAATCACCGGGAACGGGTGCGACAGCAGGCGGCGGGCAAGGGTCGAACCGGCAGTTACCAGGGACACGGCTTCTTTAGGGCCGGCAGTCATCACCTTCAAGTCATAACCGCCCGAGAGAATGCCCGGCTGGCCGGTGATGATCACAATGGCACGATCCGCCACCGCCTGATCCAGCGCCGAGTTGAATGCCGCAATCACATCCGGGGAAATGGCATTGACCTTGCCGTTGCTCAGAGTCAGGGTCGCGATACCGTCTTCGAGGTGGTAGGAAATCAACTCGCTCATGACGCTATTCCTTGTAAGAAAGATGGAGCAGACGTTACCCATCGACGCAGGTCAGGTAAAGCGCCATGACTGACCCACCAGTCACCCTTTACCGGCCTCTCCAGCGCAGCGCTCCACGGGGCTGACACTTTCCCTTCTATAGTGAAGGCTCGCGCCTACCGAAGATTGGCCGGTTTGCCATGGCCGAGCCTCAGAGAAACCTTTTTGCTTTAACCGCATGAAAATTCTGAAAAAAAGTTTGCCATCGGAAAAGCTTTCGACTACATTAGCGCGCCTCGACAGACAGAACATGTTTGAAGAGATACGGTGAAGTGTCCGAGTGGCTTAAGGAGCACGCCTGGAAAGTGTGTATACAGGAAACTGTATCGAGAGTTCGAATCTCTCCTTCACCGCCAAATTTGATTACCAGAAACCCCTGATTTCGAGAGAATCAGGGGTTTTTGCGTTTAAGGCAGGATTTTTTCAGATCGGTATCACTGATCCGCGCTAAAGGCTTGTGCCTTACAATCGCGGCTTTTCTGCCTCTATAAAGGAATGCGTCCATGATTATCTCGACCACTCATGCCATCGAAGGCCGGCAGATTACGGCTTATCTGGATATTGTAAGTGCTGAATCGGTGCAGGGCGTCAACGTGATCCGTGACATGTTTGCTGGTATGCGCGACTTTTTCGGTGGGCGGTCGCAGACGTTGGAGCGGGCGCTGAAGGAAGCGCGGGTCCAGGCGACGGATGAGATCAAGGAAAGAGCCCGCGCGTTGCAGGCGGATGCAGTCGTTGGAGTCGATTTCGAGATCAGCATGCCTGCCGGCAAGGGCGGCATGGTTGTGGTGTTTGCGACCGGCACCGCAGTCAAATTGCGTTGAAGGCGTGTGAGCCCGCTCAGGTGAGTGGGCTCAGTACTGTCGATCAGCCTTGCGGTTTAAGCAGGACAGTGCCTCTCGAGTCGTAGGTCAAAGGCGTGTCTATGGCAACCAGAGGGGGCGTATCGCTGGGTTGGTCCGGTTGGGCGGGCTGGCTCGGATGGTAGATGACGCCCGGTTGCAGCACGGGTTTGTCCGGGTAGGTGATGGTGATTTCACCTGAAGCGATCTTTTCCTTGAATTTTTCCGCTGCGGCTTTGCCGGCAGCGATTTGTTCGTCCGTGAGCTTTACAACGGGCATGTTCGGAAATCCTTTGAGTTCCATGTTCTCTCCTTGAGATTCATTGCGCTGGAAGAAGGGCAACGGCCATTCGCCGGAAATCTTTAACCGCGCTCGATCAACGGCGCCATCATCGCGTTTATTTTGCGTAGGCCATTCGTCGGGCATCCGGCAATCTGAATCACGAGTCCAGGAATGACCAACTAGTCTGAAAATTCTTGGAGGTCGATATTTTTTCAGGCAAAAAGGCTTGCCGGTGTCGACCCGCTTTTGAAAGGGGCGAAGAGATGACTGATCCGTATATCGAAGACGACGGCGCTGAGTTTTCATTCAACAACTGCGTGCGCTGCGGCCAGACCGAGTATCAGGCGGGGTTTGGCGAGGATCCGGTTCAGACCGGCAAGATCAAGTCGACGGCACCCAAAGGCCCGAAGGCAAAATTTCTGCCCAAGGTGACGACGCGCTCCAGAAAGTGATTTGAGTGGCAAGAGGAACCCCGTCCTGAGGCGGGGTTTTTTATTGGGCTCAGGTCGGGATTTTTTCCTACGGATGAAGACGACGGGTCTGTTTTTTTTCACAAACTTTTCACACCGGCCGACGTAGGGTGAAGCCATCCGTTAGAAAGCAAGTCTCCAGCCCGTCTCCCCAGCGGGCTTTTTTTTGCCCGGGATAAAACCTTTTCAATAATCGCTGTCAAATCGGCGCCGATTGCGCTGTGGCGCCGGATATTGTCTGGACTTTGTCGCTGCACTGGCATTCAATCTGCGCCCTTTTTGTCATCCCTATTTGTTGAGGTTTTCGTCATGCGTTTAACTCTGCCTGCTCTGGTTCTGGGCCTCCTGGTTGCTCAAGGTGCGATGGCTGCCGGTGATGGTACTGCTGCACTCGGTGGTGGCCTGGGTGGTGCGCTGGGTAATGTGGTTGGCCAGAAAATGGGTGGCAGCACCGGTGCGGCGATTGGTGCCGGTGTAGCGGGCGCGGCCGGTAGTGCGATGGCCGCGAAGAAGGGCGCCCGTACCAAGGCTGCCATCGGCGGCGGTGTCGGCGCGGCAGGTGGTTCGGTGATCGGTAACAGCCTGGGCGGCAAGACTGGCGCCACCATCGGTGCTGGCCTGGGCGGCGCAGCCGGTGGCGCGGTGGGCAGCAATCTGTCCAAGGGTCACAAGCGTCACTGATCCTTGTTGCGCGTCTGAAGAGGCCCGGCTTATGCCGGGCCTTTTCGTTGGTGAACGTTTTGCGTGATTGCGCCTCCAAACTGCATAGCGCCCGGTGGGCGTACTGTCCCGTTTCGGGAACTGTGAGGTTCATATGCGATTGACATTATCCGCACTGGTTCTTGGATTACTGATGGCCCAAGGCGCCATGGCCGCCGGCGATGGTTCGGCTGCGGTCGGTGGTGGACTTGGCGGCGTACTCGGCAATGTCGTGGGTGGACAGCTTGGCGGCAGCACTGGCGCGGCGGTGGGTGCCGGGGTCGGCGGCGCGGCGGGCGGCGCGGTCGGCGCGAATAAACATAATCGCACCGAAGCTGCGATTGGTGGCGGGCTTGGCGCGGCCGGAGGTTCGGTGGTCGGCAACAGCCTGGGTGGCTCGACCGGCTCCGCCATCGGAGCAGGCCTCGGCGGCGCAGCAGGTGGGGCTGTAGGCAACAATCTGGGTGATGATGGCGGCAAGTCGCACTCGGGTGGTGGTCACAAACACAAACATAAGAATCGGCATCGGTGACGGGATGTCGAGTTATCGGAAACCCGGCCTGGTGCCGGGTTTTTTGTGGCTGATCAGAAGGCATTGGAACGATTGAGGGCTAGGCTTTTCGAACGATATGCCGTTTTGAAGAGATCGAGGTGTGTCATGAAATCTGAAGCTGATGACAAGGAAGAGCTGGAGTCGGAAGAACTCAACGACCCGGGAAATGAGGATCCGGGGTCGTTGATGGATGATGCTACCGTACCGTTGATTGAAGATGAGACACCGGAGTATCCGTTGCCTTCGCCGACTGATTCGTTGGGGCGGGATCAGGTTCCATCAGATGAAGATGTAGGCTGAGAGTTAATCAGCATTTTGCTCTGTATTCCTTGATCCCTAGCACCCCATGCTAGTGCGCTAGTTCATACGAACGATACGTTGATTCGATCTGCTATGACTTTCACGTAGCGTTCATTCAGGCTTGGATAGTCGTAATGAATTTCTTGCTCAGGAAAGTCAACGAATGACTGAAGGTTATCTCCGTTGAGATATCCGTAAATAGCACAGGAGAAGCCTTCGCCTATTGGATCTATACCTATCCGTTCATCATTTGAAATCTCTGCGTATCCTGCATCAGGAAGCACTATTTCTAGCTCCACCTTGTACGTTTTTCCAACTTCAATTTGATGCGGGCAATAACTAGTGAAGCACCTGACTTTGATGCCGCTGATAAGCAACACGACAAGCTCGTCTACGAGGCTGTCAATTTCGATTAAGGTCGCCGAGTACTCTTTAGTCATGAGTAGAGGTGACCTCCTTATTTTTCGCATCTCTGTTTATGGTTCTCCAGAAATCCTTTCCGCTTTTGGTATGCAAGGTGGTTATTTCCTGCTTGTCGTTTGTCCCAACAAAAGCAAATTTTGACTCACCTTTTTTGTTATTTCCCATCAGCATAAAAAAGCCAGATCGCTGGTGCTCCTTGTACTCATAACGTACATGCGTGCCCAGATTGACCACATCACGCGCGATAAGCAGGTAGTCATCTTTACTCAAAGCCTTGAACTCCGCTCCGTGTTTTTCATAGTGTTCAATTAGCTTTCCTTCACTGCCAAAGTTGTAAGGACGATTTTTTGGCTGTGGGGCCGCCGGTTCTCCCCTATCTGTAACCGAACTGTCAACCGTATCCGGCACCGCACAACCCGTCTTTCCCGGCGGAGGACAGTTGGCGTTCAATCCCAACGGATCCACCCAACCCGTCGGATTCGGTACGTACCGGTACTGATTCAACCCGCCCGCCAGCTTCACCGGGTCCGGCGTCAGATAGCGTCCGGTGTCCGGGTCGTAGTAGCGATGCCGGTTGTAGTGCAGGCCGCTTTCAGCGTCGAAGTATTGGCCCTGGAAGCGCAGCGGCTGGTCGAGGTAGTCGTGGGCGGCCAGTTCGAGTGCGGCGATTTTGCCGTAGGCGTC
>NZ_JAOEJT010000022.1:0-74467 GCF_025447575.1 Pseudomonas sp. B2M1-30 | reverse complement strand
TTTGGGGCGGCGAGGGGAGGTTCAGAGGGTCGAGAGGAAGGTGCTGTTATTGGTCTGCCATTCGCTGATGTCGAGGCGGATGCGCTTCTTGTCGAGCTTGCCGACACTGGTCTTGGGAATTTCCGTAACAAGGGCGATCTGACTCGGAATCGCCCACTTGCTCAGGTGCCCCAGTTCCACGAACGGCTTGAGGTGTTCCTTGAGTTCCCGCGCCCCGATGGCGTGTCCTTCGCGGATCACCAGCAAGGCGAACGGCCGCTCGCCCCACTGCGGATCAGGGATACCCACCACTGCTACTTCACGTACCGCAACGTGACGACTGATGAGGTCTTCGAGATCCAGCGAGGAAATCCATTCGCCGCCGGTCTTGATCACGTCCTTGATACGGTCGCGGATATCGATCACGCCCATGCTGTCGAGAGTCGCGACGTCACCGGTGTGCAACCAGCCGCCGGCCCACAGCTCGGCGCCCTTCTGCGGTTCGTTGAAATAGCCTTCGGTCAGCCACGGCGCACGCAGCACCAGTTCGCCCTGGGTCTCGCCGTCGGCCGGGAGGAAGTTGCCTTCGCCGTCGACGATCGCCGCCTCCACCAGCGGTCCCGGCACCCCGGCCTTGATCCGGTAGGTGGTGCGCTCGTCTTCGCTGCCCGCCATCAGTTCGTCGTTCAGGTGCGCGCAGGACACCAGCGGCCCGGTTTCCGACATGCCATAGGCGGCGGTCAGCTGAATGCCTTTGCTCTTGGCGGTTTCATAGAGCGTGCGGTTGAGCGCACTGCCGCCGATGACAATCTTCCAGCCGCCGAAATCGGTGCTTTGCGCGCCCTTGGCGTTGAGCAGCATTTGCAGGATGGTCGGCACGCAATGGGAGAACGTGACCTTTTCCTTGCGCCACAGCTCGACCAGAAACTCCGGATCGTAACGCCCCGGATAAACCTGTTTGAGACCCAGCATGGTCGCCACATACGGCAGGCCCCAGGCGTGTACGTGGAACATCGGGGTGATCGGCATGTACACATCGTTGGTGCCCAGCAGCCGCACGCTGTCGATGGCGCCCATGATGGTCGACACGCCCATGGTGTGCAGCACCAGTTGCCGATGGGTGAAGTACACCCCTTTCGGATTGCCGGTGGTGCCCGTGGTGTAGAACGTGGTCGCGACCGAGTTTTCGTCGAAATCCTCGAAGTCGTACTGCGGGCTGGCGGCGGCCAGCAGTTGTTCGTACTCGCCGAGCAGATTCGGCAGGTCGGCGGTTTTTTCCGGCAGGTCGGTCAGCAGCAGGGTTTTGTCGACCGTGGTCAGGTGCGGCGCGATGGCCTGGTACAAGCCCACGAACTCGCTGTTGACCAGCACGAAGCGGTCCTCGGCGTGGTTCATGGTGTAGAGAATCTGCTCCGGCGACAGGCGCACGTTGATGGTATGAATCACCGCGCCAATCATCGGGATGGCAAACATGCACTCCAGGTAACGATGGCTGTCCCAGTCCATCACCGCCACGGTATCACCGGGCTTGACCCCGGCCGCCGTCAGCACGTTGGCCAGCCGCGCCACCCGTTCGATCAGGGTCGGATAGCTGTAACGCAACTGGTCACGGTAGATGATCTCGCGGGTTTTCTCGTAACGGGCACCGGACATCAGCAGCCGTTTAATCAGCAATGGGTACTGGTAGGCCCCTTCGGCGGGCGGAATAACGCGAGTCTGCAACATAAGAGTCCCTTTTCTGACTGCACGGTTTTGATGAACAGATTCGTACTCTAAAACCGTTACGTGACAGCTAAATCAGCCAAAGGAATGATTTGCAAAGCCGGACAAATGCTAGCTTTGCGCCAGCATTTGCCGGGATTCATCGTCGTTCAGGCGGTTTGCCCTACAGCCGCTTCAGAAGGCGTGCGGGGGAAAACCACCGCAGCAAGGAAAGTCAAAGCGCCAAAACCGGCCAGGATCAGGTAAAGCCCCACAAAACCATGGCGTGGTTCGACATAGGAAATCAGCGGAATCGCCGTCGCACTGGCGCCGAACGATAAACAGTAACGCAGCGCGAAGACCCGCGACTGCCACTGCGGCGCGACGAAATTGGCGACCATCGAATCGTTCACCGTGACCTGGCCGAACACCACGAACATGAACGCCGCCCCGATGGCGATCACCGCCCAGCCGTCGACGTAGGCCAGCGCAAACAGCAGCGGCGCCTGGCACAGCGTCAAGGCGATGAACGGCCACTTCAGGCTGACGCGGTGCAACACCCGGCCAATGCTCAACTGCGCGATGGCACCGAAGGCATAGGCCAGGCTGACCACCACGCCGAGGGTCTGCGGCGAAGCGAACACATCGTGCAGGCGCTCCTGGAACAGCTTCGGATACGTCATGGTCGTGGCGTTGAACACCACGCCACCGGTGGCGGTGGCCAACGCCAGCACAGCGAACACCATGACCATCGAAATCCGCTGGCCGCCGGCACCTTTGAGCGCGGTGTGCGGACGTTGCGAAATGGGTTCCTCGCGCACCTGCAAGGCGAAGCCGATTCCCAGCATGATCGCCACCGCCCCCGGTAACAGAAACGCCGAGCGCCAGCCGAACTGCGCCACCAACAACCCGGTGATCAGCGCCGAAAACGCCACGCCGAGGTTGCCCCACATGCCGTTGATGCCGATTTCCCGCCCGCGATTCTGCGCACAGGCCACCAGCATCGCGGTGCCTACCGGATGATAGATCGCCGCAAAAATGCCGATCAGGGTCAGGCCGATCACCAGCATCGTCGGGCTGTTGCTCAGGCCGGTGAAGATCGCCGAGGCGCCGATGCCGAAGAAAAACACCAGCATCATCCGACGCCGGCTCCAGTGATCGCCCAGCCAGCCGGCCGGCAGCGAACAGGCGCCGAACGCGATAAAGCCACCCAGCGACAGGCCGATCAGCGCGGCGTAGTCGAGGGCAAAGGCCTGGGTCATGCCGAGCACGGCGGCGGGAAAAATCAGCATGAACATGTGATCAATCACATGGGCTGCGTTGATGTAGCGAATGACGTTTCTGGACGGGTTCATCGCGGCACGCTTTATAGAGTTATCGGTGGTTGTCAGTGGCTTATGCTAAGTTGGCAAAAAAGCGCATTCCTGCCATCCAAGTCATCAAATCAGACATGTTGATCAGCCATTTCGACCACGGCCCGGTGAGCGCCTACCCCCGGGATTATCTGGACGGCGCACACCAGCCGCTGCACCTGCACCGTGAAGCGCAGTTGCTGTATGCCGCCAGCGGAGTGATGCGGGTGGTCACCGCACAAGGGGCATGGGTGATTCCGCCGAGTCGCGCGGTGTGGATTCCACCGGAGGTGGCGCACGAGATTTTCATGTCCGGCGATGTGCAGATGCGTTCGCTGTTCATCGCCGCGCATCTGTCACCCGCCAGCCTCCAGCACTGTTGCGTGCTGGCGGTGACGCCTTTGCTGCGCGAGCTGATCCTGCGTGCGGTGCAAGGCCCGCCCCACGCCGACAATCCGCTGATCCAGCAATTGATGCTGGAAGAACTCGCCAGCCTGGAAAACCTGCCGCTGCACATACCGATGCCCACCGACCGGCGCTTGCAGAACATCTGCCTGGCGTTGCTGCGCACGCCGGATCACCCCAACACCCTGGAAGACTGGGCGCAGCAGGTCGGCGCCAGCTCACGCACTCTGGCGCGACTGTTCCAGCAGCAGTTGCAGATGAATTTCAATGCCTGGCGCCAGCAACTGCGCCTGATGGAAGCCCTGCCACGCCTGCTCGCCGGGGACAGCGTGCAGCGCGTGGCGGGAGATTTGGGGTACGGCAGCGCGCGGGCGTTCAGCGCGATGTTTCGCCGCTTGCTCGGGGAGAATCCCCGGGACTATCTGAACACCCTGAACAAACTCAGCGAGCTGGTTTAGCCGATCAATGCATCTCGGTGAACGCGAGTTTCACCCCGATGGCGATCAGTACCGCCCCCATGGTGCGGTCGAACCAGTGTCCCATGCGGGCGAAACCGGCGCGCACGCGCTGCTGGCTGAACAGCATCGCCACCAGGCAGAACCAGGTGGCAGTCGCCGCCGCCAGGTAGATCCCGTAACCGGCCTGTACCGCCAGCGGCGTGTGCGGATTGATCACCACGGTGAACAGCGACAGGAAGAACAGCGTCGCTTTCGGGTTCAGGCCGTTGGTCACGAAACCTGAGGTGAATGCGCCACGGGCGGTGCGTTCGCCAGCCTCCTTGTGCAAGTCGTCGGTCACGGTTTTCGCCGGTTGCGCGCGCAAGGCCTTGAAGCCGATGTACAACAGATAGGCGGCAGCGGCCCACTTCAAGGCATTGAACAGCACAATCGACTGCGACACGATCAGGCCGATGCCGAGCAACGAATAGCCGACATGCAGGAAAATCGCCGTGCCCACACCCAGCGCCGTCCAGGTGCCGGCGCGGCGACCGTGGGTCACACTTTCGCGCACCACCACGGCGAAGTCCGGGCCGGGACTGGCGACAGCCAGCAGATGGATCAGTGCAACGGTCAAGAACTCGGTCCAGTACATGAGGGCTCCCTTACAAAGGCGTAACGATTTGTTTCATCTGTTAGGCTCGGCAGAGTACGCCCTCCGCTCAAAGCACAAAAGGTACAGTTGATGACGAACGCTCGCCGCGCCGTATTTCTTGATCATCCCTCGCTGGATCTGGGAGATCTCGACCTGAGTCCCTTGCGCGAATGCTTCAGCGATCTGCAACTGTTCGCCCAGACCTTGCCCGAACAAGTCGCCGAACGCCTGCAAGGCGCCACGGTGGCGATCACCAACAAGATTCTGATCGACGCCGCCGCCATGGCCGCCAACCCGGATCTGCAACTGATCCTGATCACCGCCACCGGCACCAACAACGTCGACCTGGCCGCCGCCCGCGAACGCGGCATCACCGTGTGCAACTGCCAGGGTTACGGTACACCGTCGGTGGCGCAGCACACGATCATGCTCCTGCTCAACCTCGCCACCCGCCTGGCCGACTACCAGAAAGCCGTCGGCGAAGGTCGCTGGCAGCAGGCGAAACAGTTCTGCCTGCTGGACTACCCGATCATCGAACTGGAGGGCAAAACCCTGGGTCTGCTCGGCCACGGCGAACTCGGCGGCGCGGTGGCGCGCCTGGCTCAAGCGTTCGGGATGCGCGTGTTGCTGGGGCAGATTCCCGGTCGCCCTGCCCGCGCGGATCGTCTGCCGCTGGAGGAACTGCTGCCACAGATCGACGCTCTCACCCTGCACTGCCCGCTCAACGAACACACCCGCCACTTCATCGGCGCCCGCGAGCTGGCATCGATGAAGCCCGGCGCCCTGGTGGTCAACACCGCCCGTGGCGGCCTGATCGACGAACAGGCGCTGGCCGATGCCTTGCGCAACGGGCATCTCGGCGGCGCTGCCACCGATGTGCTGAGCGTGGAGCCGCCCACCCATGGCAATCCGCTGCTGGCCGCCGACATCCCGCGCCTGATCGTCACTCCGCACAACGCCTGGGGCAGCCGCGAGGCCCGGCAACGGATCGTGGGGCAATTGCGCGAAAACGCCCAGGCCTTCTTCAGCGGTAAGGCGCTGCGGGTCGTCAGTTGATAAACTGCGGCACTTTTTTTCACGGGAGCAGTTATGGATCCGCGCAGTGAAGTACTGCTTCGTCAGGCCGAGTTATTCCAGGGTTCGCTGTTGTTGGCCGGCTTGCCCGCCGACGACTTGCTCGGGCGCCTGCCCGATGCGTTTGGCTGGTGCTGGCACGCCGGCGATCAAGCCGCGCTCGATGCGCGTTTCGCCGGGCGCAGCCATTTTGGTGTGAATGTCCCGGAGCGCGAGTTCGACAGCGCCGTGGTGTTCCTGCCCAAATCCAAAGACTTGACCAATTACCTGCTCAACGCCGTGGCCGCGCGCCTGGCCGGGCGCGAGGTGTTTCTGGTCGGGGAAAAACGCAGCGGCATCGAAGGCGCGTCCAAACAGCTCAACCCCTTCGGCAAGCCGCGCAAGCTCGACAGCGCGCGGCATTGCCAGTTGTGGCAAGTCACCG
Source organism: Pseudomonas sp. B2M1-30 (assembly GCF_025447575.1). Taxonomy (NCBI): domain Bacteria; kingdom Pseudomonadati; phylum Pseudomonadota; class Gammaproteobacteria; order Pseudomonadales; family Pseudomonadaceae; genus Pseudomonas; species Pseudomonas sp. B2M1-30. The sequence continues at coordinate 68,440 of NZ_JAOEJT010000022.1, read as the reverse complement.
TGGCCGACGCACCGCAGGCAAAACCGCTGGAGAGCCTGGCACAGACCTACGAACTGCCGCTGGCCGAAGGCCCGTTGAAGGTCGTCAGCCTGCCGGGCGTCTTCAGCCACGGTCGCCTGGATCGCGGCAGTGCTCTGCTGCTGGAGCATCTGGACAAACTGCCGAGCGGGCATCTGCTGGATTTCGGCTGTGGCGCCGGTGTATTGGGCGCGGCGATCAAACGTCGCTATCCCGAGACGCAGGTGACGATGCTCGACGTCGATGCGTTCGCTACCGCCAGCAGTCGCCTGACCCTGGCTGCCAATGGTCTGGAAGCCGAGGTCCTGACCGGCGACGGGATCGATGCCGCCCCGATGGGTTTGAACGCGATTCTGAGCAATCCGCCGTTCCATACCGGCGTTCACACCAACTATGTCGCCACCGAGAACTTGCTGCGAAAAGCAGCCAAACATCTGAAAAACGGTGGCGAACTGCGCCTGGTGGCGAACAGTTTTCTGAAGTACCAACCGCTGATCGAAGAGCACCTGGGGGTGTGTGCGATCAAGGCCGAGGGCAATGGCTTCCGGATTTATCGGGCCAAACGCGGCTAGAAATTTGTACTTGCTCTATCGGATCGGCGAAGGCAGAATCCGCTCCGTCCTAGGGGAGTAGTCTCCCACGAGCGCCAAGCTCGTCCGGCATACGTCAACATACTTGATCCTCAGATCATGGCGTATGCGACCCAAGCGTCCGCAGCAGACGGATCGCAGGGTTTGACAAGACCTATGACACGCACACCTTACCCGGGGCGGGAAGGCTGTACGTGTCATAGCCGTGTCGACCCGCCCCTTAGGAAATCCTGATGCTGGACTCGTTACTCGTTCCCACCGCAATCGTTGCCTTGGCCGAAATCGGCGACAAGACGCAACTGCTCGCGCTGATTCTCGCCGCTCGCTTTCGCAAACCCTGGCCGATCATTGCCGGTATCGTCGCTGCGACCCTGGCCAACCACGCGGCAGCCGGTGCGGTCGGCGCCTGGTTCGGCAGCTTCTTCTCCGACTCGGTCCTGCACTGGATTCTCGCCGCCAGCTTCGCCGCCACGGCGCTGTGGACCCTGGTCCCGGACAAAATGGACGACGACGAAGCCAGCACCGCCCGCAAGTTCGGACCGTTCCTGACCACGCTGATTGCGTTCTTCCTCGCGGAAATCGGTGACAAGACCCAGATCGCCACGGTGATGCTCGCCGCGCAATATCCGGAACTGTGGCTGGTGATCATCGGCACCACCGCCGGCATGCTGATTGCCAACGTTCCGGTGGTACTGGCCGGCAACTTCGCGGCGGAGAAACTGCCGCTGACCCTGATCCGTCGCCTCGCGGCTTCGGCGTTCATGATTCTGGCGGTTGTTGCGGTGTACAAGGCGATGCAGAGCAGTGGCTGGGTTTGACGCGATAACCCGGTAACACCGCGTTATCGCTCTTCGCGAGCAAGCCCCACCGATTTACGGCTAATCAATGGGGGGAACAGGCTTGCTCGCGAAGAGGCCATCAGCCTCGCCGAAAATCCCTCAGGACTTCGGCGCTTTTTCGTACAGCGGCATGACCTTCGGAATTGCCGCTTCCAACGATGCGATACGACTGGACGACGCCGGGTGAGTGCTCATGAATTCCGGTGGCGAACCCTCGGAAGCCTTGCTCATCTTGTTCCACAGCGTGATTGCCGCATTCGGGTTGTACCCGGCGCGGGCGGCCAGCTCCAGGCCGATCAGGTCGGCTTCATTTTCGTTGGCCCGGCTGTTCGGCAGGGTCATGCCGTATTGGGCCACGGTGTCGGCCAGCGCCATGCTGTCCTGGCCCAACCCCAGCAACGCACCGGCGCCCTGTTTGGCCATTTCGATGCCATAGGCCTTGGACATCGCTTCACGACCGTGCTCGCGCAGGGCGTGGGCGATTTCATGGCCCATGACCGCAGCGATTTCATCGTCGGTGAGTTTCAGGCTGTCGATCAGCCCGGTGTAGAAAATGATCTTGCCGCCAGGACCGCAGTTGGCGTTGAGTTCATCGCTCTTGATCAGATTGACTTCCCATTTCCACTGCGCCGCATCCGGACGGAAATTCGGCGTCTGGGCGATCAGGCGGTTGGCAATGGCCTGAACCCGCCTGGCCTCGTTGCTGGACTTGTCCAGCACACCCTTGCTCGACGCCTCGCCCACGGTCTTCTGATAGGACTGGGCGTACATCTGGTCGACCTCTTGCGAGGACAGCAGGCTGGACATGTACTGCTTGCGTTCCACGCCCACGGCACCGCCGCTGGTGGTGTTGACCGACTGGCAGCCGGCCAGCAACAGCGCTGCGCTCAGCGCACCTACAACCAATGTCTTGTTCATTCAAAAGCTCCCTGAAAACCTGCCGCGTATCCTAGGCGGGTAAATGTATCCGCGCCAGATACAACGGACGTGTTGCACGCACTTTCAGAAACTGCCCGCCCACCCTGTAGGAAAAATTTCACAGACACCTGCGAGCCTCGCGGCAACTGCGTCGCGTACCGATCCATTTGCGACATTTCTGCGCAATGGCATCCGGCCTGACTCATGGCGCAATGCCTGCTGCCGATACAACAGCGCAGACGTCCTCTCGCGTGCGGAGCCCTCATGAAATTCAAGTCGATCCAGTTTTCCGTAGCCGCCCTGGCCGGCGCCATCGTACTCAGCGTGGTCGCCGCGCTGGTGCTGTATGCGCTGTTCTCCGGCGCCCGCACGCAAGACATGGTTCAGCAACGAACCCAGGATCAGTTCGAGCAGGTCATCGAGCAGCGCCTGACATCGCTGGCGCAGACCCAGGTCAGCCAGATCCAGCGCGAGCTGGAGGCACCGCTGCTGATCGCCGGGGGGCTGGTGCGGGTCAATGCCCTGCTCGGCACACCGGGCGTCGAGGGTCAGCCGAAACTCACCGTCAGCCGCGAGCAACTGATCAGTCTGATCAAGGAAAACGTCGAGAAGAACCCGAAAATCCTCGGCACCTACATTGGCTGGGAAAAGGACGCACTGGATCACAACGACGCCGCCTACGTCGGCACCAAAGTGGTCGGCATCGACGCCAGCAACGGACGTTTCCTGCCATGGTGGTTCCGCAATGACGACGGCACCCTGGGCCTGGACAAACTGGTGGACGTCGACGACCAGAAAGTCCTGTCCACCGGCGTGCGCGCCAGCGAGTACTACCTGTGTTCCAAGGAAACCAAAAAATCCTGCGTGATCGATCCGGCGCCGTACAAGGTCGGCGACAAAATCGTCATGCTCGCCTCCTTTATTGAACCGATCATGCTCAACGGCGCGTTCCAGGGTATCGTCGGCGCCGACCTGTCGGTGAACTTCATCCAGGAAATGCTTCTGGGCGCGAACCAGAAACTCTACGGCGGCGCCGGGCAGATGGCGTTGATCGGCGGTAACGGGCGGATCGTCGCCTACACCAAGGACCCAAGCAAATTCGGCGAAAAAGTCAGCGATATCCTCGACGCCCAGCAGATTGCCAACATGGCCAATCTCAAGCGCGGCGAAGTCACCTACACCGTCAATAAAGAGCAGGGCCGCATCGAGTTGTATCTACCGTTCGGCATCGGCCAGACCGACGCGCGCTGGACCCTGATGCTGCAACTGCCGCTCAACGCCGTAATGGCCGACCTGCAAAAGCTCCAGGGCGACCTCGACGCGCAACGCAAATCCGACACCTTTGGCATGGCCATGGTCGGCCTGCTCATCGCCGCGCTCGGCCTGCTGGTGATCTGGCTGGTCGGCCACGGCATCGCCCGACCGCTGAAACAAATGGTCACCATGCTCGACGACATCGCTCAGGGCGAAGGCGACCTGACCCGTCGCCTGAGCAGCGACCGCAGCGATGAGCTGGGTTCGATCGCCAAGGGCTTCAACACCTTCCTGGCCAAGTTGCAGGCGATGATCACCCAGGTGGTGACGTCGGTGCAGAGCGTTAGCGATTCCTCGGAACACACCGCCGACATCGCGATCCGCACCAACATCGGCGTGCAGAAACAGATGGCCGAGATCGACCAGGTCGCCACCGCCGTGCAGGAAATGACGGCGACTGCGCAGGACGTGGCGCGCAACGCGACCCAGGCCGCGCAAGCCGCCAGCCATGCGGATCAGGCAGCGAGTCAGGGCATGCAGATCGTCCGCGACACTTCAAACTCGATCGGCGTTCTGGCAGTGGAAATCAGCAAGGCCGTGGACGTGGTCCAGACCCTGGCCAAGGACAGCGAGAACATCAACGCGATCCTGACCGCCATTCGCGGGATCGCCGAACAGACCAACCTGCTGGCGCTGAACGCGGCGATCGAAGCGGCCCGGGCCGGTGAACAGGGTCGCGGTTTCGCGGTAGTGGCGGATGAGGTGCGCAACCTGGCGCAGAAAACCCAGAAGGCCACCGAAGAAATCCAGAGCATGATCCAGCAACTGCAACAGGGCACGCGCGACGTAGTGCGGGTCATGGAAGACAGCCAGAACCGCACCGACGAAAGCGTGCAGCACGCAGCCAAGGCCGCCGAGGCGCTGGAAACCATTACTCAGGCGGTGTCGGTGATCAACGACATGAACACCCAGATCGCCAGCGCCGCCGAGGAACAGAGCGCGGTGGCCGATGACATCAACCGTAATGTGATCAACATCGGTCAGGTGGCGAACGAGGTGGCGGGTGGCGCGGATGAGTCGAGTTCGGCGAGTGCGGACCTGACCAAACTGGCGGAGCAGCAGCGGCGGTTGATCAATCAGTTCAAGGTTTGAGAGCAAGAGCAAAAGCCCCTCACCCTCGCCCTCTCCCCAAGGGAGAGGGGACTGACCGCGTTGTCTTGCGTCATCCATCGACCTGAAAAAACCAGTCGATTATGGATTCGGTGCTATGCGTTCAGGTCGGCGTATTTCTGGAACATCGCACAATCGGTCCCCTCTCCCTCCGGGAGAGGGTTAGGGTGAGGGGCTTTTGATCGAGAGCGCTAGGCCGGGGTCAGACACTCCGGCCCATTCAATTTCGGATCATTCACCAGATTCGCCAACACTCGCTCACGCAACGCGACTGGCTCACTGGCCAGCAGCGCGTGCAAGGCATGCAGCGGCGTCTGCGGATCGAGCCACGCCGCCTGCCCCGCTTCATCGAGAATCAGCGGCCGGCGTTGACTGGCCGCCGGCTGGGTGATGACCGCCGTACTCAGCCAGACCTGCTCCTGCACCGGATACGCCTCCCAGATCGCCGCGAAAAACAGCGAGGAGCCCTCCCCCGGTGTCAGCCAGTACGGGCGCTTGCGCGCCGTGCCGCGCCATTCGTAGAAGCCGTTGGCTGGCAGCAGGCAGCGACGCAGGCGCAAGGCCTCGCGAAACATCGGTTGTTCGGCAACGGTTTCGGCCCGGGCATGAGCCGGGGTGCGGGACAGGTCAGTCAGCCACGGCGGCGTCAGCCCCCAACGGGCGCGGGCCAGCGAGCGCGGGCCGTCAGGCTCGGCGCGCAGTATCAGCACCGAATCGTTGGGGGAAATGTTCCACTGCGCCTGCTGATCGGCGGGAAAACCTGGCAGGGCCGCGAAGTCGCGGTTCCAGCGAAACAGGGCATAACGTCCACACATGGGGCAACACGGCTCGAGAATAAAACGAACGCCAGCCTAACAGACCAGCGTCCCGGGAAAGCTTTCCGGTTCATCGCCGGGCAGCGGCAGCGCGGCATTGTACGCGCGGATCAGCTCACGGGCGTATTCAGCCTGGTCGTTATCGACCGACAGCCCGAGCAGGCCGAAGATCGGCAATTCACCCGTGCCGCCCAGCAGGTCGCGCCCGACCAGATGCGCCTCGATGCCTTCGCTGGCGAGCATGCCCTTGAGCATCTCGCCTTCCATCAGGTTTTCCGGCTCGTAGATTCGCTGCATGGCTGCCCCTCACTCGTTTTCGCTGAAGACCTCGAGATGCCATTCCTCTCCGTGAACCTGCAAAACAAAGGTGATCGGCCGACAACAGACCTGACAGTCTTCAATATAGGTCTGATCGCCGCCGGACAGATCAATGGTCGTCTCGACCTCTTCACCACAATACGGACATTCATAGTCTGCGCTTTCCAGCATCGCGGTCTCCCGAGTGACTTGTGCGTATAATCGCCGGTCTATTTGCAGGGCTATTTTTGTCTGGCTACCTTTTCAGACCGTGCCCCGTTGGTTTTCGATCAAAACCTTTACTTACCCTAGCCGTTTCCAACAAGAGAGCATGATGGGCGAATTCGATGCCATCCGACCTTACGACGACAGCGAAGTACCTGCGGTACTGGCAAGACTGCTCGGCGACAAGGCGTTTCTAGATATCCTCACCCACTTCCGCTTCCCGCGTTTCGCCGGTGCCTTCGGCTGGATGCTCAAACCTCTTATAGCCCATCGGCTGCGTCGTGAGTTCGCCGACGTGACGTCCGTGGCCACTTTGCAGGACAAGGTCGAGTTCTACGTCGACCACACCATCGAACGGGCCACCGACGGTGTCACCTACACCGGTGTGGAGCAATTCAAGTCCGGCAGCGCCTATCTGTTCATCGCCAACCACCGCGATATCGTGATGGACCCGGCCTTCGTCAACTATGCCGTGTACCACGCCGGCCTGCCGACCCCGCGCATCGCGATCGGCGACAACCTGCTGCAAAAACCTTTCGTCAGTGACCTGATGCGGTTGAACAAGAGCTTCATCGTTCACCGCTCGATCACCGGGCGCCGCGAGAAAATGGCCGCTTACCAACTGCTGTCGGCCTACATCAACCACTCGATCCGCACCGATTGCGCCTCGATCTGGATCGCCCAGGCCGAGGGCCGGGCCAAGGACGGCGACGACCGTACCGAGTCGGCGATCCTCAAGATGTTCCACATGAGCCGCAAGGACGAGCCGTTCGGCGAAGTCATTCAGTCGCTGAACCTGACCCCGGTATCGATCAGCTACGAATACGACCCGTGCGACCAGGCCAAAGCCCGCGAGCTGTATATCCGCGCCACCACCGGCACCTACAGCAAGGCGCCGGGCGAGGATGACGTGAGCATCGCCAAGGGCATCACCGGCTACAAGGGCCGGGTGCATGTGAACTTCGCCGCGCCGATCACCGAGCTGTTTGAAGACACCAAGCAACTGGCGGTCGAGATGGACAAGCAGATTCTCGGCGGTTATCGGTTATTCCCGGTGCATTACCTGGCGTACGCACAGTGGGCCGATGCCGATCCGCAACTGCACGTGCCGCAGGCCGCCGAGGTGTTCGGTGCCGAAGAACTGGCCAAGGCCCAGGAAGAGTGGCAGCGCCGGCTCGACGCCTGCCCGGCGGAACACCGTCCGTATCTGGTGCTGCAATACGCGACGCCGGTGCGCAATCAGTATCGGGTCAAGGCCGGGTTGCCGCTGTAAGCGGTTGCCTTGCGGACACAAAAACGGCGCCCTGGGGCGCCGTTTTTCATGCCTGCGAAAAAGTCAGATCCGGGTGCTGATCCACGAAACCAGCAACGCCAGTCCCAGGCAGGCAAACCCGAAACGGTAGAAGAAGCGGTTCATGCGCAGGGTCGACCAATCCAGCGTCGGCTCCTGATCGGGGCGGTTTTCGCGCTGGGCAGCGATGCTGGCCATTGCCCGTTGCTCGCGGCGACGGGTCGCATGCAGCAGCCAACTGCCGGGAAACGCCAGCAGCAGCGCCAGCAGGTTGATCAATTTGGCGGGATGGGCGGTAAACAGCGTCATCAAGTGCAGCGACATCACAGACCTCAGGCTAAACCGGTATGGCGAACGCCAGACCGACGACCGCGCCCGGATTCTACCCAAACCTTCCCCGCGCGCCCTACCCTTTGCGACAAATAACCCGACAATCGACCGATGGCTGTCCTGTGTCACGGCTTCGTCATTTACATCGGCCACCATGCGCGCCTCGAAACCGCCACGGACCGCGTCATGCTTCACGCTGAAAACCAGGATCGCCTGTACCTCATCACCCCATCCGACGAACAGCAGAGCCTCGTCGGCAGCCTCGCCTTCAATGTTCAGGATCGCCATTGGCTGGTGTATTGCGCACTCGGCGGGCATCAGCATGCCGATCTGCCGGAGACCGACCTGCTGACGGGCGTGAGCGTGCTCGACTTCTATTCCCAGGCGGCTTGAGCCCAAAGCCCCCCCTACAAAAAAGCCCGGAACCATCACTGGCCCCGGGCTTTTTCACATCAGGCGAAGCACTTACTCGCCGAGAATCTGACCCACGGTCGGATCCTTGAACAAGCGCGTCAACGCATCGCTCAACACGTCGCTGACCAGTTTGGTGTTGGTTTCCTGGTTCGGCGCCATGCCGAAGCGCTGGTCCAGGGACGCACCGTAGCGACCGCTGTAGCGACGGTTGCCACTCTGCACGTCGGAGCGGAAAGTCGCGCCAATGGTGGCTTCGGTCACGTACATGCCTTCTTTCGGCGACTGGTATTTCAGCTCGGTCAGGGTCACGGTCAGTTGCGGAGCGTTCATCCCGTTGCTGGTCGGGGTGAAGCCAAGCAGGCGTACCGCCGCTTCAGCCTGGGCCTGCAGTTTCGGCAGGATCTGCTCGCGCTGCACGGTGATGGCGCTGGTTTCCGGGTACAGGCCGCCACGGGTACCCAGGGTCGGCGACGGACGACCGTCAACCACGCGCACCACGACAGGCTGGCCGTGGCCGACCGGTGCCAGCTGGGTGGTCAGCTTCGGTTCCGGGCTCAGTTGTTGCGGGCTGTGGGCGCAGCCAACCAGGGTCAAACTGGTCACAGTGATCAAACCGAACAACAGGCGTTGCAACATGCTCTTCTCTCCAGAATCAGGCACAAACAGGCCGGCAGTATAGCGGTGGGCCACTGTGGGTCACCAGCACCCGTCAGTGAATACTGAAATGTCTGACAGAGCCCGTCGGCCGCGGTTCCTGTCACAGATTCTTCACTCCCCTTACACGTGCGCGTCACGGCCCTTTGACAACCTGTGTGCGACCCCAAGGAAAAGAAAGGTATATCGCCATGCGTCATCTGATCTCGCTGTTCGCTCCACGCCCGCTGCACCGCTGCTTTGCCCTGCTCGACCGCAACGGCCACTGCCAGGCATTCAAACAGTGCAGCCTGCAGCCGATGGGTGACGGCTGGGTGGAAATCGAAGAAATCCGCCTCAACTGGCTGCACCAGCCGCTGCCTGCCAGCGCCCGGGTCGAACAGCAGCGTTCACGCCCACGGGCACAGGCGATGTTGAGCATCTGACCGGATGCCTAATAAAAGTCATTAAACTCGACCAACTCCCCGCATTTCTTCGATACAATCTCCCCCCGATTATAAGGACGTCTCCTGATCGGGCCCCGCAACAGCGTCAATGCGCTTGCATTGACATCCAAATCGCCCACAGAGAGCCGCCCACACAGATCGAGTGAAGCTGGCGTGCTTGCTGTTTCCCTGGCAAATCCCCGCTTTTCGCGAATCTGCAGAGCTGTCATGACGCTCGGCCACTGAGTTGTTTGCCCCTTCGGGCACGGTGCCAGCCTGGGACAGCCCTTTTTTGAGGTTCACGTCTTCAAAAGAGCGTGAAAAAAACGGGTTTTCACAACTTCACAAGAGTGTGGCGAGCAAATGAATAGTTTTGCGTCTGAACATGCACCATTAGCGTCTGAAACAGCCCAACGACACAGGAACGGGAACGCCTCGAACACCGGAGCCTGAAGCCTGTCCGCTACGGATTTGGTTGCACAAACGGATGTCTCGACCATAAGTCGAATTGCCAGCCGCGCGCTGAAATGAGTTCATGGAACTCTTGAAGCCGGGCCGCATGCATCCGTCGAAGTTGCGAAAAATTGCGAAGATTCGGACATGGCGATCCTGGCCATGGGTACCTGGGGCGCCACTGAACCTGCCCCGGACACCTGGCAGCCATGCCGACAATTTGGTGCTGCAGATTTTGGAGACGCGTTAAATGGCGCATAACGAAGCAGTCGACGTAGTTCTGGTTGGGGCCGGCATCATGAGTGCCACCCTTGCAGTACTGCTCAAGGAGCTCGACCCGGCGATCAAGCTGGAAGTCGTCGAGCTGATGGATTCCGGTGCCGCGGAGAGTTCCAACCCGTGGAACAACGCCGGCACCGGCCACGCCGGCCTGTGCGAGCTGAACTATACGCCGCAGGCGGCCGATGGCAGCGTCGACATCAAGAAGGCCGTACACATCAACACCCAGTTCGAGGTGTCGAAGCAGTTCTGGTCGTACCTGACCAGAAAAAGCACGTTCGGCTCGTGCAAATCCTTCATCAGCCCGGTGCCGCACCTGAGCTATGTCGAGGGTGAAAAAGGCGTGTCGTTCCTCAAGGAACGCTTCAACACGCTGCACAAGCACCACGCGTTTGCCGACATGGAATACACCGAAGACAAGGCGAAGCTGGCCGAGTGGATGCCACTGATGATGCCGGGTCGTCCGAAAGACCAGGTGCTCGCCGCCACCCGCGTGATCAACGGCACCGACGTCAACTTCGGCGCGCTGACCAATCAGTTGCTCAAGCACCTGACTGCCGCTCCGGACACCCAGGTCAAATACTGCAAGCGCGTGACCGGTCTCAAGCGTAACGCCAACGGCTGGACCGTCAGCATCAAGGACGTCAACAGCGGCGCCAGCCGTGAAGTCGACGCCAAATTCGTCTTCCTTGGCGCCGGCGGCGCGGCCCTGCCGTTGCTGCAAGCCTCGGGCATCGAAGAAAGCAAAGGCTTCGGCGGCTTCCCGATCAGCGGCCAGTGGCTGCGTTGCGACAACCCGGAAGTGGTCAAGCACCACCAGGCCAAGGTCTACAGCCAGGCCGCCGTGGGCTCGCCGCCGATGTCGGTGCCGCACCTGGACACCCGCGTGGTCGATGGCAAGAAATCCCTGCTGTTCGGGCCATACGCCGGCTTCACCACCAAGTTCCTCAAGCACGGCTCCTTCATGGACCTGCCGCTGTCGGTTCGCGCCGGCAACATCGGCCCGATGCTGGCCGTGGCGAAGAACAACATGGACCTGACCAAATACCTGGTCAGCGAAGTAATGCAATCGATGGAACAGCGCCTGGACTCCCTGCGCCGTTTCTACCCTGAGGCGAAAGCCGAAGACTGGCGCCTGGAAGTGGCCGGCCAACGGGTGCAGATCATCAAGAAAGACCCGAAAAAGGGCGGCATCCTGCAGTTCGGCACCGAACTGGTGGCCGCGAAGGACGGCTCTCTCGCCGCCCTGCTCGGCGCTTCGCCAGGCGCCTCGGTGACCGTTTCGATCATGCTGGAACTGATCGAGAAGTGCTTCCCGAGCAAGGCCAAGGGTGAATGGGCTGCCAAACTGGCAGAAATCTTCCCGGCCCGGGAAAAGGTTCTGGAAACCGATGCTGCGCTGTATCGCAAGATCAACACGCAGAACAACATCGCCCTGGAGCTGGTCGAAGAAAGCAGCGAGACCCCAAGCTACGCTTGATCCCGCCGCATGAAAAAACGCCCCGCACTCGGTGAGTGCGGGGCGTTTTTTTTGGCTGCGGTCTTTTGCGCTTAACCGCGAGCCTTCGCGATCAGCTCGATGTAATCCGGCGCATTGCGCTGATCCTGGATCAGCTCGACAAAGGTCTTGCCCTGCTCGTCCTTGCCATCCACGTCGTAACCGGCCGCGACGAAGAACGTCAGGAACCGCTCGAAGTCGTCGATGCGCAGGCCACGGTAGGCCTTGACCAGTTTGTGCAGCGACGGCGAGGTGGCATCGACCGGGTCAAAATCGAGAAACAGCTTGATCTGCTCATCGCCGATCTCGTCACCAATCACTTGCTTCTTATCTTTACGCATTGCCGACTCCAGCTCGCAGACATTTCACGGGGCGGGCAGTTTACCCCTGCGCAGGCGCCGGGCTCAACGCGCGCGCGTGGTGCCGGTGTGCAGATCGGCCCAGATATGGCCGTTGGCGTAGCTCAGGAACTGCACATAAACGGTGTCATTGCGCAAAAGATCGATCACCACCCGGTACTGGGCCAGCGGGTAGAACAAGGTGAGGGTCTTGCTCTTGTCGTCGAACACCGGTTTTTTCAGGCTTTTGCTTTCGCCATCGAAATTGACCAGCACCTGATTGATCGTCGCGCCCTTGCTCAGGGATTTGCCCTTGAGACGAATCATCAGCGGCGAAGTGACCGGAATCGGCTGCTGGTTGGACTGGCGCTGGGCGCCGATCACCACCGAATAGTCGGTGACCTGCATCAGTTGCTGTTGCTCGGGCTCTGCGTCGCGCAGGGTCAGGTCGTCCGGCGGCAGGAATTGACTGTGCATCGGGGCGGCAGCCAGGGGCAGGCTGAGAGACAGCAACAGGGCGGCGCAGCAACGGATCAACAAGCTCATGACAGGCTCCGGGGGCGGGGCCGGGCACTCTAGCATGAGCGCGCGGGAGCTTAGGCTTTTGTGGGGCCGGGCGTGCTCGCGAAAGCGGTCTGACATGCAAAAAGAGAGGTCGACTGATACATCGACTTCGTGGGGCAAGCCCACTCCCACAGGAACAACACACGCCTGTGGGAGCAGCTAATACGGGGTTCTTACATGCCCTTGACGGCAAAGATCCCGTTGGCGTTGCGCCAGTAGCCTTTGTAGTCCATGCCGTAACCGAAGATGTAACGGTCGACGCACGGCAGGCCGACGAAATCGGCTTTCAGGTCAGGACGTGCCTTGCGGTCGTGATCCTTGTCGATCAGCACGGCGGTGTGTACCGCACGGGCGCCGGCGTGTTTGCAGAAGTCGATGATCGCGCCCAGGGTGTGCCCCTCGTCGAGGATGTCGTCGATGATCAGCACGTCGCGGTCGATGAACGACACTTCCGGCTTGGCTTTCCAGAACAGGTCGCCGCCGCTGGTTTCGTTGCGATAACGGGTCGCGTGCAGGTAGGACGCTTCCAGCGGGAAGTGCAGATGGGTCAGCAGTTTGCCGGAGAAGATCAGGCCGCCGTTCATCACACAGAACACCACCGGGTTGCTCTCTGCCAGTTGTTCGTTGATTTGTGCACCGACGCGGGCGATGGCCGCCTCGACTTCAGCTTCGGTGTACAGGCAGTCAGCCTCTCGCATGATTTGACGGATATGCTCGAGATCAGCGGACATGGCGCTCTCCAGGAGGGGGGTCGGTTTCGGAAAAGCGGGCAAAGGTACGCATCCCAAGAGGCCGAATCAAGCCTTTATGGACTAACGTACTGTATGTCCTATAGGACATCACCCTCGGATAGATTAATCTAGGCCGGTTTTTTTGCCCGCCGCCGGAGCCTTTCCCATGCCCATCCTCGAGATCCGCCATCCGCTGATCCGTCACAAACTCGGCCTTATGCGCCGCGCAGACATCAGCACCAAGAATTTCCGCGAGCTCGCTCAGGAAGTCGGCGCCCTGTTGACCTATGAAGCCACCAAAGACCTGCCCCTGGAAAGCTACGAGATTCCAGGCTGGTGCGGCACCGTGTCGGTCGAGAAAATCGCCGGCAAGAAAATCACCGTCGTGCCGATCCTGCGCGCCGGCATCGGCATGCTCGAAGGCGTGCTGAGCCTGATCCCGGGTGCCAAGGTTTCCGCCGTGGGCGTTGCCCGCAACGAAGAAACCCTGCAAGCCCACACCTATCTGGAAAAACTGGTTCCGGAAATCGACGAACGCCTGGCAATGATCATCGACCCGATGCTGGCCACCGGCAGCTCCATGGTCGCGACCATCGACCTGCTGAAAAAGGCCGGCTGCAAGGATATCCGCGCGATGGTGCTGGTGGCCGCGCCGGAAGGCATCGCCGCCGTCGAGCAGGCTCACCCGGACGTGACCATCTACACCGCTTCCATTGATCAGAAACTGAACGAACACGGTTACATCATCCCAGGGCTTGGCGATGCCGGTGACAAGATCTTCGGCACCAAGCAGAAGGACGCGTAAGCATGCAGCAAGAGTTCAACGATCCGCTCTGGCGCACGGTGCTGTCCGGCGCGCAGATGCTGTTCGTGGCTTTCGGCGCCCTGGTGCTGATGCCGCTGATCACGGGCCTTGACCCGAACGTGGCACTGTTCACCGCCGGTCTGGGCACGATCCTGTTCCAGATCGTCACCGGACGCCAGGTGCCGGTGTTCCTCGCATCGAGCTTCGCCTTCATCACCCCGATCATCCTCGCCAAGGGCCAGTTCGGCCTCGCCGCGACCATGGGCGGCGTGATGGCCGCCGGTTTCGTCTACACCTTCCTCGGCCTGGCCGTGAAGATCAAAGGCACCGGCTTCATCGACCGCCTGCTGCCGCCGGTGGTGATTGGCCCCGTCATCATCTCCATCGGCCTGGCCATGGCGCCGATTGCCGCGAACATGGCGATGGGCAAGGCCGGCGACGGTTCCGAGCTGATCCATTACCAGACCGCGATGATGATCTCGATGCCGGCACTGCTGACCACGTTGATCGTGGCGGTGTTCGGCAAAGGCATCTTCCGTCTGGTGCCGATCATTTCCGGCGTGCTGGTGGGGTTTGCCCTGTCGTTCTACTTCGGCGTGGTCGACACCGCGAAGATCGCCGCCGCACCCTGGTTCGCCCTGCCGAACTTCACCGCACCGGAATTCAACTGGCAGGCGATCCTGTTCATCGTCCCGGTGGCGCTGGCCCCGGCCATCGAGCACATCGGCGGCGTGATTGCGGTCGGCAGCGTGACCGGTCGCGACTACCTGAAGAAGCCAGGCCTGCATCGCACCCTGCTGGGTGACGGCATCGCCACCACGGCGGCCGGCCTGTTCGGCGGTCCACCGAACACCACCTACGCCGAAGTGACCGGTGCGGTGATGCTGACCAAGAACTACAACCCGAAAATCATGACCTGGGCGGCGATCTTCGCTATCTCCCTGGCATTCATCGGCAAGTTCGGCGCCCTGCTGCAAAGCATTCCGGTGCCGGTGATGGGCGGGATTCTGTGCCTGCTGTTCGGTTCGATCGCGGCGGTGGGGATGAACACCCTGATCCGTCACAAGATCGACCTGGGCGAGGCGCGTAATCTGGTGATCGTTTCGGTGACGCTGGTGTTCGGTATCGGCGGTGTGCTGGTCGGCACCGGCACCGGCCCTGACGACTTCGGTCTCAAAGGCATCGCGCTGTGCGCGGTGGTGGCGATTGCGCTGAACCTGATCCTGCCGGGCAATGACGGCTGGAAAGAAAAGAAGGCGGATGAACCGCTGATCTGAAGGCTTTGGTGCTTCATTGCCTGACAGACCGCTTTCGCGAGCAAGCCCGCTCCCACAGATAAAGGTAAACCTGTGGAAGCGGGCTCGCTCGCGAAGGTGTCAAAGCGCCAACGGCGCTCGCTCACACAAAGTCGCCAAAGCCTTGGCCCACTGCACGTCATCATTCAGGCACGGCACCAACACCAGTTCCTCCCCTCCCGCCTCGCGGAACTGCTCCTTGCCGCGATCACCAATCTCTTCCAGAGTCTCGATGCAATCGGCGACAAACGCTGGGCACATCACCAGAATTTTCTTCACGCCGCTTTTCGCCAGCTCATCCAGCCGCGCTTCGGTGTAGGGTTCGATCCATTTGGCCCGGCCCAGCCGCGACTGAAACGACACCGACCATTTGCCGTCCGGGATGCCCATGCGCTTGGCGAACTCCGCCGCCGTACGCAGGCACTGGCCGCGATAGCAGGTGGCAACCACCTCCGGTGGCTCACCGGCGCAGCAATCCCCACCGCCCTCGAAACTGTGCCCCGGATTGAGCTTTTTCAGGTGCCGTTCCGGCAAGCCATGGAAGCTCAGCAACAGGTGATCGTAATCCTGCTGCAAATGCGGCCTGGCGCTTTCCACCAGGGCATCGAGGTATTCCGGTTGATCGTAGAACGGCTGCAACACCGAGAGCTGTACGTCGAGCTTGTGCGCCCGCAGCACGCGCCTGGCTTCTTCGATCACCGTAGTGGTGGTGCTGTCGGCGAACTGTGGATAAAGCGGCGCCAGCGTGATGCGTTTGTGCCCCGCCGCAACCAGTTTCAGCAGGGCCGACTCGATCGAAGGCTGGCCGTAACGCATCGCCAGTTCCACCGGGCCGTGGGTCCATTGCGCAGCCATCTGCTGTTGCAGGCGGCGGCTGAGGACCACCAGCGGCGAACCCTCGTCCCACCAGATCGAGGCATAGGCATGGGCCGATTGTTCGGGGCGTTTGATCAGGATCAGCGAAACCAGCAGGCGGCGCACCGGCCACGGCAGGTCGATCACGTACGGGTCCATCAGGAATTGATTGAGGTAGCTGCGCACGTCGGCCACCGAAGTGGAGGCCGGCGAACCCAGGTTGACCAGAAGCAAGGCGTGATCGGTCATGCAACGTCCTATTTCAGAGGCGGCTGGAGAGATCGTCCAGGGCCGCGCGTAAATCCGTGAACCGGAAAGTGAAACCGGCTTCCAGCAAGCGTGCCGGCGCGGCCCGTTGGCCGCCCAGCAACAACAATGACATTTCGCCGAGCCCGACCTTCAACGCGAGGGTCGGCATCGGCATGAACGCCGGGCGATGCAGCACACTGCCCAGGGTCTTGGCGAATTCGCGGTTGCGCACCGGTTTCGGCGCGCACGCATTATAAGGACCGCTCGCCTGATTGCGGTGCAGAAGAAAATCAATCAGGGCGATTTGGTCATCGATATGAATCCACGGCATCCACTGCCGGCCATTGCCCAAAGGCCCGCCCAGCCCGAGTTTGAAGGGCAACAGCAGCCGCGACAAAAAGCCGCCCTCGGCCGACAGCACCAGCCCGGTTCGCACCAGCACCACGCGAATCCCCAAGGCTTCGGCGCGTTGCGCGGTTTCTTCCCAGGCGATGCACAACTGGCTGGCGAAATCATCGATCACCGGGGGTGACGCCTCCGTCAGCTCGCGCTCACCGCCGTCGCCGTACCAACCGATCGCCGAGCCGGAAATCAACAAATCAGGCTTCTGCGAACGGGTTTCCAGCCACGCCAGCACGCGTTCGGTGAGGGTGATGCGGCTGCTCCACAACAGCGCCTTGCGCCGATGCGTCCACGGCCGATCGGCAATCGGCGCGCCAGCCAGATTGACGATCACATCCACCGGCTCGTCGCCGAAGTCTTCCAGGCGAGCGATGCCCCGCACGGACGCACCGCAGATTTTTCCGACTTTTTCCGGGCGCCGACTCCACACGGTCAACCGATACCCCTGCGCCAGCCAGTGCCGACAGAGCTGACGTCCTATCAAACCAGTACCGCCGGTCAGCAATATGTGCATGACATCTTCCTCGCGTGGCGTTTTACCCGGATCACTAGTCTATTTTTATAAGCAGGGATCTTTTCTATCGGGCAGGCTCTATTGTTTAACAATAGGCCAAGCTGTCAGAACGAGAACGCAAGAAGTTATACCAAAAAACAAAATTGTACAGGTTTCAAGCACGGCGTAGTCTGTACAGAAAGGCAAACGAGGCCCCTATGACTGTACCTATCGCAATCATCGGCACCGGCATCGCCGGACTCTCCGCCGCCCAGGCCCTGACGGACACCGGGCATACCGTGCAATTGTTCGATAAAAGTCGCGGCAGCGGCGGGCGCATGTCGAGCAAGCGTAGCGATGCCGGTTCACTGGACATGGGCGCGCAATACTTCACCGCCCGCGACCGGCGCTTCGTCACCGAGGTTCAGCGCTGGCAAACCAACGGCTGGGTCGCGGAGTGGGATCCGCAGCTCTACACCTTCCATGGCGGACAGTTGAATCTTTCTCCGGACGAACAGACCCGCTGGGTCGGCACGCCGCGCATGAGCGCCATCACCCGTGGCCTGCTCGATGGCCTGGAAGTGCATTTCGCCTGCCGGATCACCGAGGTCTATCGCGGCGAAGAACATTGGCATTTACAGGACGCCGAGGGCTTCACCCACGGCCCGTTCAGCCATGTCGTCATCGCCACTCCCGCGCCGCAAGCCACGGCGCTACTGGCTGCCGCGCCGAAACTCGCGGGGGCCGCCGCCGGGGTGAAGATGGATCCGACCTGGGCCGTCGCCCTCGCCTTCGACAAGCCTTTGGACACGCCGATCGAAGGCTGCTTCGTGCAGGACAGCCCTCTCGACTGGCTGGCGCGCAATCGCAGCAAACCAGGACGCGATACCACCTGTGACACCTGGGTGCTGCACGCCAGCAGCACCTGGAGCCGGCAACACATCGACCTGCCCAAGGAAGCGGTGATCGAGCAGTTGCACGGCGCCTTCGCCGAATTGCTGCACACCGTGATGCCCGCCCCGACGTTCACCCTCGCCCACCGCTGGCTCTACGCCCGTCCTGCCAGCGCCCATGAATGGGGCACCCTGGCCGATGCCGATCTGGGCCTGTATGCCTGCGGCGACTGGTGCCTGTCCGGGCGTGTCGAAGGCGCCTGGCTCAGCGGTCAGGAAGCCGCACGGCGGCTGCACGAACACCTGCAATAACACGATACCCGCCACAAACCTGTAGGAGTCGCCCCGGCCGCTCCTACAGAAATCTTGTACAAACCATTTGACTTGTACAGCCTTAAACCTATGCTGAGATGAATGCTGTACAGAAAATTAATTCTGTACAGGTTTCTATGCAGACATAGGTTCGAGGTTCACGGTGTCCGACTCATCCGCATTCCCTCCGAAAATCGCCATCAGCGCCTGCCTGATGGGCGCCGAGGTGCGCTACAACGGCGGACACAAGGAGTCGCGGCTGTGTACCCGCACCCTCGCTGAATACTTCGAATTCGTCGCGGTGTGCCCGGAAGTCGCGATTGGTCTGGGCATTCCCCGCGAGCCGATCCGCCTGGTCGGTCATCCGGACCATCCCGAAGCCGTCGGTACGGTCGACAGCGCAGTCAACGTCACCCGGCCGTTAGCCGACTACGGTCAGAAAATGGTCGGTGAACTTGATGACATCTGCGGCTACATCTTCATGCAGCAGTCGCCGTCCTGCGGACTGGAGCGGGTCAAGGTCTATCACAGCAACGGCGCCCCCCACGGCAATGGCCGCGGGATCTATGCCCAGGCGTTCTGCGCCGGGCATCCGGATCTGCCGGTGGAAGAAGCCGGGCGCCTCAATGATCCGGTCCTGCGGGAAAACTTCATCAGCCGGGTGTTCGCCTACAGCGACTGGCAGCGGCTGCTCCGGCAAGGCCTGAGCCGTCGAGCGCTCACCGAGTTTCATTCGCGCTACAAGTACTTGCTGATGGCCCACAACCCGGTGCAATACAAAGTGCTGGGCAATCTGTTGGGCAGCATGGGGCAGGACGATCCGGTCGAACTCGGCCCGCGCTATTTCAGCCAGTTGATGCAAGCGCTGTCCACCTGCGCCACCCGCCGTACCCACACCAATGTCCTGCAACACATCAGTGGCTACCTGAAGCGCGCCATCAGTGCCGAAGACAAACAGGAAATGCAGCATGTCATCGGCCAATACCGTCACGGCATCGTGCCGCTGGTGGTGCCGCTGACCTTGCTCAAGCACCACTTCCGGCAACACCCGGACCCGTACATCGCGCAACAGGTTTACCTGCAACCACACCCGGAAAACCTCAGCCTGCGAAACGCCATTTGATGAACGACACTCCTGACACCAGCGCCCGTGAAGACCTCGGCGCCGACTTCAAGAAAGCCCTCGACGCGGGTTGGTTGCCGATCCGCGAAGTGGCGCGGCAGACCGGCGTCAACGCCGTCACCCTGCGTGCCTGGGAGCGCCGCTACGGCCTGGTGGTGCCGCAACGCACGCCCAAGGGCCATCGGCTGTACTCGGCCGATCATGTGCAACGCATCCTGACCATCCTCACCTGGCTCAACCGTGGCGTGGCGGTCGGTCAGGTCAAGCCGCTGCTGGAAACCCCGCAAGCCTTCAGCGAAACGGTGGAAAACGACTGGTACGCCCTGCGCCAGACCGCACTGACGGCTGTCGCGCAATTGAACGAACGCGGCCTCGACGACAGCGTCAATCAGGCCATGGCGCTGTATCCACCCCGGACTTTGTGCGAACAACTGCTGATGCCGCTGCTCGCGGAACTCGAGCAACGCTGGCAGGGGCAATTCGGCGCACAGATGGAGCAGAGCTTTTTTTATTCCTGGCTGCGCAGCAAATTCGGCGCGCGCATCTACCATAACAACCGTCAATTGCGCGGTGCGCCGCTGTTGTTGATCAACCATTCGGACAGACCACTGGAGCCCGACCTATGGCTCAGCGCGTGGCTGGTCAGCAGCGCCGATTGCCCGGTGCAAGTGTTCGACTGGCCGCTGCCGGCCGGCGAACTCGCGTTGACCGTCGACCACCTGCAAGCACGCGGCGTACTGCTGTATTCCAGCAAAGCCATGAACCTTTCGTTGCTGCCGAAACTTCTGCACGGCGTCGGTTGCCCAAAAATGATTGCCGGACCAACGGTGTGCATTCACCACGCCGAGTTGTCTGCCAGAACCACCGAAATCACTGATCTGTACCTGGCCGAAGATCCCCTGTCGGCCCATCGGGTACTGGTTGAGTGTGGGTTGATTTGATGAAGGATGCACAGAACACCATGCAGTTGCTCTGGCTGCGCAGCGACCTGCGCCAACACGACAACACCGCCCTTGCGGCCGCCGCCGAGCGCGGCCCGACCGTGGCTGTCTACCTGTTGAGTCCCGATCAATGGCTGGAACATGACGACGCCCCGTGCAAGATCGACTTCTGGCTGCGCAACCTGCGGGAACTGAGCGCAAGCCTCGGCGAACTGCACATTCCGTTGCTGATTCGTACCGCTGCTCGCTGGGATCAGGCACCGGCGGTATTGCTCGAACTGTGCCGGCAACTGGATATCGACGCCGTACACGTCAACGAGGAATACGGCGTCCACGAAAGCCGCCGCGATGACGCGGTCGCCAAGGCGCTGCAAGACGCAGGCATCGGCTTTCACCGTTACCTTGACCAGTTGCTGTTTCAGCCGGGCAGCGTGCTGACCAAAACCGGGACTTACTTTCAGGTGTTCAGCCAGTTCCGCAAAGTCTGCTACGAACGCCTGCACCGCTCGTTGCCCAAGCGGGTGAAGACGCCGCCGGCACAGCGGCCGTTGTCGATCAAATGCGACCCGATTCCTGCTGCCATCGACGGCTTCCCCACGCCCGGCGAATCCCTGCGCGCCCTCTGGCCCGCTGGCGAAACCGAAGCCCGGCGACGTCTCGACACCTTTGTCGATGCGCAGATCGACTACTACAAAAGCGAGCGCGATTTCCCGGCCAAACCCGGCACCAGCCAACTCTCGGCTTATCTGGCCGCAGGAGTGGTGTCGCCCCGCCAATGTCTGCATGCCGCGCTGCAAAGCAATCAGGGCGAATTCGAAAGCGGCAAGGTCGGTGCGGTCACCTGGATCAATGAATTGCTGTGGCGCGAGTTCTACAAACACATTCTGGTCGGTTATCCACGGGTCTCGCGCCATCGCGCCTTCCGCCCGGAAACCGAAGCCCTCGCCTGGCGTGACGCCCCGGACGATCTCGCAGCGTGGCAGCAGGCGCGCACCGGTCTGCCGATCATCGACGCGGCCATGCGCCAACTCCTCGAAACCGGCTGGATGCACAACCGCCTGCGGATGGTGGTGGCGATGTTCCTGACCAAGAACCTGCTGATCGACTGGCGTGAAGGCGAGCGTTTTTTCATGCGTCACCTGATCGATGGCGACCTTGCGGCCAATAACGGCGGTTGGCAGTGGAGTTCGTCGACCGGCACCGATTCGGCGCCGTACTTCCGGATCTTCAACCCGCTGAGTCAGTCGGAAAAATTCGACAGCGAAGGCCTGTTCATCAAGCACTGGCTGCCGGAACTGTCCGGGCTGAACAAGAAAGAAGTCCACAACCCCGCCAGTGCCGGCGGGCTGTTCGGCGTCGCCGACTACCCGGCGCCGATCGTAAACCTGAGTACCTCGCGGGAGCGCGCGCTGGCCACGTTCAAGAATCTGCCGGCCCGAGCGTCTTATGGAGATGGCGATGAGTGAGTTTCTGCGTCGCTTCGCGCGGCAGTTTGCGCAGTTGAACAAAGACAATCTGCACAGCCTCGAGCAGCTTTACAGCGATGACATTCATTTCACCGACCCGCTGCACGAGGTACAGGGACTGACACAACTGCGCGGCTATTTCAGCGAGCTGTACGCCAACGTCAGTGAACTGCGTTTCGATTTCCACGGCTTCGACCAGATCGGAGACTGCGAAGGCTACCTGCGCTGGGTCATGAGCTATCGCCACCCGCGCCTGGCGGGCGGCCGCTTGATCCGGGTCGCCGGCTGCTCGCACCTGCTGTGGCGCGACAAGGTTTATCGGCACCGGGACTACTTCGATGCCGGGGCCATGCTGTATGAGCATTTACCAGTGTTGGGCCGGGTGATCGCCTGGCTGAAAAGGAGATTGGGATGAGTCGTACAACTCCACGTCGTTATTGGCTGACCGGCGCCAGCAGTGGCATCGGTGCAGCCCTGGCGGAAGAGATTCTGAAAAGCGGCGCGCACCTGGCGGTCAGCTCCCGCCAGATCGCGCCGTTGAAAGTGTTGTCGCAACGTTATCCAGGGCAAGTGCTGGTAGTGCCCGGAGACCTGACCAACAGCCAGACCGTGCGTGAAATCGGCGAGCAGATCACGGCGGACTGGGGGACGCTGGACAGCGTGATCCTCAATGCCGGCACCTGCGAATACGTCGATGCCCGGCAGTTCGACGCGTCGATCGTCGAGCATGTGGTGCGTACCAACCTGCTCGCCAGCAGCTATTGCATCGAGGCCGCCCTGCCCCTGTTGCGCAAGGGCATCGCCCCGCATCTGGTGGGCATGGCCAGCTCCGTCACCTACGTGCCGCTGCCTCGGGCCGAAGCCTATGGCGCGTCGAAGGCCGGGCTGCGTTATCTGTTCGAATCCCTGCGCATCGACCTGGCGGACGAGGGTATCGAAGTCACCGTGATCAGCCCCGGTTTCGTCGACACACCGCTGACCGCGAAGAACGATTTTGCGATGCCATTGAGCTGGCCCGTGGAAAAGGCCGCGCGGCACATTTTCACCGAACTCAAGAGTCGGCCGCTGGAAATCGCCTTCCCGGCGCTGTTCATGGCGATGCTGTGGCCGCTGTCGAAAATGCCGGCGCGGGTCCAGCTGGCAATCGGCAAGCGCATGGTGCGCAGTAATCCGCCGCTCAAGGACGCCACGTGAAAATCGCCATTGTCGGCAGCGGGATCGCAGGGTTGACCTGCGCGTACCTGCTTGCACGCCGACATGACGTCACGGTGTTCGAGGCCGGCGCCTGGATCGGCGGCCATACGCACACGATGCGAGTGGCCGTGCAGGGGCGTGAATACGCGGTGGATACCGGGTTCATTGTGTTCAATGACCGGACCTATCCGAACTTCATTCGTCTGCTCGGCCAGTTGGGCGTGCCTTTCAAGCCCACCGAAATGAGCTTTTCGGTGAGCGACCCGGACACCGGCGTGGAGTACAACGGCCACAATCTGAACAGCCTGTTCGCCCAGCGCAGCAATCTGCTCTCGCCAGGATTCTGGAGCATGCTGCGTGACATTCTGCGCTTCAACAAGGAAGCCCGACGCGATCTCGCCGAACAGCGGATCGCTGCTGACAGCACCCTCGACGACTACCTCAAGGCCGGCGGTTACGGCGAGCGTTTCATCCTGCATTACATCGTGCCCATGGGGTCGGCCATCTGGTCGATGCCCATGGCCGAAATGCTGAATTTTCCGCTGCGGTTGTTTCTGCGTTTTTTCGACAACCATGGCCTGCTGTCGGTGAATGATCGTCCGCAATGGCGGGTGATCGAGGGCGGTTCCAGCGCGTACATCGAGCCGCTGTGCGCAGGGTTTCGCGACCGGATTCGCCTGAACTGTGCGGTGGCCCGGATTGATCGAGACCCGCACGGGGTGGTTGTCCACAGCCCGGCCGGTATCGAGCGTTTCGACAAGGTGGTGCTCGCCTGCCACAGCGATCAGGCGCTGCAGTTGCTGGGCGATCCCGACAAAGCCGAACGGGAAATCCTCGGCGCCCTGCCCTACGCCGACAATCAGGTGGTGCTGCACACCGACACCCGCCTGTTGCCCACGCGCCAGCGGGCCTGGGCCAGCTGGAACTATCGCCTCAACGGCGCCGGCCACACCCACGCTGCTGTCACCTACAACATGAACATCCTGCAGGGCATTCAGAGCGACACCACGTTCTGTGTCAGCCTCAACCAGAACGCCGGCATCAGTCCGTCGAAGGTCCTCGCGCGCCTCACCTACGCCCATCCGCAATTCAGTCTCGCGGCGCTGGCGGCGCAGAATCGCCGGGGCGAAATCGACGGCCTGCGTCACACCCACTACTGCGGCGCCTATTGGGCCAACGGGTTTCACGAAGACGGCGTGGTCAGTGCCTTGCAGGTAGCCGCGTCGTTTGGGGAAAGCCTGTGAACAGCGCCCTCTACAGCGGCTGGATCGCCCACCGGCGATTCGCTCCGCGCCGCCATGAATTCCGCTACCGGATCGGTCTGCTGTATCTCGACCTGAGCGAGTTGGACGCAGTGCTGAATCTGTCCGCGCTGGCCGGCACCCGCCGCTTTGCACCGTTCTCGTTTCGCGAAACCGATTACCTGAAAACTTTTACCGGCCAGGGCATTTCCTTGATCGACGCGGTGCGCCAACAAGTCGCCAGCGCTCTGGGCCATGCCCCGCAGGGTTCGATCTGCCTGCTGACGCAACCTCGCAGTTGGGGTCTGGCGTTCAACCCGGTGAGTTTCTTTTACTGCCACGAAGCCGACGGGCAACTGGCGGCGATTCTCTGCGAAGTCAGCAACACGCCATGGCGCGAGCGTTACCACTACGTGCTGCCGGCGCGGGTGGCGCAGAGCCTGGAGGATTTTCATCAGCATTTCGCGGTAGCCAAGGCCTTTCACGTTTCGCCGTTTCTGCCTCGGGATCTGGAATACCGCATGAGCTTCAGCCCCGCCGCGCAAACCCTGGGCATCCACATGGCCGACTGGCAGGGCGAACGCAAACTGTTCGACGCGACCCTCGACCTGCACCGCGAACCTCTGGACCGCCACAGTCTGCACCGTTACCTGCGACGTTTTCCGTGGATGAGCGCCAAGACCGCCGTGGCGATCTATTGGCAGGCTCTGCGCCTGCTGCTCAAACGCACCCCGTTGTTTGCCCATCAGCCTGCCGACGGCAGCTTTCGAACCGCCACCGTGCCCCCCAGGGAGCGCCGCCATGAAGACCTCTAGCGTTTTGCCCAAAGCCGCCCTGTTCAGCCTCCATGGCCTGAGCGGGTCGCTGCTGCGCCGTGGCGTGCTGCGCCAACTGGCGCAACTCAAGCACGGGCAACTGGTGTTGATCGAGGACGGAGAACGCCAGGTCTTCGGCGCGTCTGGCAGTCCGCTGGTCGGTGAAATCCAGGTACTCGACGCGGCCGCCTGGGGAATGGTCGCCAGCAACGGGTCGATCGGCGCCGGTGAAGCCTTTATCCAGGGCTACTGGAGTTCGCCTGACCTGACGGCGGTGGTGCGGGTCTTCGTCAGCAACCTCGACGTGCTCGATGCGATGGAGGGCGGTCTGGCGAAGCTCGGGCGGCCACTGGTGCGCGGCCTGCACTGGCTCAATCGCAACACGCACAAGGGATCGCGAAAAAACATCGCCGCCCATTACGACCTGGGCAATGAGCTGTTCGAACAGTTTCTCGATCCGACCATGATGTATTCGGCGGCTCAGTTCCTCAGCGCCGATGACAGCCTGGAACAGGCACAACTGAACAAACTGGAGCGGATCTGCCGCAAACTCGCGCTCAAGCCCGGCGATCACTTGCTGGAAATCGGCACCGGCTGGGGCAGCATGGCGCTCTATGCCGCGCAACACTATGGCTGCAAAGTCACCACCACGACGCTGTCCAAAGAGCAGTTCGCCTTCACCGCCGCGCGCATCGAACGTCTCGGCCTGCAGGATCAAGTGACGCTGCTGCTCAAGGATTATCGCGACCTCACCGGTCAGTACGACAAGCTGGTATCGATCGAGATGATCGAAGCGGTCGGCCATCGCTTCCTGCCGACCTACTTCAAGCAGTGCGCACAGTTGCTCAAGGACAACGGCCTGATGCTGTTGCAAGCGATCACCATCCGTGACCAGCGCTACGAACAGGCGCGACGCGGCGTGGATTTCATCCAGCGCTACATCTTTCCCGGTGGCGCCCTGCCCTGTATGCAGAAAATGCTCGAAATTGTCAGCCGCGACACCGACATGAACCTGCTGCACATGGAGGACTTCGGCCTGCACTACGCCCGGACCTTGCGCCTGTGGCACGAGAACTTTCGCCGCGCCCATGGCCGCTTGCACGAGTTGGGCTACGACGACGGTTTCTTGCGTCTGTGGGAGTTTTACCTGTGTTACTGCGAGGGCGGATTCCTCGAGCGCACCATCGGCACCGCGCAACTGCTGCTGGCCAAACCGGCGGCGATCACCGCGCCGTTGCTGGGGCGCTTCGATGCTTGAGCGACTGGCCAACGCGGTGTTGTTCCAGGTCGGCTGGCTGGCCTGCGTGCTCGGTGGCAACAGTCTCTGGCTGCTGCTGGCGCTGGCGGTGCTGGTGATTCATTTGCGCTGGATCAGCGGCTGGGCGGTGGAAGGCCGGCTGATTCTCAGCGTGGTGATTGTCGGCACGGCGGTGGACAGCGTCTTGCGGACAGTGGGCGTGTTTGAGTTCAAGGATCTGTCGCCCCTGATCCCGCTGTGGCTGATGCTGCTATGGGCCTTGCTCGCCACCACGCTGCGCCATTGTCTGCAATGGAGTGCGCGCCCGATATGGCTGGCAAGCCTGCTCGGTGCGCTCGGCGGCGCGCTGTCCTATTACGCCGGCGGGCAACTGGCCGGGGTGCGTTTTCCCCATGGCGAGCTGCCCACTCTGATCGGCATCGGCCTGCTGTGGGCCATGCTGTTTCCGTTGCTGCACTACATGGCGGCGAGGCTGACCAGGCGCTGAACGTCTGTCAGGCCTTTCACACAGTCATCGACCACTGCCTTACACTGCCGGCCATGAAAACCATTCCCCACCAGCAAATCGCCGAACCTGTGGTCACATGCTCGACCTGCGCGGCCTGCTGCTGCCAGCTCGAAGTGATGTTGATCACCGACACGGGCGTGCCCGAGCGCTTCATCGATACCGATGAGTGGGGCGGCGAAGTGATGCTGCGCCTGGATGACGGCTGGTGCGCGGCGCTGGATCGCAACAGCATGATGTGCACGATCTACGAAAAGCGCCCACTGATTTGCCGCGAGTTCGAAATGGGCGCGCCGGAATGCATCGAAGAGCGCCAGGGGATCGCCACTGCGTATCGCTGATTCCCCGGCACACAAACAAAATGTGGGAGCGGGTTTGCCCCCACAAGGCGTGCTTACAGCGGCATGGTGTAATGCAGCGAGTAACTTTCTACGCCATCGTTGTTGCTGGAAAGACCCGCGTTGGAATAGTGGGTCGCGCGAATCCCGACTTCATGCCCGCCGTTGAAACGCAGACCGAACCCGAAGCGATCCTCGAACTGGAAGGCCCCGCCCAGTTTGTTGTCTTCGTATTGCGTGTTGGAGAACAGCGCCACACCGATGCCCGCCTCGACATACGGCTTGACCGACTGACCGGCGAATTCGTAAACCAGTACCGGCGAGAACGACAGGCTGTTGTTGCTGGAAGTCTTGTCACCTTCCCAATAGGTGTAGGCGCCGCTCCAGTAGCCGGTCAGGCGACCGACATCGCTTTGCAGCCAACTCTTGTCCCAGTCGAAGTTCATCCCCAGACGATAAGTCATGGTCGAGTCGCTCGTGGCCCCTACCCCGAACTCGACGCCTGCAGCTTGTGCGGTAAGACTTTGCCCCATCAGTGCAGCCGCAATCGCGGCCAAGCAGAATAGTCGCTTCACTTGAAACATCCTTTTCCGAACGGTCGTATGGTTTTTTGTTACTTATCGCTAAGAAGTCTCTGCCCCACCAGAAGTTCAGCTAATTTTTCCGTTTATGTCACGGTTTATTTACAAACTGAAGCGGTGGACGTCGCCTGGTGCCTGTCCCAGCAATGGCAGGATATTTTTAAAGTAGTGCGGATCGGCGCTGGTCCAGAATTGCACGGCACGATTCGGCCCCTCGGCCAGCAGTTCGCGCTCGGCCAGCAGGCGCTGAAGTTGCCGCGCCACGGCCGCGCCGGTGTCGATCAGGCTGATCGCTTCGGGGATCATGGTCTTGAGCATCGGCTTGAGAAACGGGTAGTGCGTGCAGCCGAGAATGATCGTGTCACAACCGGCGGCCAGCAGCGGCTCGACGTAACCGTGCAGCATCTGGCGCAGTTCGGCGCTGTGCAGATCACCACTTTCGATCAGCTCGACCAGGCCCGGACAAGGCTGGGTGATCACCCGCACATCGGTGGCAAAGCGATCGAGCAAGGCCGCGAACTTGGCGCTCTGCAAAGTACCGGTGGTGGCGAGCACGCCGACCACGCCGCTGCGGGTCGCGGCCGCCGCCGGTTTGACCGCCGGCTCCATGCCGACGATCGGCCACTCGGGGAAGTCCCGGCGCAGATCGGCGACGCCGGCCACGGTCGCGGTGTTGCAGGCCAGCACCAACGCCTTGGCGCCCTGCTCGCGAAAGAAGCCGGCCATGATGCTGCAACGCTGACGGATGAATTCCGGCGTCTTCTCGCCGTAGGGAATGTGTCCGCAATCGGCAAAATACAACAACGACTCGTTGGGCAGCAGTCGCTGGATTTCCGCCAATACCGACAAGCCGCCGACACCGGAGTCGAAGACGCCGATCGGCGCCTCACGCATGGTGCGAACCACAGACGCTGCATTTCGGATCACGCTTGACCCGCAGTTCACGAAAGCGCGAACCCAGCGCATCGATCAACAGCAGGCGCCCCACCAGCGGCTCGCCGAACCCGACCAGCATCTTCAAAGCTTCCAGCGCCTGGAGACTGCCGACCAGCCCCACCAGCGGCCCGACCACGCCGGCCTCGCTGCAGGTCAATTCGGCTTCGCTGCCGTGCCCGTACAGACAGTGGTAGCACGGACTTTCGGCACGCCGTGGATCGAAGACCGACAGTTGCCCTTCCAGGCGGATTGCCGCGCCGCTGACCAGCGGCTTGCGCGCCGCCACACACGCGGCATTGACCGCCTCGCGGGTGGAGAAGTTGTCGGAACAGTCGAGCACCAGATCCACCGCCGCCACGGCGGCGGCGAGAGAATCTTCGTCCAGCGCCTGACGATGGGGCACCAGACGGATTTCAGGATTGATCGCGCCCAGGCGCTTGAGCGCCGAGTCGACCTTGGTCAGACCGACGCTGTCGGTGTCGTGGATGATCTGGCGTTGCAGGTTGGTCAGGTCGACCGTGTCAAAATCCGCCAGATGCAGCTCACCAACACCGGCAGCCGCCAGATACAGCGCCACCGGTGCGCCGAGACCACCGAGGCCGACGATCAGAACCCGGCTGTCCTTGAGCCGCAACTGGCCGTCGATATCGACGTGTTGCAGCAGGATCTGCCGGCTGTAGCGCAACAATTCCTGATCATTCAGCACGGCAGGCGTCCCAGACTGATGCGTTGATGACCGCCCAGATCGATGCGGCTGTGGACTTCTTCGAAACCTCGGGTCAACAGCAGATCGCGCACGGCTTCGGCTTGATCATAGCCGTGTTCGAGCATCAGCCAGCCACCGGCGTCCAGATGATCCGGTGCCTGGGCGACAATCAGGCGCAGATCGTCAAGCCCGTCTTCGCCGGCCACCAGCGCGCTGGCAGGCTCGAAACGCACATCGCCTTCGACCAGATGCGGATCGGCGGCACGAATATACGGCGGGTTGCTGATGATGAGTTGGAAACGCTTGCCTTCGAGCGCACTGAACCAGTGACTGCTCAGCACGGTGGCGTTGTTCAGTTGCAGACGCTGGCGGTTGCGCTCGGCCAGGGCCACGGCCTCCAGCACGCGATCCACGGCGGTGACGTTCCATGCCGGACGCTCGCTGGCCAGGGCCAGGGCAATCGCCCCGCTGCCGGTGCCGAGGTCGAGGACGCGGGCCGGGGTTGCCGGCAGCAATTCCAGTGCGGCTTCCACCAGCAATTCGGTGTCCGGGCGCGGGATCAGCGTGTGCGGCGCCACTTCCAGATCGAGCTTCCAGAAACCCTGCTGGCCGAGAATGTAGGCCACCGGTTCACCGCTGCGGCGACGTTGCAGGTACTCGGCAAAGGTCAGTGCGGCGTCACTGGGCACGATGCGCTCGGGCCAGGTGTGGAGAAAACTGCGGGACTTGCCCAGCGCGGCGGCCAGGAGCAATTCGGCGTCCAGACGCGCGGTGGGCGAGTCCGGCAGTTCGGCGGCGCGCAACAGGCTGGCGATGATGGTCATTTACTCACCTATCGCAGCAAGTTGGTCGGCCTGGTATTCGGCCAGCAACGGCTCGATCACCGCTTCCACGCCACCGGCGAGGATTTCATCCAGCGAGTACAGGGTCAGGTTGACGCGGTGGTCGGTGACCCGGCCCTGGGCAAAGTTGTAGGTACGAATCCGCTCGGAACGGTCGCCGGAGCCGACCAGCAATTTGCGCTCGCTGGCAATCGCGTTGGCCGCCGCGGCGGTCTGCTGATCGTTGAGCTTGGCCGACAGCCACGCCATCGCCCGTGCGCGGTTCTTGTGCTGGGAACGCTCCTCCTGGCACTCGACCACGATGCCGGTCGGCAAGTGAGTGATGCGGATCGCCGA
Source organism: Pseudomonas sp. B2M1-30 (assembly GCF_025447575.1). Lineage (NCBI taxonomy): Bacteria > Pseudomonadati > Pseudomonadota > Gammaproteobacteria > Pseudomonadales > Pseudomonadaceae > Pseudomonas > Pseudomonas sp. B2M1-30. The sequence continues at coordinate 37,751 of NZ_JAOEJT010000022.1, read as the reverse complement.
GTCGGTCTTGTTGACGTGCTGACCACCGGCCCCGGAGGAACGGTAGGTGTCGACGCGCAGATCCGCCGGGTTGATTTCGATCGCTTCCTGCTCGTCCGGCTCCGGCAACACCGCCACGGTGCAGGCCGATGTGTGGATACGGCCTTGGGATTCGGTGGCCGGAACCCGCTGCACGCGGTGCGCACCGGACTCGAACTTCAGTTTGCCGTAGACATTCTCGCCTTCGACCCGGGCGATGACTTCTTTATAGCCGCCGTGCTCGCCCTCGTTTTCCGAGAGGATTTCCACCCGCCAGCCACGCCGCTCGGCGTAACGCGAATACATGCGGAACAGGTCGCCGGAGAAGATCGCCGCCTCGTCGCCACCGGTGCCGGCGCGGATTTCGAGGAACACGTTGCGCCCGTCGTTGGGATCTTTGGGCAGCAGCATGCGTTGCAGGTTGGCTTCCAGTTCGACCAGTTGCTCCTTGGTCTCGCGGACTTCCTCCACGGCCATTTCGCGCATGTCGGGGTCGCCGTCCTTGAGCAGCGCCTGGGCACCCTCAAGATCGCTCTGGGCCTTGAGCAACTGTTTATAGGCTTCGACGACCGGTTCGACTTCGGCATATTCCTTGGAGTAGGCGCGGAATTTGGTCTGGTCGGAAATGACTTCGGCGTCGCCTAGCAGCGCGGTCAGTTCCTCGAAACGGTCCTGGAGGATCTCCAGCTTATTGAGCAGTGACGCTTTCATTGCGGTTTTTTATCCGAAAAGCTATCCGGTGAGCCCTCGAGGGCAAAGAGTTCCTGAGCCATGGCCAGCGCATCGAGGCGGCCTTCGGCAGAAAGCTTTTTCAACTGAACGCTTGGTGCGTGCAGCAGTTTATTGGTCAGGCCACGGGCCAGTTGCCCCAGTACGTCTTCGGCGTTTCCGCCGTTGGCCAGCAGACGCAGGGCTTTTTGCAGTTCTTCGTCACGCAGCCGTTCGCTCTGTTGACGATAGGCCTTGAGCACATCGACCGCCGCCAGTTCGCGCAGGCGCAGCATGAAATCATCGGCGCCGACCGAAACCATCTCTTCCGCCGCTTGCGCAGCGCCCTGACGGCTCTTGAGGTTTTCGGCGACCACTTCGTGCAGATCGTCGACGCTATAGAGGTAAACGTCGTCAAGTTCGCCGACTTCCGGCTCGATATCCCGGGGAACGGCGATGTCGACCATGAAGATCGGCTTGTGCTTGCGCTGCTTCAATGCGCTTTCCACCGCGCCCTTGCCGAGGATCGGCAACTGGCTGGCGGTGGAGCTGATGACGATGTCGCTGCGCACCAGTTCGGCCGGGATGTCCGACAGCAATACCGCGTGTGCGCCGAACTGTTCGGCGAGAAGACTCGCGCGCTCCAGGGTACGGTTGGCGACCACGATGCGCTTGACCCCCAGCTCATGCAGATGGCGGGCGACCAGGGTGATGGTCTCGCCGGCGCCGATCAGCAGGGCCTGGCTGCGTTGCAGGTCGCTGAAGATCTGTTTGGCCAGGCTGACGGCGGCAAACGCCACGGACACCGGGTTTTCACCGATGGCGGTGTCGGTGCGCACCTGCTTGGCGGCATTGAACGTTGCCTGGAACAGACGCCCCAGCATCGGCCCGATGGTGCCTGCCTCGCGCGCCACGGCGTAGGCCGATTTCATCTGGCCGAGAATCTGCGGTTCGCCCAAGACGAGGGAATCGAGCCCGGAGGCGACCCGCATCATGTGACGAACTGCCGCATCATCCTCATGGACATATGCGCTCGCGCGCAGCTCTTCGAGGCTCAATTGATGGTATTCGGCCAGCCAGCGCAGCACGATATCCGCCGACAGGTGATCCTGTTCTATATACAGTTCACTGCGATTGCAGGTGGAGAGGATCGCAGCTTCGCGGCTGTCGGTGAGTCGGCAGAGCTGCTGCAAGGCCTCAACCAGCTGCTCAGGGGTAAAGGCCACGCGCTCGCGGACGTCTACTGAAGCAGTCTTGTGGTTAATACCGAGTGCGAGGAAGGCCATTCAAGGTCGCTGATGGTGACGTGAAGCCGGCAATTGTCCTACTTCGAAAGATTCAGAACAACTACCGCTGACTATTGTCCCAATCGTTGGTCCCTATAATGGCCACAATCGAGACTCGGTTATGTTTGGCCGAAGGCTTGTGTCATGATGATCCGCACCGCAGGTTAGTCGTCCTTCTTCCTATATGAATAGATCTTCCGCGTTGCTCCTCGCTTTTGTCTTCCTCAGCGGCTGCCAGGCCTTGGCCCCCGTTTCGCCGGACGGCACGTCGCCGGCTGAAGACAGCACCCCCGCGCCTGAAAAGCCCAAGGTTTACAGCTCGTTCAGCGAGGAAACCGTCTACAGCCTGTTGAGCGCCGAACTCGCCGGCCAGCGCAATCGCTTCGACATTGCCCTGGACAACTACGTGACCCAGGCCATCAACACCCAGGATCCGGGCATCTCCGAGCGCGCATTCCGCATTGCCGAGTACCTCGGCGCGGATCAGCCGGCGCTCGATACCGCGCTGATCTGGGCAAAAAACGCTCCGGACGATCTCGAAGCGCAACGTGCCGCTGCCGTGCAACTGGCGCGCGCCGGGCGTTATGACGACTCGATGGTCTACATGGAGAAAGTCCTGCAGGGCAAGGGCGACACCCATTTCGACTTCCTCGCGCTGTCGGCGGCCGACACCGATCAGGAAACCCGTAACGGTCTGATGAAAAGTTTTGACCGTTTGTTGCAGCGTCACCCGAACAACAATCAGCTGATTTTCGGCAAGGCCCTGCTGATGCAGCAGGATGGCGACACCAAAGGTGCGCTGACCCTGCTCGAAGACAACCCGCCGGAAGACGGCGAAATCGCCCCGATCCTGCTGCGCGCCCGCCTGCTGCAAGGGCTGAACCGTGGCGACGAAGCGCTGCCGCTGCTGCAAAAAAGCATCCGGAAATATCCGGACGACAAGCGCCTGCGCCTGACTTACGCGCGGATGCTGGTGGAACAGGACCGGATGGACGACGCCAAGGTCGAGTTCTCTACCCTGGTGCAGCAATACCCGGAAGACGACGAGTTGCGTTATTCGCTGGCGCTGGTTTGCCTGGAAGCCAAGGCCTGGGACGAGGCCAAGGGCTATCTGGAAGACCTGATTGCCCGGGAAAGCCATGTCGACTCGGCGCACCTGAACCTGGGGCGCATCGCCGAGGAACGCAATGACCCGCAGGGCGCGCTCATCGAGTACGCCCAGGTCGGCCCCGGCAACGATTATCTGCCGGCGCAACTGCGGCAGGCCGACATTCTGATGAACAACGGCAAGACCGCCGAAGCCCAGAGCAAACTGGCCGCCGAGCGTGATGCGCAGCCGGACTACGCGATCCAGCTGTATCTGATCGAAGCCGAAACCCTGTCCGCCAACAAACAGGAAGACAAGGCCTGGAAAACCCTGCAAACCGCCTTGCAGCAATACCCGGACGATCTGAATCTGCTCTACACCCGGGCCATGCAGGCTGAAAAACGCAATGACCTGGCGCAAATGGAAAAAGACCTGCGCCTGATCATCAAGCGCGACCCGGACAACGCCATGGCCCTCAACGCCCTCGGCTACACGCTGTCCGACCGCACCACCCGCTACGCCGAAGCCAAGGCACTGATCGAACAGGCCCACCAGCTCAACCCGGAAGATCCGGCGGTCCTCGACAGCCTCGGCTGGGTGAATTTCCGCATGGGCAACCTCGATGACGCCGAGAAGTATCTGCGCCAGGCCCTGGAGCGTTTCCCCGACCATGAAGTCGCCGCACACCTGGGCGAAGTGCTGTGGATCAAGGGCAATCAGCGCGAAGCCCGGCAAATCTGGGGCAAGTTCCTCAAGGATCAGCCCGACAGCACCATTCTGCGCAGCACCATCAAGCGCCTGACCGGATCCGAGACTCTATAACTCATGTTTTTGCGCCACGTCATTGTTTTCAGCTTCATCGCCCTGCTCGCCGGTTGCGCGGGTTTTGGCGCTCGCGAGTCGGTCGAAGGCCACGGCAATCCGGCCCAGTGGAACACGCACAAGCAGCAGTTGACTGGCCTGGACGGCTGGCAGATCGACGGCAAGATCGGCATCCGCGCCCCGAAAGACTCCGGCAGCGGCACGCTGTTCTGGCTGCAACGCCAGGATTACTACGACATTCGCCTGTCCGGCCCGCTGGGGCGCGGCGCGGCACGCCTGACCGGCCGTCCCGGCAAAGTCTCGCTGGAAGTCGCCAATCAGGGCCGCTATGACGCCGAGTCCCCGGAAGTCCTGCTGGAAGAACAGCTGGGCTGGAAACTGCCGGTCTCGAACCTGGCCTGGTGGGTACGCGGCCTGCCGGCACCGAAAAGCAAAAGCCGCCTGACCCTCGATGCCGACAGTCGCCTGGCCAATCTGGACCAGGACGGCTGGCAAGTCGAATACCTGGGTTATGCCGAACAGAACGGCTACTGGCTGCCCGAGCGGATCAAACTGCACGGCACCGATCTGGACGTGACGCTGGTGATCAAGACCTGGCAACCGCGCAAACTGGGGCAATAAGCATGACCGCTGCGCGCCTGACCCTGCCCTCACCGGCGAAACTCAACCTGATGCTGCACATTCTCGGTCGTCGCGAAGACGGCTATCACGAGTTGCAGACGATTTTTCAGTTTGTCGATTACGGCGATGAAATCACCTTCGCCGTCCGTGACGATGGGGTGATTTGCCTGCACACCGAGTTCGACGGCGTACCCCACGACAGCAACCTGATCGTTCGTGCGGCGAAAAAACTCCAGGAACAATCCGGCTGTTCGCAAGGCATCGACATCTGGATCGACAAGGTGCTGCCCATGGGCGGCGGAATCGGGGGCGGCAGCTCGAACGCGGCGACCACCCTGCTGGGCCTCAATCATCTGTGGCAACTGGGCTGGGATCTGGATCGACTGGCGACGCTGGGCCTGACCCTCGGTGCCGACGTTCCGGTTTTCGTCCGTGGGCATGCGGCATTTGCCGAAGGCGTCGGCGAGAAACTGACCCCGGTCGAACCGGCAGAACCGTGGTATCTGGTGCTGGTGCCGCAAGTCTCTGTAAGTACGGCAGAAATTTTTTCAGATCCATTGTTGACACGTAACACGCCGCCCATTAAAGTGCGCCCCGTTCCCGAGGGAAACAGTCGAAATGACTGCTTGCCGGTGGTAGCAAGGCGTTATCCGGAAGTACGTAACGCATTGGATTTGTTAGGTAAATTTACCGAAGCAAAACTCACCGGAACTGGAAGTTGTGTGTTTGGGGGCTTCCCAAGCAAAGCTGAAGCTGATAAAGTCTCGGCCCTTCTGACAGAGACCCTTACAGGGTTTGTAGCGAAAGGAAGCAACATTTCAATGTTGCACCGCAAGCTGCAAAGTCTGCTCTAAAGGAACCAAGTGCACGGCACTTGATGCAACAGATACAGGGGCGTCGCCAAGCGGTAAGGCAGCAGGTTTTGATCCTGCCATGCGTTGGTTCGAATCCAGCCGCCCCTGCCATTTTCCTATACTCATCCAGGTATACCCTCAGCCTTCAGGTACTGCGCGTGTCCAAGATGATGGTCTTTACGGGGAACGCTAACCCCGATCTGGCTCGGCGTGTCGTACGTCAGCTGCATATCCCTCTCGGTGACATCTCTGTCGGTAAATTCTCCGACGGCGAAATTACTGCCGAGATCAATGAAAACGTTCGCGGTAAAGACGTTTTCATTATTCAGCCGACTTGCGCTCCGACCAACGATAACCTGATGGAACTGGTAGTGATGGCTGATGCCTTCCGCCGCTCCTCGGCTACTCGTATCACTGCTGTTATTCCTTATTTTGGTTATGCCCGTCAGGATCGCCGTCCGCGTTCCGCACGTGTGGCTATCAGCGCGAAAGTCGTTGCTGACATGCTCACCGTAGTCGGCATCGACCGTGTTCTCACGGTTGATCTGCATGCTGACCAGATTCAGGGTTTCTTCGATATTCCGGTAGATAACATCTACGGCTCCCCGGTTCTGGTGGATGACATCGAAGATCAGCGCTTCGAAAACCTGATGATCGTGTCCCCGGACATTGGTGGCGTCGTGCGTGCACGGGCTGTTGCCAAATCCCTGGGCGTGGATCTCGGGATCATCGACAAACGCCGTGAGAAAGCCAATCACTCTGAAGTGATGCATATCATCGGTGATGTCGAAGGGCGTACCTGTATTCTCGTCGATGACATGGTCGATACCGCCGGCACTCTGTGCCACGCGGCCAAGGCCCTGAAAGAGCATGGCGCAGCCAAGGTCTTTGCCTACTGCACACACCCTGTGCTGTCGGGCCGGGCCATCGAGAATATCGAAAATTCCGTGCTGGACGAGCTGGTGGTCACTAACACCATCCCGCTGTCCGCAGCAGCACAAGCCTGTGCACGTATCCGCCAACTGGATATCGCACCGGTTGTTGCCGAAGCGGTTCGCCGCATCAGCAATGAAGAATCGATCAGCGCGATGTTCCGTTAAGGGCCCTGCCCTTCTCGAAATGTCCTGTTGACGAAAAGCGCCCCGCCCCCGCCCCCCAGCCGGGGGGGGGGGTTTTTTGGCCATACCGTGTTTGGCGCTGGTCGCAAACGCCACTCGGTGATGGCTATTTTGGAGATACAAAATGACTGATTTCATCCTGAACGCTCAAGCGCGTACTGACCTGGGGAAAGGTGCGAGCCGCCGCCTGCGTCACGCTCTGAACATCCCGGCCGTTGTATACGGTGGTGACAAGCCTGCTGAATCCGTGACCATCCTGGCCAAGGAAATCGCCAAGCTGTTCGAAAACGAAGCTGCCTACAGCCACGTGATCGAGCTGAACATCGACGGCAAAAAGCAAAACGTCGTTGTTAAAGCGATGCAGCGTCACCCAGCCAAGCAATTCATCATGCACGCTGACTTCGTGCGCGTTGTTGCTGGCCAGAAACTGACCGCTAAAGTACCGGTTCACTTCATCAACGAAGACGCTCCGGTCAAGAAAGGCGGCGAGATCTCGCACGTTGTTGCTGAAATCGAAGTTTCCTGCGAAGCGAAAGACCTGCCTGAGTTCATCGAAGTCGACCTGGCTAAAGCTGAAATCGGCACCATCATTCACCTGTCGGACCTCAAGGCTCCTAAAGGTGTTGAGTTCGTTGCTCTGGCACACGGCGATGACAAGGCTGTTGCCAACGTCCACGCTCCACGTGTTGCTCCAGAAGCTGCAGAAGGCGCAGCAGAGTAATTTCACTCTGTTCGCCGGAGTGAGCGGAAACATCGCGGACTAGAGCGTAGCGAGAAAGCGGGCGAGAACGCGGAGTTTACATCCATGGTAAATGAGCATTTTTCGTCCACTTTCGCCGCTGTCCCTGATCGCGGCGATGTTATCCACCACTCCAAGGAAGGGCCCCTATCGTGACTGCCATCAAACTGATCGTTGGCCTGGGTAATCCAGGCGCCGAATACGAACAGACCCGGCATAACGCAGGGGCCCTTTTTGTTGAGCGCATCGCCGATAAACAAGGCATCAGCCTTGTGGCCGATCGCAAGTATTTCGGCCTGACCGGGCGCTATTCGCATCAGGGTCAGGATGTTCGTCTGCTGATTCCCACCACCTACATGAACCGCAGCGGCCAGGCCGTGGCGGCACTCGCCGGGTTCTTCCGCATCACGCCTGAAGAAATCCTGGTGGCACACGACGAACTCGATCTGCCTCCGGGCGTCGCCAAGCTCAAGCAGGGCGGCGGCCATGGCGGTCACAACGGGTTGCGCGACATCATTGCGCAACTGGGCAATCAGAATACGTTCCACCGCCTGCGGCTTGGCATCGGCCACCCGGGCGTCGCCAGTATGGTTTCAAATTTCGTCCTGGGTCGTGCGCCACGCGCCGAACAGGAAAAACTCGATGCCAGCATCGACTTTGCCCTCGGCGTGCTGCCGGATATCCTCGCCGGTGAATGGAACCGCGCGATGAAAAACCTGCACAGCCAGAAGGCCTGACTCTTACCCGAGGGGAAACACCATGGGATTCAATTGCGGCATCGTCGGCCTGCCTAACGTCGGCAAGTCCACCCTGTTCAACGCCCTGACCAAGTCCGGTATCGCGGCGGAAAACTTCCCCTTCTGCACCATCGAGCCGAACAGCGGCATCGTGCCGATGCCGGATCCGCGTCTGAACGCCCTGGCGGAAATCGTCAATCCAAAGCGCATCCTGCCGACCACCATGGAGTTCGTCGACATCGCAGGCCTCGTTGCCGGTGCATCGAAAGGTGAAGGCCTGGGCAACAAATTCCTGGCCAACATCCGCGAAACCGACGCCATCGCCCACGTCGTGCGCTGCTTCGAAGACGAGAACGTGATCCACGTTTCCAACAGCGTCGATCCGAAACGCGACATCGAGATCATCGACCTGGAACTGATCTTCGCAGACCTCGACAGCTGCGAGAAGCAACTGCAGAAAGTCGCGCGCAACGCCAAGGGTGGTGACAAGGACGCCGTCGCGCAGAAAGCGCTGCTGGAACAACTGATCCCGCACTTCACCGAAGGCAAGCCGGCACGCAGCCTGATGAAGAACATGAGCACTGACGAAAAAGCAGTGATCAAGGGCTTCCACCTGCTGACCACCAAACCGGTCATGTACATCGCCAACGTGGCGGAAGACGGTTTCGAGAACAACCCGCACCTGGACGTGGTCAAGGCCATCGCCGAAGAAGAAGGCGCTGTGGTGGTTCCGGTCTGCAACAAGATCGAAGCGGAAATCGCCGAGCTCGATGACGGCGAAGAAAAGGACATGTTCCTTGAGGCCCTGGGCCTGGAAGAGCCTGGCCTGAACCGCGTGATCCGCGCCGGTTACGAAATGCTGCACCTGCAGACCTACTTCACCGCCGGTGTCGAAGAAGTCCGCGCCTGGACCGTCCGCGTCGGTGCCACCGCACCACAAGCCGCCGGCGTGATCCACACCGACTTCGAAAAAGGCTTCATCCGCGCCGAAGTCATCGCCTACAACGACTTCATCCAGTACAAGGGCGAAGCCGGCACCAAGGAAGCCGGTAAATGGCGCCTGGAAGGCAAGGACTACATCGTGAAAGACGGCGACGTGATGCACTTCCGCTTCAACGTATAAGCCTCACGCCCAAGAAAAAAGCCGCGTTTGATACGCGGCTTTTTTTGTGCCCGAAATATCCGGATATCAGGCCTTTTTCGTCCGTGGCAGGAAGATCGCCAACACCCCGAACAATGGCAGGAACGAGCACAGGAAGTACACGTACTCGATGCCGTGAACATCCGCCAGATGCCCGAGCAGCGCCGCGCCGATCCCGCCGAAGCCGAACATCAGACCGAAGAACACCCCGGCGATCATCCCGACGTTGCCCGGCACCAGTTCCTGCGCGTACACCACGATCGCCGAGAACGCCGAAGCGAGAATGAAGCCGATCACCACGCTCAGCACGCTGGTCCAGAACAGATCGACGTGAGGCATCAACAGGGTGAACGGTGCCACGCCGAGGATCGAGAACCAGATCACCGCCTTACGCCCGATCTTGTCGCCGATCGGCCCGCCAAAGAACGTCCCCGCCGCCACCGCTCCGAGGAACAGGAACAGGTGCAGTTGCGAACTGGCCACCGACAGATCGAACTTCTCGATCAGGTAAAAAGTAAAGTAACTGGTCAGGCTGGCCATGTAGAAATACTTGGAAAACACCAGCAGCCCCAGCACCACCAGCGCACTGACCACCCTGCCCTTCGATAAGCCGTGGGTCGCCGCCTGGCCTTGCTTGAGCTTGAACAGGTTCAGGTGATTGGCGTACCAACGGCTGATGCGGTACAGCACGAACAACGCAAACACCGCGAACAATCCAAACCAGGCCACGTGTCCCTGTCCGAACGGAATGATGATCGCCGCCGCCAGCAACGGGCCGAATGCCGAGCCCGCGTTGCCACCGACCTGGAACGTCGATTGCGCCAGACCGAAACGCCCGCCCGACGCCAGTCGCGCCACGCGCGAGGCCTCCGGGTGGAAGGTCGAAGAGCCGATACCGATCAACGCCGCCGCCAGCAGAATCATCGGGAAGCTGCCGACCACCGACATCATCAGGATGCCGATCAGCGTACACACCGAGCCGGCCGGCAACAGCCATGCTTTCGGATGGCGATCCGTGTGATAGCCGACCCACGGCTGCAACAGCGAAGCAGTCAACTGGAAGGTCAAGGTGATCAGGCCGACCTGGGTGAAACTCAGCCCGTAGTTGGCCTTGAGCATCGGATAGATCGACGGCAGCACCGATTGAATCAAGTCATTGATCAAATGCGCCAGCGCCACCGCGCCGATGATACGCATCACCAACGGGCTGCTTTGTGAAGGAGCGGACGCCACGCTGGCGGCGGTCTGAGCGTTGCTGATAGCCATGGGGATTTCCGAACAGCAGATGGGTGCACACAGGCAGGTGCGTCAATGTGCCATTTTTCGGTGCGACCGCGCCATCCCCTTAGCCAGCTAACGAACGAGTTGTTCATCGCCAAAGCAGTGATAGCGCAAAGCCATGGTCTGAATCTTGCCTTGTTTCTCCGCTTGAACGCGGCCCCTTACAAAGGGGATCGAGAATGGGAAGTTTCGCTACAGAGCCGGCCCACAGAGCGGGCGAGAGTGAACTTTCGAGGCCTTTTAGCAGGGCACTGATCAAGGTCGCAACGACCGCGATGCACGCCGATGGTGCGTGGGTGTCCAGAGGAGTCATGGGGCATGCAGGCTTTTTTATCACCGGGGATCAAATTGCTGGGGCGGTTTGGCTTCGCGCGTAAATTCCAGTTGTTGTTTCTGCTGTTCATCCTGCCCCTGGCCGGCAGTCTGTTGATGATCGGTCAGGATTATCGCGACAAACTCAATCTGATTTCCGGGGAGCGTGCGGGCGTGCGCCAATTGCTCGCCCTGGATGCGCTGGACAACCTGCTCGCCGCCCAACGTGACCGCGCCGCCCGCTGGCGAGCCACGGAAACCAACCGTCAACCGACACCGGCGACGCTCGCCGCGATGGCCGCATTCGATGCGGTACAACCGGCCGTCACCCAAGCGACAGTGGACTTGGGCACGGCGTTGAAAGCCGAAGGTGCGGAAGATGAAACCCTGAGCCGCTATCAGGCCCTGCAAACCGCGCTCAACGGTCTGGACTCGAAAAGCCTGAGCAGCGTCGGCTGGTGGCCGGACGGTTATGACCGCTTCACCAACGCCCTCAGCGCGCTGCAAGCGTTACGCGAGCAGATCGCCATGGACAATCGCCTGATCCTCGCGCCTTGGCTCGACACCTACCTGCTGACGCAGATTTCCACCCAGCACGCGCCGGACCTGATCGAGCGGGTCGGGCGTCTGGCAGCGGTCGGTCAGGCCTCCGTGGTGTCCGGCCAGTTCACCCTGCAAAGTCGCCTGCAACTGCGTGATCTGCGCAGCCGCATCGGCGATGCCCGCGAGCAGCTTGTCAAAACGGCCGGCCTGCTCGAAGCGCGCCTGCCCAGCGCCCTGCAAGGCTGGGCCGGGCAATACCACGACAGCCTCAAGCAGCTCGATGCCGGCTTGAAAGTGCTGGATGACGGGGTGTTCGGCGGCAGCATCAATCTCAAGCCGGAAGACTTCGAGCGCAGCCTCGACAGCCTGCTGGGCAATCTGGCCACGCTGCGCCAGCAGTCCTTGGTGTCGCTGGATCAACGCCTGAATGACAATCACAACTCGGCGATCCGTCAGTTCATCGTCGTCGCGGTGATCTTCGGTTGCCTGCTGCTGGCGGCGCTGTACTTGTTCATCTGCCTGCAAGCCTCGATCCGCCGCAGCGCCAGCGGCATCACGGTGCTCGCCGAAGCCCTGCGTGACGGCAACCTGAGCCTGCAAGTGCCGGTGGTGGGCCGCGATGAACTGGCGTCGATCAGCACCGCGCTGAACGTCGCCGTGGTGCAACTGCGCACCAGCCTGTTGGGGGTCGATCATGAAACCTCGCAACTGAGCAACGCGGTACGCAGCCTCAACGATCACTCCAGCGGCGCGCTGAGCGAGGTCGAGGCGCAGCAATCGCAGATCAGCCAGATCGCGGCCGCTGCCACGCAACTGGCGGCGACTTCCCAGGGCGTCGCGCAGAGCTGCGAACAGGCCTCCGGTAGCGCCCAGCACACCCGACGCATCGCCGCTGACAGCAGCCGCGACAGCCAGCGCACTACCGCGAGCATTCAGCAGCTCAATCAGCGCCTCAACGACACCGCAGCGGCGCTGGGCCGGGTCAGCGAGCAAGGGCAGCAGATTCAACTGGTGGTCGACACCATTCGCGGCGTCGCCGAACAAACCAACCTGCTGGCGCTCAACGCCGCCATCGAGGCCGCCCGCGCCGGTGAGCAGGGACGGGGTTTCGCGGTGGTGGCCGACGAGGTGCGCAGCCTGTCGCAACGCACTCAGTCCTCCACCGCGCAGATCGCCGGCACCGTCGACAGCCTGCGCGCGACAGTCAACGAGGCCGTGAGCCTGATGGAAGCGGCCTGCGGCCAGGCGCAATCGGACGCCGAGGCCGTCACCGGCCTGGGCGAACGCCTGGGAGAGATCGCCAGCGCCGTGCAGAGCGTCACCGATACTCTTGCGCAAATCGCCACCGCTGTTGAAGAACAGGCGAGTACCGCCGATGAGGTCAGCGGCAATATCCAGCAGGTCGATCAGGCCGCCGTGCGTTTGCTCGAAGGTGCCCGGGCGGTGAACCTGGCGGCCGACACCCTGAGCCAGGGCAGTCATGCCTTGAGTGCCAATACCGGGAGATTTCAGCTGCGTTGAGGCCCCTCCCCGCCCCGTTTTTCGGTGCGGGAGGTTAAGCGGTTGAAAATAAGAAGAAATATTTTGAATTCGCGCTTGACGCATCTGCATTACGGGTGAATAATGCGCGCCACTTGGCTACATAGCTCAGTTGGTTAGAGCATAGCATTCATAATGCTGGGGTCCGGGGTTCAAGTCCCTGTGTAGCCACCAAGTACTAAAAACGGCTTACCGAAAGGTAGGCCGTTTTTTTATGCCCCGAGAAAAGTGCCGACCGTCACCGGCCGGCCATCGCTGTTTCACCCGGCCAATGCAGCCAGTCCCTTGGACCAGATCTGCCGGGTACGCAGACCGACCATCGCGCGCCAGTCCGGATCGGCCGGATAGAACTGCTCCAGCAGATTCAGTTTGATCTCGTGCCCCGCCGCACTCAGCGGATCGCCATGCAAGTGCAGCCAATGATCATCGCGCAGATGCCGATGCACCTCGGCACCGGGATAGGTTCCGCACTCGATCACGAACGGCATCAAGCGCACACCCGGCAATGCATTGAGCAACGCCTGGGAGGTGTAGCCGGTGGCCGTCGCCGCGACGCCGGTTTCGCTCACGGTCGCGGCCCCCGTGTGCAAGGTATACAGCCATGGGCCGTATATCGACTGGGCCTGCGCCAGCGCCGGATAAGGTGCCTCGGTGATGGTCAGCAGCATCGGGTGGCCGTATTCGCCCGCCCCGGTATGCAGATCGAAACACATCACGGTTTCAGCGCCGGCCAAGTGCTGCTGGACGATCCGCTGCAACGTGCGGTTCGACCAGCTCGGTTCCAGCCCACCGTAAAACAATCCGTCGGGATGACTGTGCTGACCGCCCTCGACAATCGACATCACCGCCGGCCAGCCATGTTCGGCGATCTGCGCATCGAGCAACGCATCGGCGCGCTGTCGCTGCGGCCCGCGCAGTTGGCTGCACGCGTAGATCTCATGCAGCGCGGCGTAGGCCCGGTTGTCGGGCAACGTGTGGCTGAAATCCAGATGATTGCGGTTGAGGTCAATGTTGTCTTCGTTGACCCGCCGCAGCCACGCAGTGCCCCACGGGTTGATCAGGTGAATCATCACCACCGCGACATCCTCGGGCAGCCTGTCGGGCGTGAACTGTTTCAGCCAGTCGATCTGGCATTCGGAGCCGTAATACCCCTCCACGCCATGGGTGCCGCTGAGCGCCACCAGACGCCGCCTGGCCAGGGGATTGCCTAACACCGCGACTTCGCTACTCAACGGCTCGCCAAACGGCCCCTTGAGCGGATGCGCGTAGGAGGAAAGGCTGGCACCCGCAACGCTCGCGGCGGCAAGAAACCGCTCGCGCTGATGACGGTAACTGGGCTGTGTCGGAAACGCGTTATCCATGGCGGCCTCTTGTTGGTTTTTCCGGCTTCACGTTTGCCCCTGACCCTACAGAAAATCCGCCAGGGCATGAAGGAGAAAGTACCCGGCGGTTTGCGTCCTGCCCGGTCGGCCGATAAAGTCCCTCAGACTTTTATCCCACGGATGGAGAGTCCCGCGTGTTTCCAGCCCTATCCTTGAACCGCTTTCGCCTGCCGGCCCTGACCCTGATCGTCAGCGCCCTGACCCTCGCCGCCTGTAACGCTCCGCCCTCCTCCACGCTGCCACTGGCACCGGAAGCCGCCTCCGGTTACCGCACCGACCTGCAAACCCGTCACGCCAGCCAGCACATGGCCGCCGCCGCGAATCCGCTGGCCGCCGAAGCCGGGCGCGAGATGCTGCGCCAGGGTGGCTCGGCCATCGATGCCGCCATTGCGATGCAGGCGGTGCTGACCCTGGTCGAACCGCAATCCTCCGGGATCGGCGGCGGCGCGATGATTGTGCTGTGGGACGGTAAACAGGTGCGCACCTTCGACGGTCGCGAAACCGCGCCGGCCGGGGCTAGCGAAAAGCTGTTCCTGCAAGCTGATGGCAAACCGATGCCGTTCCCTGAGGCGCAGATCGGCGGACGCTCGGTCGGCACGCCGGGGGTGTTGCGGGCACTGGAACTGGCGCATAAACAACAGGGCCGCCTGCCCTGGGCCAGCCTGTTCACACCGGCGATCAAACTGGCGGAACAGGGGTTCGCCATTTCCCCTCGCCTGCATTCATTGCTCGCGTCCGACCCGGTGATACGCCGCTCGCCGGACATGGCCAGGTACTTCCTCAACAGCGACGGCAGCGTCAAAGCCGTCGGCACCCGCTTGCAGAACCCGGCCCTGGCCGCCGTGCTCAAACGGATTGCCAACGAAGGCGCCGACGCCTTGTACAAAGGCCCGATTGCCGAAGAGATCGTCGCCAAGGTCCAGGGCCACGCCAATCCTGGCAGCCTGTCGCTGAGCGATCTCCAGCACTATCGGGCCAAGGAGCGCGCGCCGCTGTGTACCGACTACAAGCGCTGGCAGGTGTGTGGCATGCCGCCGCCGTCCTCGGGCGGGATCGCCGTGGCGCAGATTCTCGGCACCCTGCAGGCGCTGGAAGCCCGCGACCCGCGCCTGGCACTGGCACCGCTCAAACCCGTGAAAACCGATAAGCCCGCCGGCCTCGAACCGGCGCCCGAAGCGGTACACCTGATCGCCGAGGCCGAGCGCCTGGCCTACGCCGACCGCGCGCAATACGTGGCCGATACCGACTTCGTACCCGTGCCGGTCAAAGGCCTGGTCGATCCCGGTTATCTGGCCAGCCGCGCCAGCCTGATCGGCGAACGCAGCATGGGCAGCGCCAGACCCGGCACGCCACCGGGCGTTCAGGTCGCCTACGCGCCGGATCGCTCGCCGCTGCGCATCTCCACCTCGCAAGTGGTGGCGGTGGATGACTTTGGCGGCGCGGTGTCGATGACCACGACCATCGAGGCAGCGTTCGGCTCTCACCTGATGGTTCAGGGCTTCCTGCTGAACAACCAGATGACCGACTTTTCGTTCATACCCGAAGAAAACGGACAGAAAGTCGCCAACCGCGTCGAACCCGGCAAGCGCCCGCGCTCATCGATGGCACCGACCTTGATCTTTGATCGCAACAGCGGTGAGTTCGTCGCCACTGTCGGTTCACCCGGCGGTTCGCAGATCATCGAGTACGTCGCAAAATCCACCATCGGCCTGCTCGACTGGAACCTCGACCCGCAAAGCGCCATCAGCCTGCCCAACTTCGGCAGCCGCAACGGCCCGACCGAACTGGAACAAGGCCAGTTCAGCCCGGCCCTGATCCAGGCCCTGAAGGACAAAGGCCATACGGTGAACGAAATCGACATGACCAGCGGCACCCAGGCCATCGTGCGGATCAAGGATGCCCAGGGCAAAACGACACTGGCCGGTGGCGCGGATCCACGGCGTGAGGGGGAAGCGTTGGGGGATTGAGGCGTACATGGCAAACGGAAAAGGCTTACTGCGAGGTAGGCCTTTTTTGATGCCGACAGATCCAGTTCAGTCGTACTGCGTTGCTTATTCCTACCCCGGAAAAAAACCGCAGAAGGTAGATTTGCTATCTGCTCAGCGCCATCAGATTGGGCTTTTAACCTGTTGCCATTTGCGAAAGCGCCGACATCGAACCAGCGCTCAAACCGTACAACCATTGCGCTTCCATAGACTTGCATCAGTCCCATAGCGGGACTAGGATCACGCCATGCGAATCATCGCCATCAATCAGCTAAAAGTTTTTTGGGAGCGATATCCCGAGACAGAGCAACCATTGCTGGCCTGGATAGACGAGGCCAGAAAAGCGAACTGGACAACACCTGCTGACATAAAGGCCCATTTCGCTTCGGCCAGCATCTTGAAGAGCCGCAGGGTCGTATTCAACATCAAGGGCAATGACTTTCGCCTGATCGCCGCAGTGGCCTACCGCTTCGGGGCTGTTTACATAAAATTTATCGGTACTCACAAGCAGTACGATGCAGTCGACGCTGATACCGTCGAAATGGAGTAACCCATGAACATACGTCCGATTCATACCGAAGAAGACTACCGCGCCGCACTCAGGGACATATCCCCGCTGTTTGAAAATGAGCCTGAACCTGGCACTCCAGAAGGTGACTACTTCGACATCATGATCACGCTTATCGAGGCCTACGAAGCCAAGCAGTTTCCTCTCGACTTGCCGAACCCGATCGATGCCATAAGGTTTCGAATGGAGCAGTCTGGTCTGTCGGCAGCCGATCTCGTGCCAGCAATCGGCCGCACGAATCGCGTCTATGAAGTCCTGAACGGCAAGCGGGCATTGACGCTCCCCATGATCTGGAAGCTTCATGACCTGTTCGGAATTCCTGCGGAAAGCCTGATCAAACCGGTAAAACCAATCTGATCCGAAGACAGCCACGCTACTTGCTGCGAGACTGAGAAAGAGTTCGGAGGGGGCCTGCAGCCCCCCAAAAAACACCTGCACGCTCCCTCAGGCCCCGGTCGTCTCATTCGGCGCCCAACTGACAATCGAGGTGTTGGCAGACTGCATGCGGCGTTGCCACGGGCAACCTTCTGGCCCAATGCGGCCTCCAGAGCGGTTTATAGCGCCTTGCCATCCACCGGATCACCAATCGTCAGAAAGTGCCCGCCCGCGACGTGATGCAGCGTACGCAACGCATCGTGCCCTTCGAAATGCCAGCGTCCGTCGCTGAACACCCGCTCATCAGCCTGCGCCGCGATGACTTCGGCGAGGAACAGGTCGTATTGCTGATGGTTGTACGGTTCCGGCAGCAGCCGACATTCGAGCCACGCCACGCAGCCTTCGAGCATCGGCGCGTCGACCTGTTCGCCGGCAAAGGTCTGCAAGCCATAGGCCTGAAACTTGTCGCGGCCCTGATCGCGATTGATCTCTAGGCCCGAGGTCGTGCCGACGGTCTGTGCAATATCGGCCTGGGCCACGCAAGGCACGTTGAGGACGAAGGTGCCGCAGGCTTCAAGCAATTGCCGTGTCCAGGTCGACTTGTCGAGCACCACCGCGACTTTCGGCGGTTCGAAGTCCAGCGGCATGGCCCAGGCTGCCGCCATGATGTTGCGCTGACGGTCATGGGCGGCGCTGACCAACACGGTCGGGCCGTGATTGAGCAACCGGTAGGCTTTGTTCAAGGGCACCGGGCGGCGGTGAGAAGCGCTCATGAAAATCTGCTCCAGGAAAAAGAGCCGATTGTAGCGGCAGGCAGAAGAAAGAACTGCCTGCACAAACCATGGGAGCACGATTGCTCCCACGGATTTACCGCCGATCAGGTCGTCAGTTGATTGGCGAACTGCCCTACGGCATTCACCACTTTCTGCGCGCCGTCCTGGATCTCGACGATCACCGTGCCCGCCTCCGCCGCCAGCGCCAGCCCCTGCTCGGCCTGGAGCTTGCCGTCGGTCATCAGGGCCACGGCGTTGCGCGCCATTTCCTGGTTCTGCCGCACCACGCCGACAATCTCGTCGGTGGCCTGGCTGGTGCGCGACGCCAGTTGCCGCACTTCGTCAGCCACCACCGCAAAGCCCCGACCCTGCTCGCCGGCACGGGCCGCCTCAATCGCTGCGTTGAGCGCCAGCAGGTTGGTCTGTTCAGCGATGCCGCTGATCGTCTTGACGATGGTGCCGATCACCAGCGACTGCTCGTTCAGCGCCTCGATGCCTTCACCCGCACTCTGCATATGACGCGACAGGTCGCGCATCACATTGACCGCTTCGGTCACGACGGTCGTACCGCGCTGCGCGGTGCTGTCGGTCTGCTGCGAGGTGCTGTAGGCGATGCTGGCCGCCTCGGCAACCGCTTGTTCGCGGTTCACCTGATCGGTGATCACCGTGGCGAACTTCACCACCTTGTAGAGTTTTTCGTTGGCGTCGAGCACCGGGTTGTAAGACGCCTCCAGCCAGACCACCCGACCATGGCTGTCGACCCGCTTGAAACGATCGGCGACAAACTCGCCGTTGTTCAAACGACGCCAGAAGTTCTGGTATTCGGCGCTGCCCGACTCTTCCGGCAGGCAGAACATGCGGTGATGCTTGCCCTTGATCTGCGCCAGGCTGTAGCCCATGCCGCTGAGAAAGCGCTCGTTGGCGTTCAGCACGTTGCCGTTGAGGTCGAACTCGATCACGGCGGTGGAACGCACCAGCGCGCCGATCAGGTTTTCGTGCTCACGGGAGGCTTCGATGGTCCGCGTCAGGTCGCTGGAGAAAATCGAGAAATGCCTGATCCGCCCGTCCGAGGAGCGCACGGGTTGCACGATCGAGCGCAGCCACGCTTCCTCGCCATTGCCACGGGAAAGGCGCACGGCGCCGGCAAAGTGCTCGCCACGGCTCAGGGCCGCGCGGAAGCGGTGGTGAAACTCGTCGGACTTCACGTGGGCCGGCACGATGTCTTCGATGGCGCGGCCGATCAGGTCGTGGCTCTTGTAGAGCATTTCGGTAAGAAAATTCTGATTGACCGACTGAATCCGCCCGTCCGGCTCCAGCGTCAGCACCAGCATCTCGCTTTCCAGACTTTCCTTCACTTGCAGAAGGCTGGAGAGTTCTTCACGAAGAGCCGCCAGCTCTTGCTTCAGGCGTTTATTGAACATGGGAGAGCACCGATGGACCAGGTAGAGAGCGGTATGTCTCCTAACCATCGGCCTTGAAAATCTTTTCTGAAGAGCGCGCGCAGCCTGTCCTACAAAAATAGTCGGGCCGCACAGTGTCAGGCGGTTCCGGCCACCTGACACTGCCCCTGGCGCGGCATCCGCGCGCCGAAATACGCCGCGCTGAAGATCCCCACTGCGCCCATCGCGGCACAGAAGATCACGCAGATCCATGGACTCCACGGCATCAGACCGATCAGCAGCAGCGGTGTGATACTCGCCCACGCGGCGTAGGCAATGTTGTAGGTGAAGGAAATGCCGGATACGCGAATCCGCGCCGGAAACAGACCGACCATCACCGAGGGCACCGCACCGACCACACCGCAGCCAAGTCCGGCGACGGCATAGGCCAGGCCGATCCATCCGGCACCGGCCATCAGACAGGCGTAAAGCACACCGATCCCCAGCGGCAGCAGCAGGCTATACAGCATGACCGTACGCCACGCCCCGATGCGGTCGACCAGCAGACCGGCAATCACGCAGCCGATGTTCAGAAACACGATGCCCAATGCGCTGAGGGCAAACGTATGGCTGGCGGTCATGCCGAAGGTTTTCTGCATCACGGTCGGAGTGATGACCACGAACACCACCACGGCCGAGGTCAATACGCAGGTCAGCAACACGGCCGGCAACATCGCCAGTCGATGCTCGCGCAATACCGTGCGCAGTGGCAGTTCGACCCGCGCCTCGCGCTGCGCTTCCATCGCCAGAAACACCGGGGTTTCACTCAGCCAGCGGCGCAGCCAGACGCCGATCACGCCGAACACACCGCCGAGCAGGAACGGGTAGCGCCAGGCGTAATCGAGAATTTCCGCCGGCGTGAACATCTGCGCCAGGAACGTCGCGGTCAGGGCGCCGATCAGATAACCGAACGTCAGCCCGGCCTGCAAAAAGCCCAGGGCGTAGCCCCGATGCCCGGCTGGCGCATGCTCGGCGACGAACACCCAGGCGCTCGGCACTTCGCCGCCTACCGCTGCGCCTTGCAGGATGCGCAGGGCCAACAGCAGCAAGGGCGCGAAATAACCGATCTGCGCATAAGTCGGCATGATCCCGATCAGCAGGCACGGCAGCGCCATCATCAGGATGCTCAGGCTGAATACCTTTTTACGGCCCAGGCGATCGGCGAAATGCGCCATCAGAATCCCGCCCAGGGGCCGCGCCAGATAACCGGTGACGAAAATCCCGAAACTTTGCAGCAGACGCAGCCACTCGGGCATTTCCGGCGGGAAGAACAATTGGCTGAGGGTCAGGGCGAAGAATACGAAAATGATGAAATCGTAAATCTCCAGCGCCCCGCCAAGGGCCGCAAGGCCGAGGGTCTTGTAGTCGGAACGGCTGAATGGCGCCGGTCGGGCAACGGAGTGGGCAGTCATGGCAAAGAACTCTGGCACAGGCAAAAACCAAGGCGCCCATGGTCTACGCAAATGCGCCGAGGGACAACCCGTTAGACCATGGTCCCGGTTTTTGCAAAACCCGCTCACAAAATACCGGCGCTTGATTTACTGTGGGCGCCTGTCCGCAGACACCACCGCAGAGCCCTCTCCCACAGGGGCCTGGGCAATCTTGCGGACCACAATAAAACATAAAATCCGAGGTACTCCCGTGGCCGTTGATATCGAAGATAGCCGCTCTGCGCGCTTTGCCTTGCGCTGTTCAAATTTTGCCGAACGCTGGTTCCCCGACTCCTGGGTGTTCGCCGCACTGGCGGTGATTATCGTCGCGCTCGCCACCCTGGCGATGGGCGCCAAACCGACCGATGCCGCCATGGCCTTCGGTGACGGGTTCTGGAGCCTGATACCGTTCACCATGCAGATGGCCTTCGTGGTGATCGGTGGCTACGTGGTCGCCAGTTCGCCACCGGCCGTGAAGCTCATCGACCGCCTGGCGCGGATCCCGAAAAACGGCCGTTCCGCCGTAGCCTGGGTCGCACTGATTTCGATGGTCGCGTCGCTGCTGAACTGGGGTCTGTCGCTGGTGTTCGGTGGCTTGCTGGTGCGCGCCCTCGCCCGCCGCACCGATCTGAAAATGGACTACCGCGCCGCCGGTGCCGCCGCTTACCTGGGGCTTGGCGCGGTATGGGCGCTGGGCCTGTCGTCGTCGGCCGCGCAATTGCAGGCCAACCCCGCCAGCCTGCCGCCGTCGATCCTGTCGATCACCGGCGTGATTCCGTTCACCCAGACCATCTTCCTCTGGCAATCGGGAGTGATGCTGCTGGCGCTGATCGTGATCTCGCTGATCATCGCCTACGCCACCGCGCCCGGTCCGAATTCGGCGCGTGATGCCAAGGCCTGCGGCGTCGACCCGAGCTTCAACCTGCCGCCGCTGCAACCCCGCACCCGCCCCGGCGAGTGGCTGGAACACAGCCCGCTGCTGATTATCGTGCTGGTACTGCTGGCCGCTGGCTGGCTGTTCCACGAGTTCTCGACCAAACCGGCGATCACCGCGATTTCCGGGCTCAACACCTACAACTTCCTGTTCATCATGACCGGCGCGCTGCTGCACTGGCGTCCGCGCAGCTTCCTCGACGCGGTGGCCCGCGCGGTGCCGACCACCACCGGGGTGTTGATCCAGTTTCCGCTGTACGGCTCGATCGCCGCCCTGATGACCACGGTCAAAGGCGCCGACGCCCAGACCCTCGCCCATCACATCTCGACCTTCTTCGTCAGCATCGCCTCCCACGACACCTATGCGCTGCTGATGGGCGTGTACTCGGCGATCCTCGGCTTCTTCATTCCGTCCGGCGGCGGCAAGTGGATCATCGAAGCGCCTTACGTGATGCAGGTCGCCAACGATCTCAAGTACCACCTGGGCTGGGCCGTGCAGATCTACAACGCCGCCGAAGCCCTGCCGAACCTGATCAACCCGTTCTACATGCTGCCGCTGCTGGGCGTGCTGGGACTCAAGGCGCGGGATCTGATCGGCTTCTCGTTCGTGCAACTGCTGGTCCACACGCCGCTGGTGCTGCTGTTGCTGTGGGCGCTGGGGACGACATTGGCGTATGTGCCGCCAGTGATGCCGTAAACCCGGCATTGCGAACAACATCGTTCGTCTGTGGGAGTGGACTTGCTCACGAAGACGGTGGATCAGTCGACGCGCTATTGACTGCCCCCCCTTCTCGAGCAAGCCCACTCCCACATTTGTTTCAGCCTGCACCTCGAATCGTCACCCAACCGTCACATTCCCTTGCTAGCGTCCGCCGGAAACATACTGAAACAATTAAGCAAAGCGGGCTGAGACATGAGCGACGAAACGAACGGCACCGACCTCCCCACGCCTGACTCCGACAATCCCACCGATACCAGCCGCCGGCGCTTTCTCGGCGGTGTTGCGGTACTCGGCGTCGGCGCGACGCTGGGGGCCTGCGCCAAGTCGGGTGATGAGCCGGGCAAACCGGGCGAGCGTCCGCTGACCCCGGCGGAACTGGACAAGGCGCTGCATGACCAGGTGAAAACCGTGGTGGTGATCTACGCCGAGAACCGCAGTTTCAACAACCTGTTCGGTGACTTCCCCGGTGTCGAGAAGCCGTTGTCCGCGCTCAAGCCGGGCGACTATCAGCAGCGCGACCGCGACGGCAGTCTGCTGCAAACCCTACCGCCCGCCTGGGGCGGTGTGTTGCAGGTCGGCCCGCAGACCCTCGATGGCGTGACCTATCCCAGCGGTGTCCAGTTTCAGGAAAACCTGCCCAACGCACCTTTCGCCCTCAAAGGCCCGAACGCTGAAGATTTGCCGTTCGGTCTGGTGACCCGCGATTTGTGGCATGTGTTCTATCAGAACCAGATGCAGATCAATGGCGGCAAGAACGACTGTTTTGTCGCCTGGGCCGACTCCGGCGGCCTGACCATGGGCCACTACGCCCAAAGCCGTTACTCATTGCGTTTGTGGGACGTGGCCCGGGAATTCGTACTCTGCGACAACTTCTTCCAGGGTGCCTTCGGTGGCTCGTTCCTCAACCATCAATACCTGATCAGCGCCACTGCGCCGTACTACCCGAACGCGGCCACCTCGGTCGCCAAGAGTCAGATTGCCGCCCTGCAAAGCGACGATCCGGCCGACCCTCGCCTCAAGCCGCTGGAGCAATCGCCGGCCAGCGCCATGAGCGGCCCGCCGCAGTTCGGCCCGAGCGTGTTGACCCCGGACGGGTTCGGCGTGAACACCCTCGCGCCGCCCTACTGGCCGACCTGGATTCGCGATCCCGAGCGCCCGGCGTACTCCAAAGCCGATCTGCCGAATGTGCTGGTGCCGCAAACTCACGAACACATCGGCGACAAGCTGTCGAAAAAGAACATCGACTGGGCCTGGTACGCCGGTGCCTGGCAGGCGACGCTGGATCAGTACAAGGATTCCGGCGGCATCCCGAAGATCCCCAACTTCCAGTATCACCACCAGCCGTTCAACTACTTCCAGCAACAAGGGCCGGAGCATCCCGAAGAGCGCAACAAACGCCTGCGCGACGCGGGCCTCGGGGACGAGTCGAGCAGCAACAGATTCTTCGCCGATGCCGAGGCCGGCAAGCTGCCAGCCGTCACGTTCTACAAGCCTCAGGGCAACTTGAACATGCACGCCGGTTACGCCGACGTGGCCTCCGGTGATCGCCATATCGTCCGTGCGCTGAAGGTGCTGCGCGAGAGTCCACAGTGGAAAAACATGGTGGTCATCGTCACCGTCGATGAGAACGGCGGCTGGTGGGATCACGTCGCGCCGCCCAAGGGCGATCGCTGGGGACCGGGCTCGCGCGTGCCGGCGCTGGTGGTGTCGCCGTTTGCCCGCAAGGGCACGGTGGACCACACGGTCTACGACACCGCCTCGATCCTGCGCCTGATCACCCGGGTGTTCCAGCTGGAGAAACTTGACGGCCTCAAGCAGCGCGATGACGCCATGACCGCGCGGGGCCAGAAGCCCATGGGAGACCTGACCAACGCCCTGCATTTTCCGGCCTGACGGCGAGTCCTGCGATGGTACTGAAAAAACTCTGATGGACGGCTTTTCTGCGCCACACGGCTGATCCAATATGAGCAGCCCCAACAACGGGGAACCCACGCTGAAAAGGATCTGAGCATGTTCAAACTCGCAGGACTCACCCTTGCTGCGCTCACCCTGAGCGCAGCGGCCCACGCCGATGTCGATCTGAAACTGGGCAGCACCGAACGCGTCACCCGCCTCTTCGCTTATCCCAACAACTGCAACGTGATCTGCTTTCGCAACTGGACGCTGGAGCAGACCGTCGAGCACTACCTGACTCAAAGCGTACAACGCGATGGCTATACCAGCGCCAAGGTTCGGGTGAAGACTGACAACGGTCAGCTCTACACCGAAATCAGCGGCGTGCCCAAGGGCTATGACAAACCGCTGAAAGCGCTGCTGGATGCCGGTGACCTGGCCTACAACGGCGCCAGCAAGCTCAATGCCGATGGCAAGTGGGCCTACAGCTGGTATCTGTTCCTGCCGCTGGGCATGGCGCTGGAAAACCGCAAAAGCGTCGAGCTGCTGCACTTCCCGCCGGATTACTCGCTGACCCAGGCGCAGGATTATCTGCGTTCGAATACCACCGACCGCTGGGCCGCGCTGCTGACCGACAACGGAATCCCGGCGGACAAGACACCGGCCTATCAGACCATCGTCGACATCGCGCCAATCGCCGCACCGGCCAGCGCCGGCAGCACCCTGGAAGGCGTCTACGGCTACTTCAAGGATTACCAGACCACGATGGTCAAGCAGGTCAGCCAGAACGCCAGCGGCGCGGCACTGCCGATGGTCGCGTTCGGTGCGCCGGTGCGTAACTGGATCAAGCAGCAATACGGGCCGACCGTGAACGTGCTGGGCCTGGCCACCATCAGCCCGAGCGCGGGGGTCAACGTGCCGGTGCTGGGCTCCAACCACCCAAGCTACATCTGGTATGCCGCCGATCCCGAGAGCTACACCGGCGACGATGCCCAGGCCAAGGCCGACGCGGCAGGCCTGAAGGTGATGGGCCAGGACTTGAGCGCCGCCTGCTGGCAGGCCGGCATGGGCAGTAAACCGGGCAGCAACGCCAAAGCCTTGCTGGACAGCTGTACCCAGACCTGGCAAGTGACGCAAAAAGTCAAAACCTGCGAGCTGTTCTACACCTCGATTCGCAACCTGACGCCCGCCGACGCGGCCGCCAAGTGCGCCACCACGCCGATCAAGACTCAGTTGCAGCAATTGCAGAGTCCGTTGCCAGCCGCTGACGTTCCCGCTCCCCATATCTGACCGGGGACATGGCTTTTCCGTGTCAGCCCTGGCTGACACGGAAAAGCGCCTTTTACGCCTGTCAGATCTGACAGTAGACCGAGCGTTTCATATACGTGACCATTGGATCCAATCTCGTGTTGCAGAGCTGAAAGGACTTCAGCCTGGTGCAGTCGCAGCACTGTCCGACAGGGAACGTTATGAACATGCATGTGCTACGCAACCGCTCCTCCCGAGACACGGAAGGTATCTACCCTTTTATCGGTCTGCCTGTACGCCTTGGATTTCCGTCCAGGAATGATTTTGAAATCATCTGCGATGCCCACGGAATGCCGATAGCGGTAGCGGCGCGGCGGGAGTTTCTGCGTATCAGCCGGATGTGCAGGGTTTCGGGGCAATTGCTGCCCTACCGCTGCCGACAGACCCGGCAATTGCTGGCCGGGATTCATCTCTACGATCCACGCTTCTGTGGATTGATCGAGCACGCTTGCGAACCGAACGTGTTTCTCGACATGAGCGAGTTATGGCTGTGGGCGCTGCAGGACATTCAGGCCGGCCAGCGGCTGACCATGGATTTCACCGCCACCGAAGACAAACTGCTGCGCCAGTTCGCCTGCGGTTGCGGCGCGCCACGGTGTCGCGGCTGGATCACCGGTCATGACGAAGCGCCCAATCTCGAAGGCCAGCGCTATTTGCAGGGCTGGCACCGGCGGATCGGGCGCTGAGCGGCGGGTTACGGCGCGCCGACCGGACGCAGGCGATATTGCGGCGGCAGTTGTTCGAAACCGCTGATGGTGGTGTTCAGACTCTTCCAGCGACCGTCCTTGATGCCGTAGATGCAGCCGTGGATCGACAGGTTCTGCCCACGGTGCCAGGCGTTCTGGATGATGCTGGTGTGGGCGACGTTGGCCACTTGCTGAATCACGTTAAGCTCGCACAGACGGTCGACCTGCTCTTCTTCGGTCGGCAATTTGGCGAGTTCTTCACGTTTTTCGTAGTACAGGTCACGGATCGAACGCAGCCAGCCGTCGATCAGGCCGAACTGGCGATCCTGCATCGACGCCCGCACACCGCCGCAACCGTAGTGGCCGGTCACCAGAATGTGCTTCACCTTGAGCACATCCACCGCGTACTGGATCACCGACAGGCAGTTGAGGTCGGTGTGCAGCACCACGTTGGCAACGTTACGGTGAACGAACAGATCGCCGGGCAGCATGCCGACGATTTCGTTGGCCGGCACGCGCGCGTCGGAGCAGCCGATCCACAGGTATTCCGGAGTCTGCTGACGGGCCAGCTTGGCGAAGAAGTCCGGGTCTTCCTTGGTGATCGCGTCAGCCCAACGCTCGTTGTTATCAATCAGATCTTGTAAGTCGTGCATGCTGTAAGGCCTCAAGAAAGATTTGCTGCTTTGACAGACAACCCTCCGTCGGGGTCACGCCGGCACCGCAAGTGTTTTCGTTGGAATTCTCGTGAGCCGGGTGAGTCCACCCTAGTAAGGCCCACAGTATGAGGATTTGCCATGACTGATTCACGACGCCCCTATGATGCGATGCAGCCGCCATCGATTGATGATAACGAAGACCGCATGGGTTCGGTGCATGAGCTGGATTTCGACGACGAACAGCCCAGCGCGAAGATCGGCGATGAACTGCCCGAACGGGAGCGCGAGCAGTTGATGCCGCGCGCGCGGGTGCGTGAAGCGGGCATGACCGGGGCCTCAGTGGCCGACCATGAACCGACCGACGATGACCTGAGCCCGGAAACCCTGATCCGCGAGGACGGCGCCCGTGATGCCGAAGAGTTCGGTCAAGACGATCGGGCCGATTGGGATCTGAGCATTGTCGATGAAGACGACATTGGCGGGGGCGACGGACTGGATGAGGCGGAACTGGCGCGGCGCGATCCGCTGGACCGCAAGCGGTAATGGGGCGGCGTCTGTCCAGACGCCTTCGCGGACAAGCCCGGCTCTCACAGGTTATCCACTGTCCCTGTAGGTGCCAGGCTTGCCCGCGCAGCGATTATTGCAATCAGTCGACCAGCGTGCAGGCCATCACCACCGCATCTTCACGCCCACCGACCGCCGGGTAGTAATCCCGTCGCCGGCCGACTTCATTGAAACCGTAGCGCTCATACAGACGGAATGCGGCGGCGTTGCTGTCGCGCACTTCCAGGAAGCATTCGCGGGCATCGGCGGCGTAAGCGCGGGACATCAGGTACTCAAGGAGCGCCAGCCCCAGGCCGCGCCCCTGGTTTTCCGGCTTGACCGTGATGTTCAGCAGATGCGCCTCATCGAGAATGATCTGCACCACCCCGTGCCCCACCTGTTGCTGGCCTTCGAACATCAGCCAGATCTGGTATTTGCCCAGGCCATCGAGAAAGATCCCGCGCGTCCACGGATGGCTGTACGCGGCGAATTCAATCTTCAGTACAGCGTCGAGATCCGCCTCGGTCATCGGGCGGAACGATACAGCGTCACTCATTCGATTCTTTCCAGCGCGCCATCAGCCGACGCATGGCTTGCCACACGGCGGCCTTGCGCCGGGGCTCTTCCATCAACAATTCCAGCCCCGGGATGGCCCATGCCAGGCCAAGGCCTTCGATCTGCAACTCACTATTGAACGCTTCGGCATCCGCCTCGCCGGCAAACCGCACGGCTGGCAGGCCGATCAGCCACAAGCAGGCGCACGGCGCTTCTTCCATACGCACCGAAAGGAAACCCTGAACGAAGTCCCGGGCCGCTTCCGGGCCTTGGTCCATGGTGCCGCGCACCAGCAGCGGCCAACGCACCGGCTCACCGATGATTTGCGGTGCATCCGGCAGACCGGCGGCGCGCAGCATGTCCTTGAGCAGCAGATACGCCGGATCGCGGCTCTGGAAGGATTCGCCTGTGGGTAACTCCACCAGCAACAGGCACCGGCCGGCGCGCAGCAATTGCAGGGCAAAACGCGGCGGTGGCAGCGGTGCCGGTTTGGCGGCCACCGGTGCTTCCTCGGCGTCCTCAACCGGCTTGACCGCCGCACGGGCAATTACCGCCGTCGGGCGCGGCACTTCGACTTTCGGTCGCTCGACCGGACGAGCGGCAGGCTGCACCGGGGCCTCGGCCTGTGGTGCAGGTGCGATTGCCAGCTCGACCTCGGGCTCGGGCATGTCCAGCAGCTCGGGCCGCGACGGCGCGGCAAAGGGCAATTCGGTACGCGGCAGCCAGTTGACCACCTGCATGGCGTTCAAATAGGCGCGGCGGCGGGACTCGATTAGCAAGGGGCGGCCACTTGTGGATAACTGAAGTGCGCTGATTCTACCGCCGTTCCCTCAAGATCGCCCGCAGTTGATCGATAGTTTTAGTCTCAATAAAGACGACAGCCCGTCCCGAGAGTGAATCGCATCCTTCGCGATGCAGTACAATCGCGGCTTTTAATCGCCAACCAGCCGGCCATTCCGATGATCGAACCCAAGCGCGTCTTGCGCGCCCTCGCTGAACACTGGGCACTTCTGGAGCCACTGTGCGAGCACTTCGACCAGGGCACCCTGAGCCTCAACGAACTGCGCACGCAACTGGCCGCCCAACAACTGGACAGCACGCCGCAGGACATCACCAGCCTGCTCGACGTGTGGATTCGCCTCGACATTCTGGTGCCCGTGGCGAAAAGCCCGAACCGTTTCGAGCTCAACGCGCAGATTCACGACTTCCTCGCCTACCTGCGCCGCGAACACCGTCTGGGCCTGTGCCTGGAGATCGAAGCCTACCTGCGTCACCTCGAGCGTCTGGCCGGGTATATCCAGGATGCTTTCGAGATCCGCGACGGCAATGACCTCGCCCGCCAGTTGCGCCTGCTCGACATGCGCGTGCGTGACGTGCTGAAGAAGCTCGACAACGACGAACAGGCGCTGGTGGCCGTGGCCGAACGGGCCAAGACCAGCGACCGGCAGATTCCGTTGCGTCAGCGCTACGCCGAAGTGCTGGCGACCTGGGACGAATACGTCGAGCCGATGATCGAGCTGGTGAACGCCGATGGCGCCTTCGAACAAGGCGTGCGCAAGGTCGAGACGGTGCTGTTGAAAATGCTCTCGGAGCAGCAGCGCCTCGGCCACCTGGTCGATGACGACATGCTGTTGCGCACCCACGCGCGCATCCTCGAAATGCAGACCAGCGCCCAATTGACCCTGCGTCATGCCCGCGAGCTGCTGCTGCCGCTGCGTGAAGAGGCCCGCCGGCACAACGCCGTGACCCGTGGCGCCGCGCTCGCACTGGCCGCCATCCGCCGTAAAGGCATCGATGCCGTGCCGCAAGCCGCGCTGCCGCTGTTCACCCGGCCGCAAAGCACCTTCCTCGGCAGCGCCAGTCAGGTCGAAGCCTACGTCTATGCGCTGGCCCGTTTCGAACCGAAACCGGCCCGCTTCCCCAAGGCGCACAAATCGCCGAAATCCGGCGACGCGCCACGTGCGCCGCGTACCGTGCGGGAAATGGTCGACCGTTGCGAAGAGTCCCTGCCGATGCCGGATCTGATGACCTGGCTGCTGGAGCAGGAGCCGGACGGCGCCACCGACGAATTGCTCTACTGGTTCTCGCGCCTGTCGCGGGAAAAACGCTTCAAGCGCGAGCGTCTGGAACGCCGCGAATACCACACTCACGAGCATCAGGTCAGCCTGCGCTCCTTCGCCCTGCTCTCGGCCGGCCCTGATGCCGCCGAGAATTCTGCGAGCATCCCCAATGCATCTTGATCTATCCGAACTGTCCCAGCTGGCGCCGATCTTTCGCGAGCTGTTCAAGGGCTACCACGTCAGCCGCCGCGACCCGGAGCTGTATGCACAGCTGTCGAACTTTCAGGATCAGTACCGCACGCTTTTCAAGGCGCTGGGGTTCGAACTGGTCTGCGACACCCGTGGCTTCTATTACTTCGTGCCGGACCTGGCTGCAGCGGCTGTGAACAAGACTGCCCAGCGTCTGGCGCTGTTCACGTTCATCCTCGTCGAGTACCTGGCCGACCAGGGCCGCGATCCGATCGCCGTGCTCGACGGCGGTAGCCTCGGTCGTGAAGAGCTGCCATCGCTGCTGGACAAGTACCGCGACCTGTTCATTCAGGCCGAAGTGCAGACCGTGGAAGAGCTGGAAGAAAAGATCATGCGCCGCATGACCCAGCTCGGTTTCGCCAGCGAGGAAAACGGCGTGTACCGTTTCCTGCCGCCGATGCACCGTTTCCTCGACGTGTGCCTGTCGGTCCAGCAGGACCGCGATCTGGCGGCCAGCGTCCACAGCGTTCTGCCGTTGCCGGCACCGGTGCTGATCGACGAAGAAGCCGAAGCCCGCTTCCTTGCAACCGACGATCCGCTTGATTTGTCTGAATTTGAGGTAGAAAGCGAAGAAGACGCACTGGCACGCGCCATTGCCGAAGAACAGGAGTCCGACGCATGAGCCAGGAACGCTACGGCATCCGCCGCTTTGCCCTTTTGAACACCGCCGGTTACAGCCTCGGTCTGTTCCCGCTGGAAGAGCCGCTGTCGGTCTACGGCGCGAACAACCTCGGTAAATCCGCGTCGATCAACGCCTTGCAGTTCCCGATTCTGGCGCGCATGTCGGACATGAGTTTCGGCAAGTACAGCCTGGAACAATCGCGGCGCTTCTACTTCGCGTCCGACACCAGTTACATCCTCGTCGAAGTCAACCTGCCCCACGGCCCGCACGTGATCGGCGTGGTCGGTCGCGGCCCGGGGGGCGGTTTCGGCCACCAGTTCTTCGCCTACGCCGGCAAACTCGATCTGGCGCACTACCAGAAGAACGACACCTGCCTGCGCCAGAAAGAGCTGTTCAGCAACCTTGAGAAAGAAGGCCTGAAAGCCTACGAACTCAAGCCCGATGAACTGCGCCGTCTGCTGGTCGGCGGACACACGTCGATCCCACTGGACCTGACCCTGATCCCGCTGCGCTCCACCAGCGAGCAGAGCCTGAAGACCTTCCGCGCGCTGTTCATCAACCTGCTGCACATGCGCGAAATCACCGCCGCCAAGCTCAAGCAACTGTTCCTCGATGCCTTCGAGCACAGCCTGCGTTCCGGCAGCGTCGATTACATTGCGGCGTGCGAAGAAGCGTTCCGCGATGTACGACGCATGGAACAGGACTACAACTCGCTGGTCGCCGCCGGTCCGCTGGTCGAGGCGCTGTCCAACGGCGTCAAACAGCGTGACGTGCTGCGCGGCAAACTGCATCGCCTGTCACCGCTGCTCGACTCGTTGCTCGGCACCTGGTCGGACTACGCCACGGCGCGCAAGGAAGAGCTGACCATCCAGGCCGAGCACTACCGTCGCGAGCAGGACGACCTGCAAAACGATCAACGCGGCGGCACCCAGGAGCTGATGCGTCTGGAACGGGAAATCTCCGGCATCCAGCGCTGGCTCGGCGAACTCTCGGTACTGAAGAACCGCTTTGCCCTGGTCGATGACGTCAAAGTGCTGGAGCAGCAACTGCTGGCCGCCAAAGACGCCCACGACGAACTGGCCGGTGCATTGGCACAGTCCCGGCAGTTCAGTGCCGAGGATCTCGAAGAACGTCTGCGCGATCTGGAAAAACGCCTGAAGTCGGTGAAGCAGCAACTCGATCACGCCGACAACAACAGCTACGCCCGCCTGCGCGAAGAGTTCTCGCAACAGGACGTCGAGCGCCTGATGCGTCTGTTCAACAGCGCGCTGTTCAGCCTGCCGCTGGGCGAGCACGGCATCACCCTCGACGAGAACGGCGATTGGGTGAAGTCTGTGGAACTGATCCTCGACGGCTTCAAGGGTGAGCGCTTCGAAGTGCCGGGCCTGTCGATCGACATCTCGCACATCGAGCCGCCGGCCCTGCAAGCCCTGGCCGACCGCGCCGCGCTGCGCGATCAGAAAGAGCGTCTGGAAAAAGAGCTCAAGCAACTGAAAACCCAGCAGGCCGTGGCCGCCGACCGCGCCGCGAGCAAGACCCAGACCGAAGCGCTGTATCAGCAGGTGCTGGATGCGCAGAAGGCGCTGGAAGATTTCCGCCGCACCCAGACCCTGAGCGCCGAGGAAGGCGACAAGCTCGAGCAACTGGCGCAAATGGAAGCTGCGCAGGACGAACTCAAGCGCTCCAGCGACGCATTCACCGAGCGCGTCCAGCAACTGTCGGCCAAGCTGCAACTGGTCGGCCGGCAGATCGCCGACATGGAAGCCAAGCAGCGCACCCTCGACGACGCCCTGCGGCGCCGTCAGTTGCTGCCGGCGGATCTGCCGTTCGGTACGCCGTTCATGGATCCGGTCGACGACTCGATGGACAACCTGCTGCCACTGCTCAACGACTATCAGGACAGCTGGCAGGGCTTGTTGCGCGCTGACGGCCAGATCGAAGCGCTGTACGCGCAAGTGCGCCTCAAGGGCGTGGCCAAGTTCGACAGCGAAGACGACATGGAGCGCCGTCTGCAACTGTTGATCAACGCCTATGCGCACCGCACCGACGAAGCCCTGACGCTGGGCAAGGCGCGCCGCGCGGCGGTCACCGACATCGCCCGGACCCTGCGCAACATCCGCAGCGACTACGACAGCCTCGAGCACCAGTTGGCGCTGTTCAACCGCGAGATCAACAAGCGTCAGGTGTCCAACCTGCAGAGCTTCCGCATCGTCCTGGCGCCGAACAAGGAAGCGCTCAAGCACATCGATCAGATCATCCACAGCGCCGGTCAGTACGAAGAAGGCGAAACCCTGTCGGTGTTCGACCTGAGCCAGAGCGCCGAGCAGGACAACAAGAACGAAGAGGCCAAGGAATACCTGGCACGGCTGGTGGCGGCGAACCACAACCAGCTCGGTCTCAAGGACCTGTTCGAACTGGCGTTCGAGATCACCAAGGTCAACGGTCAGCCGGTGATTCACACCGACATCGACGGCGCGGCGTCCAACGGCACCACCATGACCATCAAGGCGCTGACCAACATGTACCTGTTGCTGCACTTGATGGATCGCGATCTCGCCGGACGCGTCCGCCTGCCGTACTACCTCGACGAGGCAGCGGACATCGACGAGAAGAACCAGGCCGCCCTGCTGGAAACCAGCCTGCAACTGGGCTTCGTACCGATTCTGGCGAGCGTCAAGCCGCAGGTCTGCGCCAGTGTCGCCATCGACCTGGAAGGCGGCAGCGGCCCGGCGGGCATCTACATCGACGAGGCGGACTGGAAGTTCATCCGTCGCCACGATGTGGTGAAGGCCACCCTGAACGTCGAAGCCGATGAGCCGGAGCTGGATGCGGTTTGATCGGCTTTAGCTGAGGACAAAAAAAGGGCCGCGATCCAATGGATCGCGGCCCTTTTTCATGGTTTGGAATTTGTTGTGAATTCCAAGGCCTCTTCGCGGGCAAACCCGCTCCCACAGGGTTCTACATGACTCATGTGGGAACGGGTTTGCCCGCGAAGGCGGCCTGACAGACGCCCGATTACTTGGGTTACTTGCCGAGCGGAATCTTCGGTGCCCAGGTCAGCCATTCATCCTCGAACTTGTCGAACAGCGGGAACGTCTGCTCCGCACGCGCCGGATTGCCCATACGCTCGCCGTCCGGCGTGGCGAAGGCGATGCCGCCCTGAATCAGGGTTTCCAGCGACTCGGTACGCACCGTCACGCCCTTGAACAAACCGTAATCGAAGCCCACGCCGCTGGTGTTCCAGAAGCGGCTGCCACTGCGCACCAGTGGCGCGTACTTCGGCTCGATCAGAATGTGTACCAATACCCGGTCCGCCGTCTGCCCCAGTTCATAACCGGTGACCTTGCCGACGGTGATCTCGCGGTAGGTCACCGGCACACCCGGTTTCAGCGAGCCGCGACGGGCAGCACTCAACACCAGACTCAGGCCGGCCTCTTGTTTGTTGATCTCCGGTGGATTGGCCAGGGCCACGAAGTTTTTCTGCGGGCCAAGGCTCTTGGCGGCCGGCTGCACTTCGATGTATTGCCCCGTCACCAGGGTTTCCAGGTTCGACGTCTTGATCAGGCCCAATTCCGGTTTGACCACCCAGAACTGACTGCCGACCCGGGCGATGCGCTCCGGCACTTCGGTGATGCGCGCAGTCAGGATCACCGATTGCAGGTCGTCGGTCAGATCGACGCTTTCGATCTTGCCGACATCCAGCCCCTTGAAGCGGATCGGCGTGCCGCTGCGCAGGCCATCGGCGCGATCAACCTTGATCGTCACCACCGCACCCTTCTGGTTCGCCTCGTCATGATTGGCGAACAGGCGGAAGCGCGGAATGCGTTTCTGCAACGGCGCCTTGGCTTCCGGGGTTTCGAAGGCGATGCCGCCGGCCATCAGGCTTTGCAGGGATTCGCTTTTGACCTGGATGCCGCCGGTCAGTCCCCCGGTCAGGGTGACACCGCTGGCGTTCCAGAAGCGCGTCGAGGCATTGACCAGGTTTTCGTATTCCTTCTCGATGTGTACGCCGATGATCAGCTGCTTTTTGGTCTTGGAGAACTGGTAGCTCTGTACCGAGCCGACCTTGACCTGCTTGTAGAGAATCGGACTGCCGACATCCAGTGAGCCGAGGGTATCGGTGAACAGCACCAGATGCAGACCCGGCGAGCGCAGATCCAGCGGTGGGGCTTTCGGCCGTGCTTCGAACTCACGCTGCGGCGCACCGCCCTTCTCTCCGGGGCGCACGGCAATGTAGTTACCTTTCACCAGCGCTTCCAGACCGGTGATACCGGCCAGGGAAATCGACGGTTTGACCACCCAGAATTGCGTACCCGCCACCAGGTACTCTTCGGCGAGTGGATCAAGGGTCAGCTCGGCAGTGGCGCTCGACAGATCCGGATCGATCTTCAGCGCTTTCAGGTTACCGACCTGAATGCCCTTGTACATCACCGGCGTGCGACCGGCCTGCAAACCTTCGAAGTCGCTTAGTTTAACTTTCACCCGGATACCGGCCGCAGCGGCATCGAAGTCTTCATACAGACGAAACGGCAGGCTTGGATCGGTGGGCGGACTGTCCTTGCGGTTCTCCGGCGTGGCGAAAGCGATGCCGCCGGCGACAATGCTCGCCAGGGACTCGCTACGCACTTTCACCCCGGACAGGTTGGCGTCGATGCTGATGCCGCTGGCATTCCAGAATCGCGTGTGTTTGCGCACCAGTTTGGCGTACGCCGGCTCGATGAAGACCTTGAGCTCGACGGTGCTCTGGTCTTCCGACAGCACGTAGTTTTTTATCTGACCGACCTGAATCTGCTTGTAGAACACCGGGCTGCCACGGTTCAGAGAGCCGAGGCGATCAGCCTTGATGGTCAGGTGCAGCCCGGGAGTGGAGTCCGACAGCGGCGGCTCTTCGGCCAAGGCCTTGAACTTGCGGGTCGGCTCGCCCTCGCCGGGGCTGATGGCTACGTAGTTACCCGATACCAGGGTTTCCAGACCGGTGATGCCGGCCAGGGACACGCTCGGCTTGACCAGCCAGAAGCGCGTGCTGGTCTTGAGGTATTGCTCGACGTCCTTGTTCATCTCGACCGTAGCGATCACGCCTTTGGAGTTGCCTTCGTCATCGAGCTTGAGGCCTTTCACCTTGCCGACCGGCATGCCTTTGTAGACCACTTCAGTCTTGTTGGCCTGAATGCCTTCGCCACTTTCGAAGCGCACCTGGATTTCGATCCCAGTTTCGGAATAGGCACGCCAGCCGAGCCAGCCGCCAATAATCAGGGCGATCAGTGGCAGCACCCAAACGGCAGACCAGTTCGAGGCTGGTCGGGTTTTCGCTACAGGCAAATCAGTCATGGTCGGCGTCCGACTCCGTGTTATCCCAAATCAGTCGGGGATCGAAAGTTACTGCGGCGAGCATCGTCAGAATCACCACACTGGCGAAAGCGATGGCGCCAAGATTGGCTTCGACACTGGCAAGCCGGCCGAAGTTGACGACCGCCACCAGAATGGCGATCACGAAAATATCCAGCATCGACCAGCGGCCGATGAACTCGATGAAGCGATACATCCAGATCCGTTGGCGCGCGGACAATGGCTGGCGCCGCTGGACCGAAAACAGCAGCAGGGCAATCCCCACCAGCTTGAACGTCGGCACCAGAATGCTGGCGATGAACACCACCGCCGCGATCGGGATCATCCCGTGTTGCACCAACTGAACCACACCGGACATGATCGTGCTCGGATCACCCTGCCCCAGAGAACTGACAGTCATGATCGGCAGCACGTTGGCCGGAATGTAGAGAATGGCCGCCGTAATCAACAACGCCCAGGTTCGTGCAAGGCTGTTGGGACGGCGAGCGTGAACCAGCGCACCGCAGCGGGTGCAGGTTTGCTCGTCGGTGTCGGCTTGCTGCCGGTTCAACTCATGGCATTCGGCGCAAATCAGAATGCCTGCATCAATCGCCCGCATGAGCGTCCTCTCCTGACAACGCCTGCCAGATCTGATGGGGCGACATCACCACCTCAAGCCAGACCTGGACCAACAGCAGACCGATAAAACACACCAGCCCGAGGCCGACATTGAGGGCTGCCATGTCCGCAAGTTTGACGATCGCCACCAGCACGCCCATGAGGTAGACCTCAAGCATTCCCCAATCCCGCAGGTGGTGATAAATGCGGTAGAGCAGCAGGCCATAACTGCGGCCGACATCAAAACGGATCGTCAGCAGAACCATCAACTGGCACAGCAGTTTGAGCAGCGGAATAGCCATGCTGCACAGGAACACGATGACGGAAACGCCACGCATGTCAGTATTGAATAGCCCCACGACGCCGCTCCAGACCGTGTCCTGCGACGACTGCCCGAGTAGATTGAGCTGCATGATGGGTAAAAAGTTCGCCGGCACGTAGAGCAGCAGCGCTGCAATCACCAGCGCGAGACTGCGCTGCACCACATTATGGCGATGAGCATAAAGCTCGTAACCGCAGCGTGGGCAGAGGGCTTTCTCGCCATGGGCAAGTTGCGGCTTGCGCATCAACAAGTCGCACTCATGGCAGGCCACCAAGTCATCCAGCGGTAAATCTGACAGCCCGGGGGCGTCAACCGAATCGGACATAAGGGCTCTGGCTCCGAAAAAGAAGGGATCTATTCTAGTGTTCTGATTCGAAAATAACTGTGCAAATTTGTTCGCTCGCGCGAGTAAAAACTTTCCTGCGGGCAAAACAAAACCCCAACTGCTTTCGCAATTGGGGTTTCGGAATTTAATCTTGACGATGACCTACTCTCACATGGG
>NZ_JAOEJT010000021.1:0-81444 GCF_025447575.1 Pseudomonas sp. B2M1-30 | reverse complement strand
TTTCCGTTTCGACTGCGCCGGAAGTGGGGCGAATTATAGACCTCCTGAATCTGCCGTCAACCGTTAATTTCACTTTTATTGCAGAACCTGCCTTTTACCCACCAGACGCGGGATTCGGCGAGCTACAGGAGGAAGACGCAGTATTAACAGCAAGGCACCCAAAGAGGCATAGATGGCCCACTCCTTTAGATCTGCACGCACGATCCACAACATATGCAGCAATCCAAGTCCAAGAACCCCATAAACCAGTCGATGCAACTTCTTCCAGCGTTTACCCAACCGACGCTGGCTATAACGGTTGGACGTCACTGCCAATGCCAACAGCCCCAGAAAAGCGAGCGAGCCGACAATAATGTAGGGGCGCTTGCGCAACTCAACACCCAATTGCGACCAGTCAAACCCCAGAATGAACGCCAGATAACTGCACAAGTGCAGAACCACATAGGCAAAACACCAAAGCCCCAACTGGCGGCGCACGGCAATCCACCCCGCCCACCCCGTCAGTTTCTGCAGCGGCGTCATGCTCAATGTGACCAGCAACAACACCAAGGTCCCAAGCCCGAGCCGATCGACCAGCACCTTGCCGGGATCCGGTCCGAGCAGATCTGCAAAGGCCTGGTAAAACCACAGCAACGGCCAGATCAACGCCGCAACGAAAACGCCTGCACGCCATAACGGATACCGCATCAGTAATTCTTCCGCAGATCGAGTCCTGCATATAAAGAAGCGACCTCATCCGCGTAGCCATTGAACATCTGCGTATCGCGCACATTCGGCTTGAACAGACTGTTCGGCAGGCGCCGCTCTCTCGCCTGGGTCCAGCGTGGATGATCGACTGTCGGATTCACGTTGGCGTAGAAACCATATTCATCCGCCGCAATACTTTGCCATGTGGTCTTGGGCTGCTCGCTGACCAGGCTGATCCGCACAATCGACTTGACGCTTTTGAAGCCGTATTTCCACGGCACCACCAGACGCAACGGCGCGCCGTTCTGATTCGGCAACTCACGGCCGTACATGCCGACCGCCAGGATCGCCAGCGGATTCATCGCCTCATCCAGACGCAACCCTTCTACATAGGGCCAGTCGATCAACGCAAAACCGGAGCGCTGCCCAGGCATGCTTTTGGGATCCTGCAAGGTTTCAAAGCGAATGTACTTGGCGTTGGCCGTCGGCTCGACCTGCTTGAGTAGCGCAGAAATCGGGAACCCGATCCATGGGATGACCATCGACCACGCTTCAACGCAGCGCAGACGATAGATGCGCTCCTCCAGCTGATAAGGCTTCATGAAGTCTTCCAGCGCATAACGCCCGGGCTTGCCAACCTCCCCGTCCACTACCACGCTCCATGGCTCGGTTTTCAGCGATCCGGCGTTGGCTGCCGGGTCGCCCTTGTCCGTACCGAACTCATAGAAGTTGTTGTAGTGGGTCGCATCCTTGAAGGGCGTGATGGCTTCGTCCTTGACGTTCACCGCTCCCCATTTGGTAGCAGGCAGCTTCTCGGCGAACCAGGCGGGTGCCTTTCCAGGTTCGACATCGGCATAACGCACCGCATCGTCGGCGCCGGCCCAACGCGGCAGGCTGCTTACAGCCAGACCGGCCGCTGTTGCGCCGAGCAATTGACGACGGGAAAGATAGATGGATTCTGGCGTGACGTCCGACTCATGGCAGTCAGACGTTTTGGGGACTTTGATCAGCATGGCAACTCCGCAGCTCTGGAGGACAGTTGCATCCATAGAGTGCGGAGTATGCGGGAAATTACATCACTCGGCGTTTTTGTGACGACGAAGATGCAACAGGTACTGCACCGGGCCAGACGCGGCATAGGCGAGGAAAACCAGCAGCAGAATGCGCGGCGGATCGCTGAAGACCACGGCAAAAACCAGCACCACCGCCAGGATCGCAACGAAAGGCACGCGCCCTTTCAAATCCAGTTCCTTGAAGCTGTTGTACTTGATGTTGCTGACCATCAGCATGCCGGCCGCCGCGACCATCAGGGCAACCAGGAACGACATCTTGGACCCCTGGATCCCGTAATCACTGAAAGCCCAGACGATCCCGGCAACCACGCCGGCAGCCGCCGGACTGGCCAGACCGATGAAGTAACGCTTGTCGGCCGTGCCGACCTGCGTGTTGAAGCGTGCCAGACGCAATGCCGCGCCAGCCACATAGATGAAGGCGACCATCCATCCGACCTTGCCCATGTCACCCAACGCCCAGCCGAAGGCCAGCAGCGCAGGCGCCACACCGAAGGCGACCATGTCCGACAGCGAGTCGTACTCGGCACCGAACGCACTTTGGGTATTGGTCATGCGTGCCACTCGGCCATCAAGGCCGTCGAGCACCATGGCAACGAAAATGGCGATCGCGGCAAAGGCGAAATATTTGCTCGCATTGGCGCTGTCACCGGCGCTCAACGCAGCCTGGGCACTCATCGAGTTGATAATGGAGTAGAACCCTGCGAACAGGTTCGCCGTGGTGAACAGATTCGGCAGCAGATAGATACCACGATGCCGGACCTTACGGCCTTCTGCGTCATGCCCTTCTTCGATGTGTTCATCGATGGGCAGCAGGCTTTCGGCGTCAGAAGCCTGGTTCGGCTCTTCGGGACGTTCGCTCATGGACATTACCTTGCAACGGATTGGACAGTTTCGACAGGTGTCTGGGACGACGGTTCGGCCGCAAACAATGCAGCTTTATACCAGAACCGTCGGTTCAAACGAAAAAACGCGGCCGAGGCCGCGTTTTTTCATACAAGGGTCGAAGACTTAGTTTTTGGCTTTGTCGACGATCTTGTTGGCACCGATCCACGGCATCATGGAGCGCAGTTGCTCGCCGATGACTTCGATACCGTGAGCGGCGTTGTTGCGACGCTTGGCGGTCATCGAAGGGTAGCCGGTTGCGCCTTCGCTGATGAACATTTTGGCGTATTCGCCGTCCTGAATACGTTTCAGGGCGTTGCGCATGGCCTGACGGGATTCGGCGTTGATCACTTCCGGACCGGTCACGTACTCGCCGTACTCAGCGTTGTTGGAGATCGAGTAGTTCATGTTGGCGATACCGCCTTCGTACATGAGGTCAACGATCAGCTTCAGTTCATGCAGGCACTCGAAGTAGGCCATTTCTGGCGCGTAGCCCGCTTCAACCAGGGTTTCGAAACCGGCTTTGACCAGTTCAACAGTACCGCCGCACAGAACGGCTTGTTCGCCGAACAGGTCGGTTTCAGTCTCGTCCTTGAAGGTGGTTTCGATGATGCCGGTACGACCGCCACCAACGCCGGCAGCGTAGGACAGCGCAACGTTCTTGGCATTGCCCGAGGCGTCCTGGTAGATCGCGATCAGGTCAGGGATGCCGCCGCCCTTCACGAACTCGGAACGTACGGTGTGGCCTGGTGCTTTCGGCGCGATCATGATCACGTCGAGGTCGGCACGCGGAACAACCTGGTTGTAGTGGATCGCGAAGCCGTGGGAGAAGGCCAGGGTAGCGCCCTTCTTGATGTTCGGCTCGATTTCGTTCTTGTACAGCTGGGACTGGAACTCGTCCGGGGTCAGGATCATGACCAGGTCCGCGCCAGCAACGGCTGCAGCAACGTCGGTCACTTTCAGGCCATGGGCTTCAGCCTTGGCAACGGTCGCCGAGCCTTTACGCAGACCAACGGTAACGTCGACACCGGAGTCCTTCAGGTTGCACGCTTGAGCGTGGCCCTGGGAACCGTAACCGATGATGGCAACTTTCTTGCCCTGGATGATCGACAGGTCGCAGTCTTTATCGTAGAAAACTTTCATGAATTTCCCCTATATATCCAGGCCGTTCAGGCCATTCGCTAATTTGGTTTAAATGCTGAGTACTTTGTCGCCGCGGGCAATACCGGTGACGCCACTACGGACAGTCTCCAGAATCGATGCGGTGCCGATGGACTGAATGAAGCTGTCGAGCTTGTCGCTGGTACCGGTCAATTGAACGGTATACACGCTGGCACTGACATCGACGATCTGTCCACGGTAAATATCGGTGGTGCGTTTGATCTCGGCGCGCTGGGCGCCAGTGGCCTTGACCTTGACCAGCATCAGTTCACGCTCGATGTGAGCGCTTTCCGACAGGTCCACCAGCTTGACCACTTCGATCAGCTTGTTCAGGTTTTTGGTGATCTGCTCGATGATTTCATCGTGACCGACAGTGGTCAGCGTCAGACGCGACAGAGTCGGGTCTTCGGTTGGCGCCACGGTCAGGCTTTCGATGTTGTAGTTGCGCTGCGAGAACAGGCCGACTACGCGAGACAAAGCACCGGGTTCGTTTTCCAGAAGCAAGGAAATAATGTGCCGCATGATTAGGTACGCTCCGTCTTGCTCAGCCACATATCGCGCATCGAGCCGTCTTTGATCTGCATCGGGTAGACGTGCTCGCTGGTGTCGACCGAAATATCGATCACCACCAGGCGATCCTTCATGGCGAACGCTTCTTCCATCTTCGACTTCAGATCTTTCGACTCGGTGACGCGAATGCCGACGTGACCGTAGGCCTCTGCCAGCTTGACGAAATCAGGCAGCGACTCCATGTAGGAATGCGAGTGACGGCTGCCGTAACTCATGTCCTGCCACTGACGAACCATGCCCAGAACACCGTTGTTCAGGATGACGATCTTCACCGGCAAACCATATTGCAGGCAGGTCGACAGTTCCTGGATGTTCATCTGGATACTGCCTTCGCCGGTCACGCAGGCAACGTCAGCGTCAGGGAAGCTCAGGCTGATGCCCATCGCCGCCGGCAGACCGAAGCCCATCGTGCCCAGGCCACCGGAGTTGATCCAGCGGTTAGGCTTGTTGAACTTGTAGTACTGCGCCGCGAACATCTGGTGCTGGCCCACGTCGGAGGTCACAAAGGCGTCGCCCTTGGTTACTTCGCACAGGGTTTCGATCACGGTCTGTGGCTTGATCTTGCTGCCGTCGCCCTTCTCGTAAGGGAACAAGCCGCGATCACCGCGCCATTCGTCAACCTGCTTCCACCAGCTGGCCACCGCTTCCTTGTTCGGGGTTTCGCCGATTTCCTTGAGGATCGCGACCATTTCGGTCAGGACGCTTTCCACCGGACCCACGATAGGCACGTCGGCCTTGATGGTCTTGGAGATCGAAGCGGGGTCGATGTCGATATGGATGATCTTGGCGTTCGGGCAGAACTTCGGCGCGCCGTTGATCACGCGATCGTCGAAGCGCGCGCCGACAGCCAGGATCACGTCGGCATGGTGCATCGCTAGGTTGGCGGTGAAGCTGCCGTGCATGCCGAGCATGCCGATGAACTGACGATCGGTGCCAGGATAACCGCCCAGGCCCATCAAGGTGTTGGTCACCGGCAGGTTGAGCATTTGTGCCAGTTCGGTCAGCGGCGCGGACCCGTTGCCCAGAATCACGCCGCCGCCGGAGTACAGCACGGGACGCTTGGCCGCCAGGAGCATTTCTGC
Organism: Pseudomonas sp. B2M1-30; assembly: GCF_025447575.1. Taxonomy (NCBI): domain Bacteria; kingdom Pseudomonadati; phylum Pseudomonadota; class Gammaproteobacteria; order Pseudomonadales; family Pseudomonadaceae; genus Pseudomonas; species Pseudomonas sp. B2M1-30. The sequence continues at coordinate 75,989 of NZ_JAOEJT010000021.1, read as the reverse complement.
CGCCTTGCGGATCTGCCCGGAGTGACCGCGAACGGCCGGGCTGTAGGAACGCAGTTTGGCTTTCTTCGGGAAGATGTATTCGAACTTCTCGGCCGGGTTGGTCATGTCTTTCGGAATATCGACCACGACCGGGCCAGGACGACCGGACTGCGCCAGGTAGAAGGCTTTCTTCATGACTTCCGGGATTTCCGAAGCGTGCTTGATCATGAAGCTGTGCTTCACGATCGGCCGGGAGATACCGATCATGTCGGTTTCCTGGAACGCGTCGGTGCCGACCATGGTGCTTGGCACCTGACCGGAAATGATCACCATTGGAATCGAGTCCATGTAGGCCGTGGCGATACCGGTGATGGCGTTTGTGGCGCCTGGACCGGAAGTCACCAGTACCACGCCGGCTTTACCGGTGGCACGGGCATAGCCGTCAGCCATATGGGTAGCCGCTTGTTCGTGACGAACCAGAATGTGGGTCACTTCCGGTTCTTTGAACAGGGCATCGTAAACATGAAGAAGAGCACCACCCGGGTACCCGTAGATATATTTGACGCCTTCGTCACGCAAGAAGCGGACGAGCATCTCACCGCCAGATAAAAGCTCCACGTTGTTCACCTCTAAAACGCCAGAATACCGCCCACGAAAAATGGAACGGGTCTTAATAGGTTTACTTCTCGGCAGAGCATGAGCGACGGTGGTCGCCGACTACGTCAGCACTGACTGAGCAAGTATTGGGATCGTCCCAAGTGTTGCGGGCCTTTCCCACCCAGCGCGAGGTAACGCGTTGCGGGTGTAACAGGTCGGCGCGGATGTGCGCCTCATGATCTACCGAGTGGGTCTGCTTCTGGCAGTCCCTCTACAGCGGACTTTGGATTCTTCTGTTTCGCCCTCTCCAAGTCAAGCCGTCTGTGTGCCTAATTGTGGGTAAGCACATGAGAACGCAAGAAAAAACCTGGAAACAGCTACTCTGTTAGCTTCAATTGCGCAATTTTGCCAAGGAATCAGCATGCGAACGCTTCTGCTAACTCTGCTGATCGGCCTCAGCCCGTGGTGCATGGCCGGTCAGATCTACAAATGGGTCGACGCCCAAGGGGTGACTCATTTCGACGCACAACCGCCACAAGGGCAGCCTTCCAGCGTCATGCAGACACCCGCGACGCCAGTGGTCCGGCCGCCGGCAATGCCCGGCAGCGGTCCGATCGGCGATCAGAAAAGCATCGATGACAGCGTGAAGAAGCAGGTCGCCGAGCAGCAGGCTGAACTGAAAAAGTTCTGCGAACAGGCGCGCACGAATCTCGCGCAGTTGCAGAACAACCCACGCTTGAGAGAGGAAGTGGAAGGTGAAATGCGGCGCCTGAGCGATACGCAACGTCAGGAACGCATCGTCGAAGCGCAGAAACAGATCGCGGAAAACTGCCAGTAAGCACTGGCAGTTTCACCTTCAGCGGGTGGCGACGATCAGTTGGTCGAACTCTTTGAGCAAATGCTGGAGCTTGTGATCCCGGCCCTGGACATTGCGCTGGGCGAAAACCATTTCGGCCATTTCGCGAATACCCGAGGCATTCGGCAGCGGCATGTTCTGCTCAAGGATGATTTTCATCTTCGGCAGGAAGATCCATTGCAGCCACTGTTCGAACTCGAGGGTGTCGACAGAGAACGGCTCGACGCTGCTCAAGGCCTCGGCGGACGGTTCAACCTCGTCCCACCAGCCTTGCGCCCGTAGCTCGGCCTCGATCAGCAGCAACTGGTCGGCGATTTGCGGAAAGCGGACATCCATCACAGCGCAACCTTGGCTTTCTGACGGGCCAGGCTGGCGCCGGCGGAATCACCTTGTTTCTCGCGGGCCTGGGCGATCAACTCCCAGAGATTGGCCTGCAAGTCCGGACGACCATTGGCCATGGTCAGCGCACGACGGGCAAACTGCTCGGCCTGCGGAGCATCGCCCTGGGCCATGCGCACCTGCGCCAGACGGTAAAGCACTTGCGGTTCACGCGGCGCCACGCGCTGAGCGCGCTCCAGACTGGAGGACGCACCGTTGAGATCGCCGCCCGCCTGTTGTTGCTGAGCGGTGGTCAGCAAGGCGAGCACCGGGCCATCGAGTTGCTCATCGGCGGACAGACCACCGCTGCCGGCCGAAGGAATGCCGCTCGGCGTCGAAGGCATGCTGTAGCTGCCGGCGTTGATCGGCGCCGACTCGACCGGCGCAGCATTGTAAGGCCCCGGCGTGATCGGACCGGACGAAACCGGACCTGGCGTGATCGGCGAAGTGCTGATCGGGGTCGACGTTGCACCGCCGCCAGGCACCATCACCACCACACCGGTATCGCCTTGCGGAATCGCCTGCACCTGGCCTTGCACGGGACGCTTGACCGTCGTCTGACGGAAGCCGCCATTGGCGGAAATACGCTCACTGTTGGACACCGCCGTCCCGGAATCCACGACGGGGATCGAACCACGCTGTACGGTGGAGCAGCCACTGAGCAAAGCCACGGCGGTCACCGCTGGAATCAACCACTTGTTCACTTGAAACCCTCTTTGCTTAATTCATCCAGCCCTTGACCCAATCCATCACCGACTCGCCGGAAGCAGGCGTTTCGCCCGCACATGAGGCGCCGGGTGGTGGTTCGCTGCCGCGAATATACGGCATCTGCACCGCCCCCGGACAGTTGGCATCGGAACCCTGGCCGGTACGCGAATCGACCCACGCCTGCACCACGTTATCCGGCTGCGGCATGTCCAGCGGCAGCGGATCGGCCTTGCGCATGAAACTGGTCCAGACCTGCAACGCACCGGTAGCGCCGGTGAACGGCGTCTTGCCGTTGTCATCGCGACCGAGCCAGACCACTGCCAGCAGATCCTGACTGAAACCGGCGAACCAGCTGTCACGGGAATCGTTACTCGTACCGGTCTTGCCCGCCAGCGTCAGGGTCTTGGGCAACACGTTATAGACCGAACTGCCGGTGCCCTCACGCATGACGCGCTGCATGGCGTTCTGGATCAGGTAGATCGAAGCCGGATCGAAGCGTTGCTCGATCTGGAACGGATAACGCTTGAGCGGCTCGCCCTCGGCAGTCAGCACGCTGCGAATGCCGCGCATCGGCGTGTTGAAACCGCCATTGGCCAGGGTCTGGTACATGGTCGCCACTTCGATCGGGGTCATCCCGCCGGCCCCCAGCAGCATCGACGGGAACGCCGGGAACTCACGACTCACGCCCAGGCGCCCGAGGGTCTTGAGAACATTCGGAACACCGACTGCCAGCCCGAGACGCGAGGTCGACAGGTTGTAGGAATGTGCCAGCCCTTGATAGAGGAACACCGTGCCATGAGAACGGCGGTCGTAGTTCTGTGGTTTCCAGACCTGACCGTCCGCGCCCTTCACGGCCAACGGCTCGTCCGACAGCCAACTGGTCAACGTGTACTGGCTCGGTTTTTCCAGCGCCGTCAGATAAACAGCCGGCTTGATCAACGAACCGATCGGCCGCACCGCGTCCAGCGCCCTGTTGAAGCCGGCAAAACTGGCCTGGCGGCTGCCGATCATGGCCTGGACTTCACCGGTTTCCGGGTTGGTCACGACCATGGCCGCTTCCACGTCATCGGAACCCTTGCGCCCGGCAAGGCGCTTGAAGGTGTCGTTGACCGAGGCTTCGGCCTTCATTTGCAGGATCGGATCGAAACTGGTGAAGATCCGCAGGCCTTCTTCGGTCAAGTCTTCGTCACGGTAGTCTTCACGCAACTGGCGCTTGACCAGATCGATGAAGCCGGGGAAAGAACTGTCGGCCAGCTTGCCGCGCGTGGTCACGCCCAGCGGCATCTTCTTCGCGGCAGCAACCTGCTCGGCGGAAGCGACGCCCTGCTGCTCAAGCACATCTAGCACCAGATTACGGCGTTCCAGCGCCCGCTCCGGATTCCGTCGAGGATTATAGTAGGACGGCCCCTTGACCATGCCCACCAGCAACGCGACCTGATGCAGTTTCAGCTCGGACAACGGCTGGCCGAAGAAAAACTGGCTGGCCAGACCGAAACCGTGAACTGCGCGCTGACCGTCCTGACCGACGAAGACTTCGTTGAGGTAGGCCTCAAGGATTTCCTTCTTGTCGTAATGCAGCTCAAGCAGCATCGCCATCATCGCTTCGGTGAGCTTGCGGGTCAGGCTACGTTCATTGGTCAGGTAGAAGTTCTTGACCAGTTGCTGGGTCAGCGTACTGCCGCCCTGAGTCATCTTGCCGCCGGAGGTGTTGACCCAAATGGCCCGGGCAATCGACTTCGGCGACACGCCCCAGTGGCTGTAGAAATCCCGGTCTTCCACGGCGACCAGGGTTTCCAGCAGGTACGGCGGCACCTGATCGAGCTTGATCAGAATCCGGTCTTCGAGGTTTTTCGGGTAGATCCCGCCGATCAGCAGCGGCTCCAGGCGCACCACCGACAACTTCGAGCCGTTGGTCGCCGCCAGTTCGGCCACGTAATCGCCGGAGAAGCGCACGCGCACCGGCTGCGGTTTCTCCAGACCTTCATAGAACTGGAAACCACGGGTATTCAGATCGACCGTGTTGCCATTGACCGACGCCGCGCCGGGGCCATTGCTCACTGCCTCACGGCGATAGCCCAGGGCATCGAGTTCCGTGAGGAAGTCGTCCTTGCTCAGTTTCTGTCCGACGAACAGCTCGAGCGGACGCGCGTACACCTTGGCCGGAATGGTCCAGCGCTTGCCGGAGAACTTCTCCTGCACCACGGCATCGAGGTAAACGGCGAAGCCGGCCAGCACCACAAGGCCGACCAGACTGAGTTTAATGGCCCAGCCCAACCATGGGCGCAGGCCCCTGGAGGGTGGTTTTTTAGGGGTACGGGGGGATCGAGTACGAGTCATGGCGGCGGATTATACGCACTTTATTCATACTCAACAGGAGCGCTCCGAGGTTTGCGTCGGGCTGGCGAGCGGCCATAATGGCGACCTCGAATGTCCCCAGTCTCTGAAGGATCGCCTGTGAGCCAGTCCCTGATCGCTGCCCTGCAAAACCCGGCCCTCTACCCGCACCCTGTCGAAGGGTTTCAGGTCATCGAAACCCACATCTCGTGGGTCCTGCTCACCGGTGCCTACGCTTATAAAGTGAAGAAGCCGGTGGATTTCGGCTTCCTCGACTTCACCAGCCTCGAATCCCGCGAACACTTCTGCGCTGAAGAACTGCGTCTGAACCAACGCCTGACCGACGATTTGTATCTGGAAGTGTTGCCCGTGACCGGCAGCGCCGAAGCCCCGCAACTGGGTGGCGAAGGCCCGGCCATCGAGTACGTGCTGAAAATGCGCCAGTTCCCGCAGACCGGCCTGCTCAGCACGCTGCAAGCCAACGGCGAACTGACCACCGGGCACATCGACGAGATGGCCGAGCAAATCGCCAGATTCCACCTCAACGCACCGAAAGTCCCGGCCGAGCACGACGCGGGCACGCCTGAAAGCGTGATGGCGCCGGTCCGCCAGAACTTCGAACAGATCCTGCCGTTCCTCAGCGACAAAGCCGACCTGCTGCAACTTGAAGCGTTGAAAGCCTGGGCCGAAAGCAGCTTCGATCGCCTCAAGCCGCTGTTCGCCCAACGCAAGGCCGAAGGCTTCACCCGCGAATGCCACGGTGACATTCACCTGGGCAACGCCACCGTGATCGACGGCAAAGTGGTGATCTTCGACTGCATCGAATTCAACGAACCGTTCCGCTTCACCGACGTCTGGGCCGATACCGGTTTCCTGGCGATGGACCTGGAAGACCGTGGCCTGAAATCCCTGGCGCGTCGTTTCATCAGCCAGTACCTGGAACTGACCGGCGACTATCAAGGCCTCGAAGTGCTGAACTTCTATAAAGCCTACCGCGCCCTGGTGCGTGCGAAAGTCGCGCTGTTCAGCATGCCCGCCGACGCTACGCCAGTGCAGCGCGCCACCACCCTGCGCCAGTACCGCAACTACGCCAACCTGGCGGAAAGCTACAGCACCATTCCTTCGCGCTTCCTGGCCATTACCCACGGCGTTTCTGCTGTCGGCAAGAGCCATGTGGCGATGCGTCTGGTCGAGGCGCTGGGCGCGATTCGCCTGCGTTCCGATGTTGAGCGCAAGCGCCTGTTCGGTGAGCAAAACGTGGTGAATGACGTTCAGGCCGGAATTTATAGCGCCGATGCCAGTGTGGCCACCTACGCCCGCCTGCATGAAGTGGCGGCGGCGATCCTGCGTGCCGGGTTCCCGGTGGTGATCGACGCCACCTACCTCAAGCGTGAACAGCGTGACAGCGCAGCGCAGGTTGCTGAGGCGACCGGCACGCCGTTCCTGATCCTCGACTGCAACGCGCCGCAAGCGGTAATCGAGAGCTGGCTGGCGATTCGTCAGGCCGACCAGAAGGATCCATCCGACGCGACCCTGGAAGTGATCGCAGCCCAACAGGCCAGTCGCGAAGCCCTGACCCCGGAAGAAATCCTGCGCAGCAAACGCGTGCAGACCAATGAATCCGGCACTCTGGACGTCGTTGTGGCGCAAATCCGCCAGCACCTGCCAGGTCTGTAAGAAACTATTTCGACCGTGAGGCCCGCGCTGGCTTCACGGTCGTCAAATAGTGGCACTATACTGGCGTCATAAAACCAACAGGTGATTTGACATGAGCCAGCCGAAACTTCTCGACACTCCGCTTTATGCCTTGCTGCACAAGGACGACATCACAGGCTTCAACAAGGAACGCCCGAAAGACGGGCCGATCGACATGGTCGGTGGCGACTTTCGCGGTCTCGACCTGCGTGAATTGAACGCCGACGGCGTGGACTTCCGGGACGCCTATTTCCGCTCCGCCGACTTGCGCGGCATCGACTTCCGTGGGGCATCGCTGGAAGGCGCGAGCCTGGCTCACGCGCAGATTTCCGGGGCTTACTTCCCGCCCGAGCTCAGTGCAGACGAAATCCTGATGTCGATGAACTTCGGCACCCGCCTGCGTTATCGCACCCGCTGATCGCCTGTTTGTCCCAATCGTCCAGCGCCCCCGCTTTGCGCTGGACTGCGTGCCAAGTGCCACCGCGCACGCGCGTCTGATCCCCTTTCCCACCGAAAAATCCGCTCAGTCTTAGAAGCTTTTGCGTCGAATCCGACCAAACAACCACGCTTTTCCTACTGATGGCTACACTCCTGAGAAGCTCGCCCACGCACCATTCGGCCGTCGCAAGGAGGCTTGATGAATGATGAACTGCAACACCTGAAGAATCTTGGCAAGACGTCAGCGCAGTGGCTGCATGCCGTGGGCATCCACAGCGCCTCGGACTTGCGTCGTCTGGGGGCGGTGGATGCCTACCGGGCCGTGCGCACTCGAGGGTTCCGGGCATCGAAGGTGTTGTTGTATGCAATCGAAGGGGCGTTGATGGATGTGCACTGGAATGACATCCCCGCCGAACGCAAGGACGCCCTGAACAAACAGCTGGAGGCCATTTCCTCGCGCCATAAAAACTGAACAGGCGCCAAACGCAGTGGCCATCACTGCGCATGACGCCGTTCGGCAACAAGATGCTGACGTCCCCTGTTTACGGGGCATTCCGGCCAATTCGAAGATAAAACCGAATAAATGAGAAAACAGCTGTTGACTCGGTAATGAGAATCGCTATGATTATCACAACTGGTCGCGAGATCAGTCGATATTCTGAAAAGCCCTTGGTTCGGACTCTCAGATTATCTCCTCATCAGGCTAATCACGGTTATTTGACCCGGTTTTTTACCGGGTCTTTTTTTGCCTGTGGAAAAGTCATTTGCCGAATTGCCTGCGCATTTCAGCGCAGTAATCCTTAGCAGGCATGGCGGGCGTGTACCAGACGTAATCGGCCATAGCCGAGGTGACCTCACTGCCCTGCTGTGCCAGTAACAACACAGTGGGCGCGACAACCGCTCCCAGATCCACAACATGCAATGGCACCCCCACATCCTTGCGCGCGTGGAATGTGCCGGCCAATAAAAGCGCAGGTGCAGGCGCCGCCAGCAAGCGCGAAGCCATGCGTCGATCACGCTGCTGCTGAACGGCTACCATCGCCGGCATTTGCGACTCGGGCAGCAGATCGCAGTGAGATTCACTGATATCCCCCAACAGCCCGGCCTTCACCGACTCGGCATTACTGCGCGCCCCGGTCAACGCAGGAGGATTGCGATAGAACGCACGAATTTCAGCGTTACCGAGATTGGCCGCCATCACCGGATAAGGTTGCGCCAGGGCAAACCGGACAATCGGCCCGTACAGATTCCAGTCCCAGCCGTCCTGCCAGGCCAGCGCATTGGCAAGATCAGCGGGTAACGTTCCGGCGCGTTGTACTTGTTCAACGCGCGATTGCTGTTCGGGCACCAGCATTTCCAGCAACAGACTGCCTTGCGGCCGCTGCTCGCCCAGGGTCTGCAACAACCACAATTGCACGGCATGGTGATCGGCGTTGTCATGCTGCTCGCCAACGATCACTTGTGATGGCTTGCTCAATTGCGTGAGCAATTGCTCCGCCGTCAAGATCTCGCCGCTGCGCAAGTCACGAATCTCGCCGGCAACCGGCGGCGCGGCGACATGCTGACAGCCGCCGAGCCACAACACCGCCAACAGCAGAATCCCACGCATACCTTCACCTCGATGATCAAATCAGCGGGCGATAATCAGCGGATGCCCGCGCTCCGGATGCTGCTGCACCAACACTTCCAGGCCGAACACCGCTTTGAGCGAATCCGGACGCAACACCTGCTGCGGCGTATCCAGCGCCACCGGACGCCCGCCCTCAAGCAGCAACAGACGATCACAATAACGCGCCGCCAGGTTCAGATCATGCAGGATCACCAGCACCGCCGCGCCGTGATCGGCGAACTCGCGCACCGCTTGCAGGGTAGTGTGCTGATGCAGCGGATCAAGCATCGAGGTCGGCTCATCCAGCAACAATGTCTGCCCGGCCTGCCCCGGCCAGAGTTGCGCCAGCACCCGCGCCAGATGCACCCGCTGCCGCTCGCCACCGGACAGCGCCAGATAACTGCGGCCACCGAGATGACCGGCGTCCGCCGCGAGCAAGGCTTCGGCGACGACTTCGTCGTCACGCACCCGGCCGCTCTGCCAGGGCAAGCGCCCCATCCCCACCACTTCTTCAACGCTGAACGCAAAATCCAGGGTAGAAACCTGTGGCAGTACCGCCATTCGCTGGGCACGCTGCTGTCCGCTCCAGTCCTTCAAGGCCCGGTCATCGAGCAAGACCTCACCGTCGCTGGCCGCCAGCTCACCGCACAAAGCCCCGAGCAGCGTGCTTTTACCGGCGCCGTTCGGCCCCAGCACGCCGAGCACTTCACCGGGCTTCAGTTGCAGCGAGACGTCGGCCAGTACGGTCTTGCGGCCACGGCGAATGTGCAGATTGTGCGCACGCAGCATCAGGTACGCCCTCGCAGCAGCAAATAAAGGAAGAATGGTGCCCCGATGAACGCCGTGACAATACCGATCGGCAACTCGGCCGGCGCCAGCGCCAAGCGCGCCACCAGATCGGCAAACAGCAACAGACTCGCCCCGGCCAGTATCGACGCCGGCAACAGCACCCGATGATCCGGCCCGGCCAGCAGGCGCACCAGATGCGGCACCACCAGCCCGACAAATCCGATCATCCCCGCCGCCGCCACCGCTGCGCCGACACCCAGCGCGGTGCAGAACACCAGTTCACGCTTGAGCCGCTCGACATTGATCCCCAGATGCCCGGCCTCCGACTCGCCGAGCAACAGCGCATTCAGCGCCTTGGCCCGGCGCGGCAACCACAGCGCCACTCCGGTGCTGATAATCAGCAACGGCCACAACCGTGCGTAACTGGCGCCATTGAGGCTGCCGAGATTCCAGAACGTCAGGGTGCGCAGGGTCGCGTCGTCGGCAAGATAGGTGAACAACCCCACCGCCGAACTGGCCAGGGCCGTCAGGGCGATCCCCGCCAGCAGCATGGTGGCGACATTCGTCCGGCCGTTGTGCCGGCCCAGTCGATAAACCAGCGCCGTCACCCCGAGGCCGCCCAGAAACGCACACGCCGACAACAGATACGGCCCGAACCATTCCGGCAAACCACCGAAAACCGACCCGCCGACAATCGCTACCGCCGCGCCCAACGCCGCGCCACTGGACACCCCGACCAGGCCCGGATCAGCCAGCGGATTGCGAAACAATCCCTGCATCGCCACCCCGGACAACGCCAGCACGCCGCCGACCGCCAATCCGAGCAAGGTACGCGGCAGACGAATTTGCCCGAGAATCAGCTCCGCCTGCTCCAGACCTTCCGGCGCCAGCGGCACACCGATCAGGCGCAAGGCAGCGCGCAAGGTGTCGATCAGCGGCAGGCTGACCGGCCCCAGCGCCAGCGACAGCCAGATCGCCAGCAGACACAGCAGAATCAGGCCGACAAACAAGCCACGGGGTTTGACCAGCGCAGTCATTGGCCGCCCTTGGCCGGGTAGAAACTATCGGACAACGCCTTCAACGCCGCCGGCAAGCGTGGCCCGAGGCCGCCGACCAGCAGCGTCGGGTCCAGCTCAAACACTCGCCCGGCCTTCGCCGCGCGGCTGGTATCGAGAATCGGGTTTTCCTTGAACAGCGCCGCTTTCGCCGCATCGCCCGTCAACGCACGGTCGGCGAACACCAAGACTTCAGGATTGAGTTCTGCCAGCGACTCCTGGGAAAACGGTTTGTAACCGGTATGCGTCGCCAGGTTGTGTCCGCCGGCACGCAGCAATAACCAGTCGGCAGCGGTGTCCTTGCCGGCGATCAGCGGTTTGCCGCCGGCATGCCCGACCAGCAGCAACACCCCCGGAGCTTTCTGATGAGTCTGCGCTTCAGCCACCCGGGTTTTCTGCGCATCGAGTTGCTGTTGATAACTTTGCAGCAGCTGCGCGGCTTTATCCTGGGCGCCGAGCAACTGCCCCAAGTGCGTGACGTTCTTTTCCAGCGTCGAGAGATCCGCCTGGGCCGAGAACAACTCGACCTGCACCTTGGCACTCTTCACCTGTGAAATCACCGGCGGCGGCCCCATTTCCTCGGTGCCGACCAGAATGTCCGGACGCAGACTGAGAATGCCTTCGGCGGACAGGCTGCGTTGATAACCGATGCTCGGCAACGCTTTCAGGGACTCGGGATGCTGGCTGGTGGTGTCGACCCCCACCAGTTTCGCTTCGCCGCCCAACGCACTGACCCATTCCGACAAGGCACCGCCGGCACTCACCCAACGTTGCGGCAAATCGGCCGCTGCAGCCTGGTGGCTGACGAAAAGTCCGACACACAGCACAGCAACGCGGGTACTCAGGCGCATACACAGCTTCCTTGAATAAGGTTTTCCCGGGCATCCGGCTGCCAGGCCAAGTATCCTCGGCATCCGGCAGCCGCCCTGCGGGCGAAGCGGCCATTTGATAATTGTTTGCATTTGAACGTCAAGCTCGGACATATCCCGACACGAGCCGACACTTGAGGATAGCCATGAAGTTTTTGTGCGCGGGCGCCGATCTCGCCGAAGCCGGCAGTCGCGGCTTCGAAATCGACGGGAACAAGCTGTTTGCCGTGCGCCGCAGCGGCCAGGCGTATGTCTACCTCAACCGCTGCCCACATCGCGGCGTCGCTCTGGAGTGGCACCCCGACCAGTTTCTCGATCCCAGCAACAGCCTGATCCAGTGCGCCACCCACGGCGCACTGTTCCTGATCGAGGACGGCGAGTGCGTGGCAGGTCCCTGCGCCGGGCAATCGCTGACGGCCATCCCTTGCCGCGAGGATGCACAAGGGTTGTGGGTTGATGTCTAGCCGTTGAGCAACACGTCCAGGCGGCGGTCGATAAGCATTTCTTCGTGGCTCAAGCGCACGCCATAGGCCAGCACCTCGACCCCGCAGGCCACTGCTTCACGCAAAGCATCGGCGTAGGCCGAATCGATTTCATCGGCCGGACGCACCGCCTCGATGCCCGTCAGATTGACGCAATACAACTGCACCGCACGGATTCCGTCACGGGCCAGATGCGCCAGTTCGCGCAAATGCTTGGCGCCACGCTGGGTGACCGCATCGGGAAACGCCGCCACAGGGGTTCCATCGAAACCCAAGGTGACACTTTTCACTTCCACGTAGGCCGGGCCGCTCGGGTATTCGAGGCGAAAGTCGATTCGACTCTTTTCCTGTCCGTAAGCCACTTCACGCTTCAAAGCAGTAAACCCGCTCAGCTCGCTGATGACCCCGGCCTGCAAGGCTTCTTCGACCAGTGCGTTGGCACGGCCGGTATTCACGCAAAACAACCGGCCCTGCGGGGTTTCACCGATTTCCCAGGTGCCGGGCAACTTGCGCTTGGGATCATTGGAGCGGCTGAACCAGACCTGCCCGCCTTCGACCTGGCAATTGAGCATCGAACCGGTGTTCGGGCAGTGAATGGTCAGTAACTCGCCGTCAACGGTTTCGATATCGGCGAGAAAACGCTTGTAGCGGCGGATCAGTCGCGCTTCTTCGAGGGGAGGATGAAAGCGCATCAGCCTTGCCAGCTCTTCAGGCCACGGGCGATCCGCTCCACCGCTTCCTGTAAGCGAGGGAGGTTTTGCGTGTAGGCAAAACGCACATGATGAGTCGCCTGATAACGGCCGAAATCCAGGCCCGGAGTGAACGCCACGTGTTCGGTTTCCAGAAAATGTCGGCAGAACGCGAAGGCATCGCCGCCGAACTGGCTGATATCGGCGTACAAATAGAATGCGCCCTCAGGCTCCACGGCGATGTTGAAACCCAATTCCCGCAGTGCTGGCAGCAGGTAGTCGCGACGACGGCTGAATTCGGCGCGGCGCTCTTCAAGGATTTCGATGGTGGCCGGTTCGAAACAGGCCAGTGCCGCATGCTGCGCCACGCTCGGAGCACTGATATAGAGGTTCTGTGCGAGCTTTTCCAGCTCACTGACCGCCGCGTCCGGCGCCACCAGCCAGCCGAGACGCCAACCGGTCATGCCGAAATACTTGGAGAAACTGTTGAGGACAAACGCGCTGTCATCGACTTCCAGAACGCTCGCCGCATCGGTGCCGTAAGTCAGGCCGTGATAGATCTCGTCCACCACCAGATGGCCGTGCCGTGCCTTGATCGCCGTGGATAACCCGGCCAGTTCGTCGCGGGTCAGGATGGTCCCGGTCGGGTTGGCCGGCGAGGCCACCAGGGCGCCGACGCTGTCGTGATCCCAATGCCGCGCCACCAGGTCCGGGGTCAGTTGATAACGCACGTCCGGGCCGACCGGCACCAGTTGCGCCGCGCCTTCGACCAGCCGCAGAAAATGCCGGTTGCACGGATAACCGGGGTCGGCCAGCAGCCAGTGCTTGCCCGGATCCACCAGCAGCGCGCTGGCCAGCAGCAAGGCGCCGGAACCGCCCGGAGTGATGAGAATCCGCCGAGGATCGATATTCAAGCCGTAGCGCTGCTGATAGAAGCCGGCAATCGCTTCGCGCAGCTCAGGAATGCCACGGGCAGCGGTATAGCGGGTTTTCCCTGCCGCCAGCGCAGCCTGGCCGGCGCGAATGATCGGCTCGGCGGTGGTGAAGTCCGGCTCGCCGATTTCCAGATGAATCACATCATGGCCTTCAGCCTGCAATTCATTGGCCCGCGCCAGCAACGCCATGACATGGAACGGTTCGATCGCACGACTGCGCGCACTGTAGGGGTGAGCCATTGGCCTTCCTTCGACGGGGAAAAAGAAACGATTCTACCCATCTGCCGGAACGGGCGAGAACCCACAATGGTCACAGCATCAGGAACGCTGGACTGTAACGCACCGCGCGTACGCTCCAGGATTGACTAAAATCAGTGATTGATCAGGTCTCCAACACCGCCAGACATGGCTTGGCAAACATTTGCAGGCACCACCGGCCGCAGGCTCGACATCCGGGAGTAGCGCCGGCGGAATTGATCTGGTAAGTTCGCCCGCTTGCAGCCGCAGGGCCGGCAGGTGTCGGTGATGGAGCAATCCTGCGCAATGGATTACAAGAGTAGAGGCGGTCCATTTCATGCCCACCCAAGCAAAGCAACAGCAGAATCAGACCATCAGCGGTTTCGAACCTTACGTTTCGAAGCCCGGCGAAGAGTACATGGGCGCCCCCATGCGCGCGCACTTCACCAAGATCCTGAACAAGTGGAAACAGGACTTGATGCAGGAAGTCGACCGCACTGTTGATCACATGAAAGACGAAGCGGCCAACTTCCCTGACCCGGCCGACCGGGCCAGCCAGGAAGAAGAATTCGCCCTCGAACTGCGTGCCCGCGACCGTGAGCGCAAGCTGATCAAGAAGATCGACAAGACGCTTGAGCTGATCCAGGACGAAGAATACGGCTGGTGTGAGTCCTGCGGCATCGAGATCGGCGTCAAGCGCCTCGAGGCCCGTCCTACCGCCGATCTGTGCATCGACTGCAAGACCCTGGCGGAAATCAAGGAAAAACAGGTCGGCAAGTAATCCCGGCCTGATCGACAAACGGAGCGTGCGAACGCTCCGTTTTTGTTTCTGCCGTTCTCCCACCGGTTGGCCGACGCAAGCCCTGAAAAAGTAACATCGCTCCCATGACTGCCAAGACTTCCCCCGCCTACATCGGACGCTTCGCCCCAACGCCCAGTGGGCACCTGCACTTCGGTTCGCTGGTCGCCGCGCTCGCCTCTTATCTCGACGCGCGTTCGGTGGGTGGCCGCTGGCTGGTGCGCATGGAGGATCTCGATCCGCCCCGGGAAGAACCCGGAGCACAGGCTGCGATTCTCAAGGCGCTGGAAAGTTATGGCTTCGAATGGGATGGCGAGATGGTCCGCCAGAGCGATCGGCACGATGCCTACGCTGAAGTGCTCAATCGCCTGTTCAGCCACGGCCTGGCCTACGCCTGCACCTGCTCGCGCAAACAACTGGAGCCGTATCACGGCATCTATCCGGGTCTGTGCCGCAATGCCGGCCACGGCCCGGAAGACGCGGCGATCCGCCTGCGCGTGCCGGAGCTGGAATACCACTTCATCGACCGCGTGCAGGGTGAGTTCCGTCAGCACCTGGGACGCGATGTCGGCGACTTCGTGATTCGCCGTCGCGACGGCCTCTACGCCTATCAACTGGCAGTGGTGCTGGACGATGCCTGGCAAGGCATCACCGACATCGTGCGCGGTGCCGACCTGCTCGACTCGACGCCACGCCAGCTCTATCTGCAAGAGTTGCTGGGCGTCCCACAACCGCGCTACCTGCATCTGCCACTGATCACCCAGCCGGATGGCAACAAACTCGGCAAGTCCTATCGCTCGCCGCCGCTGACAGCCGATCAGGCCACGCCGTTGCTGCTGCGGGCCTTGCGGGCATTGGGGCAGCAACCCGGCAACGAGCTGGCCGACGCCACGCCGCAAGAACTGCTGAGTTGGGGCAGCGCCCACTGGGATGCGACGAAAATCCCGCGCACACTGACCCTGCCCGAAGCGCAACTGCGATGACGACACTTGCAGTGGCGCACCCATCCGTTACCATCGCCGCACGTTTTCGGGCACGCGCATAAAAAAGAGAGGCCGGGATGTACATCTATCGCTTGGTCCTGCTTTTGGTCGTGGGGATCTATCTGTTTTCTCCCGCCATCATGGATTGGTGGATCGACGCCACTGGCGCCTGGTATCGCCCTTATCTGCTCTGGCTGATCCTGATTGTCGTGACCTTCATCCTGCAGAGCCAAAAAGATGCCGATGAGCTTTAGCCTGACCCAGATGCTGCTGTTCAGCGCTGCCTACCTGGCGGCACTGTTCGGCGTGGCCTGGATCAGTGAACGGGGCATGATCCCCCGGGCGATCATTCGCCACCCGCTGACCTACACCCTGTCGCTCGGGGTCTACGCCAGTGCGTGGGCGTTCTACGGCACGGTGGGCCTGGCCTATCAGTACGGCTACGGCTTTCTTTCCAGCTATCTCGGTGTCTCCGGCGCGTTTCTGCTGGCGCCGGTGCTGCTGTATCCGATCCTGAAGATCACCCGCACCTATCAACTGTCGTCGCTGGCGGATCTGTTCGCCTTCCGCTTCCGCAGCACCTGGGCCGGGGCACTGACCACGATCTTCATGCTGATCGGCGTGCTGCCATTGCTGGCGTTGCAGATTCAGGCCGTGGCCGACTCCATCGGCATTCTGACCGGCGAACCGGTACAGAGCCGCGTGGCCCTGGCCTTCTGCGGCCTGATCATTCTGTTCACGATCTTCTTTGGCTCCCGGCACATCGCTACGCGGGAAAAACACGAAGGTCTGGTGTTCGCCATCGCCTTCGAATCGGTGATCAAACTGGCGGCCCTCGGCGGTGTCGGCCTGTACGCGCTGTACGGCGTGTTCGACGGCCCGCAACAGCTCGAACTGTGGCTGCTGCAAAACCAGACCGCCCTCGCCGCCCTGCACACGCCGCTGCAGGAAGGCCCGTGGCGCACGCTGCTGCTGGTGTTTTTCGCCTCGGCCATCGTGATGCCGCACATGTATCACATGACCTTCACCGAGAACCTCAACCCACGAGCACTGGTGAGTGCGAGCTGGGGCCTGCCGCTGTTCCTGCTGCTGATGAGCCTGGCGGTGCCGCTGATTCTCTGGGCCGGCCTGAAACTTGGTGCCACCACCAATCCGGAATACTTCACCCTCGGCATCGGCATTGCCGCCAACAGCAAGGCACTGGCGTTGCTGGCCTATGTCGGCGGACTGTCGGCCGCCAGTGGCCTGATCATCGTCACCACCCTGGCGCTGTCGGGCATGGCGCTCAACCATCTGGTGCTGCCGCTGTATCAGCCGCCGGCCGAAGGCAACATCTACCGCTGGCTGAAATGGACCCGCCGCGCGCTGATCGTCGCGATCATCATGGCCGGCTTCTGTTTCTATCTGATGCTCGGCGCCGAACAGGACCTGGCCAACCTCGGCATCGTTGCATTCGTCGCCACCCTGCAATTCCTCCCCGGCGTGCTCTCGGTGCTGTACTGGCCGACCGCCAACCGGCGCGGCTTCATCGCCGGCCTGCTGGCAGGCGTGATCGTCTGGGTGGTGACCATGCTTTTGCCGCTGGTCGGCAATCTGCAAGGGTTCTACATCCCGCTGCTGAACATGATCTACGTACTGGACGACACCAGCTGGCACATGGCGGCAATCGCCTCGCTGGCCGCCAACGTGTTGATGTTCACCCTGATTTCCCTGTTCACCAACGCCAGCCCCGAAGAAGCCAGCGCCGCCGAAGCCTGTGCAGTGGACAACGTGCGCCGTCCGCAGCGTCGTGAACTGCACGCCGCCTCGCCGCAGGAATTCGCCACACAGCTCGCCAAACCGCTGGGTGCCAAGGCGGCGCAAAAGGAAGTGGAACAGGCCCTGCGTGATCTTTACCTGCCCTTCGATGAGCGCCGCCCCTATGCACTGCGCCGCCTGCGCGATCGAATCGAGGCCAACCTGTCCGGCCTGATGGGGCCGAGCGTGGCCCAGGACATGGTGGAAACCTTCCTGCCCTACAAGGCCGGCGGCGAAAACTATGTCACCGAAGACATCCACTTCATCGAAAGCCGCCTCGAGGACTATCACTCGCGCCTCACCGGTCTGGCCGCCGAACTCGATGCCCTGCGCCGCTACCACCGCCAGACCCTGCAAGAGTTGCCGATGGGCGTCTGCTCGCTGGCCAAGGATCAAGAGATCCTGATGTGGAACAAGGCCATGGAAGAACTCACCGGAATTGCCGCGCAACGGGTGGTCGGTTCGCGCCTGAGCACCATCGCCAATCCGTGGAAGGATCTGCTGCAAGGCTTCATTCATTTGCCCGACGAGCATTTGCACAAGCAGCACCTGGCCCTCGACGGCCAGACCCGCTGGCTGAACCTGCACAAAGCGGCGATCGACGAGCCGTTGGCGCCGGGCAACAGTGGCCTGGTGCTGCTGGTGGAAGACCTGACCGAAACCCAGATGCTCGAAGACAAACTGGTGCATTCCGAGCGCCTGGCCAGCATCGGTCGACTCGCCGCCGGTGTGGCCCATGAAATCGGCAACCCGATCACCGGCATCGCCTGTCTGGCGCAAAACCTGCGCGAAGAGCGCGAAGAGGACGGCGAACTCACGGAAATCAGCGGGCAGATCCTCGAACAGACCAAACGCGTGTCACGGATCGTCCAGTCGCTGATGAGTTTCGCCCACGCCGGCAGCCATCAGCACAGCGACGAACCCGTCTGTCTGGCGGAGGTGGCGCAGGACGCCATCGGCCTGCTCGCCCTGAACCGACGCAATTTCGAAGTGCAGTTCTATAACCTGTGCGACCCCGATCACTGGGTCGAAGGCGATCCGCAGCGACTCGCCCAGGTGTTGATCAACCTGCTCTCCAACGCCCGTGACGCCTCGCCTGCCGGCAGTGCGGTGCGGGTCAAGAGCGAAGCCGGCGAACACACGGTCGATCTGATCGTCGAGGACGAAGGCAGTGGTATCCCGTCGAGCATCATGGATCGATTGTTCGAACCCTTCTTCACCACCAAGGATCCTGGCGAAGGCACCGGTCTGGGCCTTGCACTGGTCTATTCCATCGTTGAAGAGCATTATGGACAAATCACCATCGACAGCCCGGCTGATGTTCAGAGCCAGCGCGGCACCCGTATCCGGGTCACCCTGCCGCGTCATGTCGAAGCGACGTCCGCTGTGAACTGAGACCGTCGAGAGTATCGAATCAATGCCGCACATTTTGATCGTCGAAGACGAAACCATTATCCGCTCCGCCTTGCGCCGCCTGCTGGAACGCAACCAGTATCAGGTCAGCGAAGCCGGCTCAGTGCAGGAAGCACAAGAACGCTTCAGTATTCCCACATTCGACCTGATCGTCAGTGACCTGCGCCTGCCGGGCGCTCCGGGCACCGAGCTGATCAAGCTTGGCCAGGGCACTCCGGTGCTGATCATGACCAGCTACGCCAGCCTGCGCTCGGCGGTCGACTCGATGAAGATGGGCGCGGTGGACTACATCGCCAAGCCTTTCGACCACGACGAGATGCTGCAAGCCGTTGCCCGGATCCTGCGTGATCGCCAGTCGGCGCCCGCGGCCGCTGAAACGGTCACCGGCAAAGCCGCCAATGGCAACGGCAAATCCGCCGTCGACAACAGCAATGGCGAGATCGGCATCATCGGCTCCTGCCCGCCGATGCAGGACCTTTACGGCAAGATCCGCAAGGTCGCGCCGACCGATTCCAATGTCTTGATCCAGGGTGAGTCCGGCACCGGCAAGGAACTGGTCGCCCGCGCCCTGCACAACCTGTCGAAACGCGCCAAGGCGCCGATGATCTCGGTGAACTGCGCGGCCATCCCGGAAAGCCTGATCGAGTCCGAACTGTTCGGTCACGAGAAAGGCGCGTTCACTGGCGCCAGCGCCGGTCGCGCCGGTCTGGTGGAAGCGGCGGACGGCGGCACGCTGTTCCTCGACGAAATCGGTGAACTGCCGCTCGAAGCCCAGGCCCGTCTGCTGCGCGTATTGCAGGAAGGCGAGATTCGCCGGGTCGGTTCGGTACAGTCGCAGAAGGTCGATGTCCGCCTGATCGCCGCGACCCACCGGGACCTCAAGAGCCTGGCGAAAATCGGCCAGTTCCGTGAAGACTTGTACTACCGCCTGCACGTTATCGCTCTGAAACTGCCCGCCCTGCGCGAGCGCGGCGCCGACGTCAACGAAATCGCCAATGCCTTCCTTGCGCGCCAGAGCGCCCGCATCAACCGCACCGACCTGAAATTTGCCACCGATGCCGAACAGGCGATCCGGCACTACTCCTGGCCGGGCAACGTGCGCGAACTGGAAAACGCGGTCGAGCGCGCGGTGATCCTGAGCGAAAGCGCGGAAATTTCCGCCGACCTGCTGGGCATCGACATCGAGCTGGGGGATCTGGAGGACGACGAGTTCATCGGTCTGCCGGCGCAACCGGCCGGTAACGCCAGCAACAACAGCCACGAGCCAACCGAAGATCTGTCGCTGGAAGACTACTTCCAGCATTTCGTGCTCGAGCATCAGGACCACATGACCGAGACCGAACTGGCCCGCAAACTGGGCGTCAGCCGCAAGTGTTTGTGGGAACGCCGCCAGCGCCTGGGCATCCCGCGGCGCAAGACCGGGGTCGCGAGCGAGAGCTGAACGTTACCTGTCGAGTGTGCGGGTAACCGTTGAAGATGTGAAAAAACTGTTACCTCAGTCATTTCACGTAACAAAAGCCGGGGTTTACGGTAACGAAACCCCGGCTTTTTTTCGCCTCGACAAAACGGTTATATCGACCTAACCCCTTGTTTTATTGGGTTTCGCAAAAGTTGGCACGGCACCTGCTATATGTTTGGTACAAGAACAATAACAAGCAATGCACAAGACAATAAAAATAAGACGAATCGACTCACGCACAATAAAAACAAGACGGCGAGAGGCGCAGCTAACTGATTCTTTTGGAGAGGCGTTGTATTTGGGGTTCGCCCCACGACCAGGCCGAGAACAACAAAAACTGTCCTAAGACAGAGCCTGTACTGGTTGGATCGCAAGATCACTGCAATTCAGCGACCAAAGCAATCCGTTTGCTCTTGGCTCCCGATTGGGAGGGTCATGAAGGAAAAGCTTCATGGCGAGGGCACTCAACAAAAACAAGAAGCCCGAATCAATAATAAAAAGAGCACGCAACTACTTCTTGGGGAGCTTCGGCTCCCCTTGTAGTTTCTCTTCTTCGCAAAAAATCCTCTGCCACACCTTGCCCCACCCTTCTAGCCTGCGGCCTGCAGCGCAAATCTGCGGCGTCCTACACCATCCCTCGACTAAATGCTAGAATCCCGGCCCATCATGCGGTCATTCTCTGGTATGGCCGAACATTCCTTCAAACAGTGCATCCCATGCTGAAGAAGCTGTTCCAGTCATTCCGAACTCCCCTGCGTCGTACGCAACACATCCGCAGCACGCCTGAAGTCCTCAACAGCGGCCAACATTCGCTGCAGAAGACGCAATTCAGCCGTTACGCGGTCAACATCGTCGAACGCCTGCAGGGCGCCGGCTACCAGGCCTATCTGGTCGGTGGCTGCGTGCGAGACATGCTGCTGGGCATCACGCCCAAGGACTTCGACGTCGCCACCAGCGCCACCCCCGAACAAGTCCGCGCCGAATTCCGCAATGCGCGGATCATCGGCCGTCGTTTCAAGCTGGTGCATATCCATTTCGGTCGCGAAATCATCGAAGTCGCGACCTTCCGCGCCAATCACCCGCAAAACGAAGATGACGAAGACAGCAACCAGTCTTCGCGCAACGAGAGCGGACGGATTCTGCGTGACAACGTCTACGGCACCCTTGAGGAAGACGCGCAGCGCCGCGACTTCACCATCAACGCCCTGTATTACGATCCGGTCAGCGAGCGCATTCTCGACTACGCCAACGGCGTACACGACATTCGCAATCACCTGATCCGCCTGATCGGCGATCCGAAACAGCGCTACCAGGAAGACCCGGTGCGGATGCTGCGGGCCGTGCGCTTTGCCGCCAAGCTGAACTTCGGCATCGAGAAGCACACCGTCCAGCCGATCCGCGAACTGGCACCGATGCTGCGCGAGATTCCATCGGCCCGTCTGTTCGAGGAAGTGCTCAAGCTGTTTCTTTCCGGCCATGGCGCAATCACCTTCGAGATGCTGGTCGACCTGCAACTGTTCGCACCGTTGTTCCCGGCCAGCGCCGACGCCCTGGAGCACAACCCGGATTACACCCACACGCTGATCAGCGAAGCGCTGACCAACACCGACCTGCGCATCAAGCAGAACAAACCGGTCACCCCGGCGTTCCTGTTTGCCGCCCTGCTCTGGCCTGCCCTGCCGGCCCGCGTGCTGCGTCTGCAAGAGCGTGGCATGCCGCCGATTCCGGCGATGCAGGAAGGCGCGCATGAGCTGATCGCCGAACAGTGCCAGCGCATCGCGATTCCGAAACGCTTCACCATGCCGATCCGCGAGATCTGGGACATGCAGGAGCGCCTGCCGCGCCGCAGCGGCAAACGTGCCGACCTGCTGCTGGACAATCCGCGTTTCCGCGCCGGCTACGACTTCCTGCTGCTGCGTGAAAGCGCCGGTGAGCAGACCGATGGCCTGGGCGAGTGGTGGACCGATTACCAGGACGCCAACGACAGCGAACGCCGCGACATGATTCGCGACCTCAGCGGCAAGGAAGACGGCACCAGCGGTGCGCCACGCAAGCGGCGCCGCAGCAGTGGCGCCAAGCGCAAGCGCGCCGGTGCTCCGAGCGCCACGGGCGAATAAGGCATGGAGCGTATCTACATCGGCATGGGCAGCAACCTCGCTGACCCCGCCGAGCAACTGCGCAGCGCCGTCGAGGCGCTGGGGCAATTGCCGCAGAGCGAACTGGCCGGCGTTTCCGCTTTCTATCAAAGCGACTCGTTGCTGCCGGGCCAACCGCGTTACACCAACGCGGTGGCGGCACTCGACAGCAATCTTTCGCCGCTGGACCTGCTCGATGCCCTGCAAGCGATCGAGAACGATCAGGGTCGTGAACGTCTGGAACGCTGGGGGCCGCGCACGCTGGACCTGGACATCCTGCTGTTCGGCGATCGCCTGATCGACGTGCCACGCCTGAAAGTCCCGCACTACCAGATCCAGGAACGCGCGTTCGTCCTCTATCCCCTGGCCGAACTGGCACCCGCCGACCTGCGCCTGGCCGATGGCCGCAGCCTCACCGACCTGCTCGACGCCTGCCCGTTCGTCGGCCTCGAACGCCTGCCCCAAGCCTGAAACAAATCCACATTTTGTAGGACAAAAACCCCGCAAATCAGGCCCGCCGGCCCGCTGAATCGCATCAGTAACGGCGGTAACACTCCCCTCGTAACAATGCGGTAACACACGCAATTGACTTCCCGGGTTCTCCTCACGACTATAGGCGTCCCGCTGCCGCCAACCCGGCACACAAGGGCGCAATCCAGGCCTTATAAGCACGACAAAAGAGCGTGCGCCTGAGTAGATGACGAATCACGCGCGTTACTCGCAGTAGTTTCCAAAGCGCCTGAACGAGGATTTTTTACATGCCAGCCATCACCCTGACCACGCTCCAGAGCCTCAAGCAGAAAGGTGAAAAGATCACCATGCTGACCTGCTATGACGCGACTTTCGCCCACGCCTGCAACGAGGCCGGTGTCGAAGTGCTGCTGGTGGGCGACTCCCTCGGCATGGTCCTGCAAGGTCACGACAGCACCCTGCCGGTGACCACCGCAGAAATGGCCTACCACGTAGCCTGCGTCAAACGCGGCAACACTGATGCCCTGATCCTGGCCGACCTGCCTTTCATGGCCAACGCCACCCTTGAGCAAACCATGACCAACAGCGCCATGCTGATGCAGGCCGGTGCGCACATGGTCAAGGTCGAAGGTGCGTTGTGGCTGGCAGAGTCGATCCGCCTGCTGGCCGAGCGCGGTGTGCCGGTCTGCGCGCACATGGGCCTGACCCCACAGGCCGTGAACATTCTCGGCGGCTACAAAGTACAAGGCCGCAACGAGAACCAGGCGCGACAGATGCGTGCCGACGCCATCTCGCTGGAGCAGGCGGGCGCAGCGATGCTGCTGCTCGAATGCGTGCCGAGTGAACTGGCCGCCGAAATCAGCCAGGCAGTGAAAATCCCGGTGATCGGCATCGGCGCCGGCAACGCCACCGACGGCCAGGTGCTGGTATTGCACGACATGCTCGGCCTGTCGATCAGCGGTCGCGTACCGAAATTCGTCAAGAACTTCATGCACGGCCAGGAGAACATCCAGTCGGCACTGAAGGCTTACGTGAACGAAGTCAAAGCCACCACTTTCCCTGGCATCGAACACGGATTCTCCGCATGAACACCGTCAAGACCGTACGTGAACTGCGCGCCGCCGTAGCCCGCGCCCGCAGCGAAGGCAAGCGCATCGGCTTCGTGCCGACCATGGGCAACCTGCACAGCGGCCACATCGCGCTGATCACCAAGGCCACCCAGCGGGTGGACTTCGTCGTCGCGAGCATTTTCGTCAACCCGCTGCAGTTCGGTGCGGGCGAAGACCTCGACAAGTACCCGCGCACCCTGGTGGCCGACCAGCAAAAACTGCAGGAAGCCGGTTGCGCCCTGCTGTTTGCGCCGACCGTCGAGGAGATGTATCCCGACGGCATGGCCGGGCAGACCCGGGTCAGCGTGCCGCAACTTTCCGAAGGCCTGTGCGGCGCCAGTCGTCCGGGGCACTTCGAAGGAGTGGCGACGGTAGTCAGCAAGCTGTTCAACATGGTCCAGCCGGATCTGGCAATCTTCGGTCAGAAGGACTTCCAGCAACTGGCGGTGATTCGCGCGCTGGTACATGACCTGAACATGCCGATCCAGATCATCGGCGAGCCGACTGTCCGCGCTGCCGATGGCCTTGCGCTGTCGTCGCGCAACGGCTTCCTCAGCGAAGAACAACGCGCCGTGGCGCCGGTGGTCTATCGCACCCTGAGCACCATCGCCGAGGCGATCAAGCAAGGTGAACGCGACTTCCCGGCCCTGATCCGCACCCAGTTGCAACAGCTGGAAGCGGCCGGCCTGCGTCCGGACTACCTGGAAATCCGCCATGCCCTGACCTTGCGTCCGGCGACGGCGCAGGATCGCGACCTGGTGATCCTGGTGGCGGCGTTCCTCGGCACGACCCGGTTGATCGACAACCTGCACCTGAATCTCGATACCCCTGCCTGAGCGGCGCAATAACGTTCTGTGGGAGCGGGCGTGCTCGCGAATGCAATCTGTCAGTCCGTCCCTACGGTAACTGGCACAGCACATTCGCCATGCAGGCCCGCTCCCACAGTTGTTTTGGGCCGGCGTCAGTCCGTCTGTCGGCCACCACCGTTATCAATGTTAAAAAAGTACCGGAAACAGGTCAGACAAAGTCAAGACAGATCGCGGCGCTAGGTTTACTGTATTCGCCCTGCGCCCGGTAACCGTGTCGACGCAGCTGACCTCTCGCTCAAACAGGGCAAGATGGGCTTTCAAGTGTTCAAAAGGCCGTTCAAGTAAAAAGGAAAACCGCAGCGATGGCGTATTACCGCACTCCTCATGACGTTACCGCTCTGCCTGCCTGGCAAGCGTTGAAAGATCACCGCCAAGCCATGCAGGATTTCAGCATGCGCGAAGCCTTCAACGCCGATCCGCAGCGCTTCAATCAGTTCACCCTCAGCAGCTGCGGACTGTTTCTCGATTATTCGAAGAACCTGATCAACGCCGAGACCCGCAATCTGCTCGTGGGCCTGGCCAATGAAGTCGACCTCAAAGGCGCGATCAAGGCGCTGTTCGACGGCGAAACCGTCAACTCCTCCGAAGGTCGCCCGGCGCTGCATACCGCCCTGCGCCGTCCGGTGGGCGACAAGCTGCTGGTCAACGGCGTCAACGTGATGCCTGAGGTACACAAGGTACTGAACCAGATCACCGATCTGGTCGGCCGCATCCACGACGGCCTGTGGCGCGGTTACACCGAGAAGCCGATCACCGACGTGGTGAACATCGGCATCGGTGGTTCGTTCCTCGGCCCGGAACTGGTGTCCGAAGCCCTGCTGTCCTACGCCCAGAAAGGCGTGCGTTGCCACTATCTGGCGAACATCGACGGCAGTGAGTTCCACGAGCTGACCCAGAAACTGCGCGCCGAAACCACGCTGTTCATCGTCTCGTCGAAATCCTTCAACACCCTCGAAACCCTGAAGAACGCCCAGGCCGCCCGTGCCTGGTATCTGGCCCAGGGCGGTTCGGAAGCGGAGCTGTATCGCCACTTCATCGCGGTGTCGAGCAACAACGCGGCGGCCGTGGCCTTCGGTATCCGCGAAGAGAACATCTTCCCGATGTGGGACTGGGTCGGCGGTCGTTACTCGCTGTGGTCGGCCATCGGTCTGCCGATTGCCCTGGCGATCGGCATGTCCAACTTCAAGGAACTGCTATCCGGTGCCTACACCATGGACCAGCATTTCCAGAGCGCGCCGTTCGAACAGAACATGCCGGTACTGCTGGCCCTGCTCGGCGTGTGGTACGGCAACTTCTGGGGCGCGCAGAGCCACGCGATCCTGCCGTACGACCACTACCTGCGCAACATCACCAAGCACTTGCAACAGCTGGACATGGAATCCAACGGCAAGAGCGTGCGTCAGGACGGCACCGCAGTGTCGACCGACACGGGTCCAGTGATCTGGGGCGGCGTCGGCTGCAACGGTCAGCACGCTTACCACCAGTTGCTGCACCAAGGCACCCAACTGATCCCGGCCGACTTCATCGTGCCGATCGTCAGCTTCAACCCGGTCTCCGACCACCACCAGTGGCTGTACGCCAACTGCCTGTCGCAGAGCCAGGCACTGATGCTGGGCAAAACCCTGCCGGAAGCCGAAGCCGAACTGCGCGACAAGGGCATGAGCGAAGATCAGGTGCAGAAACTAGCGCCGCACAAGGTGATCCCGGGCAACCGTCCGAGCAACACCCTGGTGGTCGAGCGCATCAGCCCGCGTCGTCTCGGCGCGCTGGTGGCGATGTACGAACACAAGGTCTTCGTGCAGAGCGTGGTCTGGGGCATCAACGCCTTTGACCAATGGGGCGTGGAACTGGGCAAGGAACTGGGCAAGGGCGTCTACAACCGCCTGGTCGGCAGCGAAGAAACCGCCGCCGAGGATCCATCCACCCAAGGCCTGATCAACTACTTCCGCGGTCGTCACCGCGGTTGATCCGACCGGTCGCCTGCGAACTTCGCGGGCAACCACACCCTCTTGTGGGAGCGGGCTTGTCCGCTCCCACAGTTGTTTCAGCAGACAACTTGAACCCTTCGGGCACTCGGCGCATCTTTATTCATGTCGCAAAACAAGAATAAGGAACCGTCATGTTCGATATCAGCACGTTCCCCAAAGCCGATGCCGTCCGCCGGGCTGCACAGTTGAGTCAGGACGACTACAAGCGCCTGTACCGCGAATCCGTTGAACACCCCAGCACCTTCTGGGCCGAGCAAGCCACAAAGTTCCTCGACTGGAGCACGCCGTGGCAGACCGTCCAGCGCTATGACCTGAAGACCGGCGAGGCCTCATGGTTCGCAGGCGGCAAGCTGAACGTCAGTTACAACTGCATCGACCGCCACCTGGCAACGCGCGGCGAACAGACCGCCCTGCTCTGGGAGGGCGACGACCCCGCCGAATCCCTGTCTGTCAGCTACAACAAACTCCATCATCACGTCTGCCGCCTGGCCAACGTGCTGAAAAGCCGTGGCGTGAAGAAAGGCGACCGGGTCTGTATCTACATGCCGATGATCCCGGAAGCCGCCTACGCGATGCTCGCCTGCGCGCGGATCGGCGCAATTCATTCGGTGGTATTCGGCGGTTTCTCCCCGGACTCCCTGCGCGACCGCATTCTCGATGCCGACTGCCGCACCGTGATCACCGCCGACGAAGGCGTGCGCGGCGGGCGTTTCGCCTCGCTCAAGCAAAACGTCGACAAGGCCCTGCAAAGCTGCCCGAACGTCAGCAGCGTGGTGGTGGTCGAGCACACCCGGGGCAAGGTCGACTGGGTCGATGGCCGCGACCTCTGGTATCACGAGGCCGTGCACGATGTCAGTGACGATTGCCCACCGGAACCGATGGGTGCCGAGGATCCGCTGTTCATCCTCTACACCTCCGGCAGCACCGGCAAACCCAAAGGCGTGCTGCACACCACCGCCGGTTACCTGCTGCAAGCGGCGATGACCTTCAAATACGTCCTCGACTACCGCGACGGTGAAGTGTTCTGGTGTACCGCCGACGTCGGCTGGGTCACCGGCCACAGCTACATCGTCTACGGCCCGCTGGCGAACGGCGCGACCACATTGATGTTCGCAGGCGTACCGAGTTACCCGACTACCTCCCGCTTCTGGCAGGTGATCGATAAACACAAGGTCAATATTTTCTACACTGCACCGACCGCCCTGCGCTCCTTGATGCGCGAAGGTGCCGGGCCATTGCAGGGAACGTCCCGCGAGAGCCTCAGATTGCTCGGCAGCGTCGGTGAGCCAATTAATCCGGAAGCGTGGGAATGGTATTTCAACGTGGTCGGCGAACAGCGCTGCCCCATCGTCGATACCTGGTGGCAGACCGAAACCGGCGGCATCATGCTCAGCCCGCTGGTCAGCTCCCAACGGATCAAACCGGGCTGCGCCACACAACCGATGTTCGGCGTGCAACCGGCCCTGCTCGATGAAGCCGGCAAGGAAATCAAAGGCGCCGGCAGCGGCGTACTCGTGATCAAGTCCAGTTGGCCGGCGCAGATCCGCAGTGTCTACGGCGATCCGCAGCGGATGGTCGACACCTACTTCAAACCCTACCCCGGCTACTACTTCACCGGTGACGGCGCGCGCCGCGACGAGGATGGCGACTACTGGATCACCGGACGCATCGACGATGTGATCAACGTCTCCGGCCACCGCATCGGCACCGCCGAAGTGGAAAGTGCCCTGGTGCTGCACGACAGCATCGCCGAAGCCGCCGTGGTCGGTTATCCCCACGACGTCAAGGGCCAGGGCATCTACGCCTTTGTCACGCCAATGAACGGCACCGAACCTGACGATGAACTGAAAAAGAACCTGCTGGCCCACGTCAGCAAGGAAATCGGCAGCTTCGCCAAACCGGACCTGATCCAGTGGGCACCGGCGCTGCCCAAGACCCGTTCGGGCAAGATCATGCGGCGCATCCTGCGCAAGATCGCCTGCAACGAGATCGACAGCCTCGGCGACACCTCGACCCTGGCCGACCCAAGTGTCGTGCAGGGGCTGATCGACAAGCGGCTGAATCAGTAAAGGCAGCTTCAGGCCCCAGGCCTCAAGCTTGAGGCTTGAGGCTCAGTTGCTGCTAAACTCCCGCGCCCCACCATTCTCACCAGCAAGGCGCCCGCATGTCTTCCTTGAATCAGGCGCTGCGCGCCGCCCTCGACCAACGCCAGGACCTGCTCGCCGAACTGCACGGCCAGGGCACCGATTGCTATCGACTGTTCCACGGCAGCCAGGAAGGTGCCGGCGGCCTGACCATCGACCGCTACGGCCCGCAGTTGCTGGTGCAAAGTTTCCACCAGACGCTGGAGCGTGATGCGCTGCTGCAACTGCATGAAATGGTCAATCAGACCCTGGGCTTCGACACTCTGCTGGTCTACAACGACCGCTCCCGTGGCAATTCGCGTATCGATCGCGAAGACAGCGTCTATCGCGCCGACGAAGCCGCGCTGGCCGATCTGGTTGGCCACGAGTGGGGCCTCAACTACCGGGTGCGCGGGCGCCACGCCGGGCAGGACCCGCTGCTGTTTCTCGACCTGCGCAACACGCGCGGCTGGGTCAAGGATCACGCGAAAGGCAAGAGTGTCCTCAACCTGTTTGCCTATACCTGTGGCGTCGGTCTCAGCGCGGCGGCCGGCGGTGCCCGTGAAGTGTGCAACCTGGACTTCGCCGAGGGCAATCTGGCGGTCGGGCGCGAAAATGGCCTGCTCAACCCGCAATTGCCAGCCATGCAATTCATCCAGTCCGATTACTTCCCGGCGATCCGCCAACTGGCCGGCCTGCCGATCAGCCAGCGGCGCGGGCAGAAACTGCCGGGCTATCAGCGCCTCGAACAGCGCCAATACGACCTGGTGCTGCTCGATCCACCGGCCTGGGCCAAGAGTGCGTTCGGCACCGTCGACCTGCTGCGCGACTATCAAAGCCTGCTCAAGCCTGCCCTGCTGACCACCGCCGACAACGGCGTGCTGATCTGCTGCAACAACCTGGCGAAAGTGAGCATGGACGACTGGCGCGAACAGGTCTTGCGTTGCGCCGAGAAGGCCGGACGCCCGGTGCGCGAATGGAGCGTGATGACCCCGGCCCGGGACTTTCCGTCGCAGGATCAACAGCCGCCGCTGAAAACCCTGATCCTTCAGCTCTGACCCACTCCCGGCGAGCCCTCACAACTTTCAGACATTTCCTATAAAGCGGGCGCACTTCGGAACCGTAATCGCGTGCCATACTCCAAGGCACTCCGATTCAGACAGATGAAGCCGCACATGCCCAAAGGATTGATTCGCGCGACTGGCGCCCTGTTGACCGCTCTTGCCCTCTACAGCCTGCTGGGGTTTCTGATCTTGCCGGGCATTGCGCTTCGCGTGGTCAACCAGCAACTGGCCAACTACGCGACCGTGCCCGCGCACCTTCAACGCATCGAACTCAATCCATTCAGCCTTGAAGTCACCCTGTGGGGGCTGGTGATCGGCGAGCCGGGCAAGGAACAGGTCGGCTTCGAACGCCTGTACGCCAACCTGCAACTCGACAGCCTGTGGACAAAAGCCCTGCACCTGTCCGATATCGAACTGGACAAGTCCAGGACCGAGATCCTCTTCGCCAAGGACGGCCAGCTCAACCTGCTCGGCCTGTTCAAACTGCCGGCCAGCGAACCGACCCCGGCCGATCCGGATGCCAAGCCGTTTCCGCTGCGCATCGACCGCATCAAGCTGGCGGGGGGCGCCTTGCATTTCGAGGACGCGCGTCCGAGCGAGCCCATCGAATTCGTCTACGACGCCCTCGACTTCGAACTGAAAAATCTCAGCACCCTGCCCGAGGACAGCGCCGACATGACCCTGGTCGCGGTGGGGCCGGCGGGCGGGCGAATCGACTGGGCCGGCAACTTCAGCCTGATCCCACTCACCTCCGAAGGCACACTGAAAATCACCGACGGCAAGATGAAGTCGTTCTGGCCCTATGTGCGCGATGCAGTGCCGCTGGTGCTGGAAGACGGCGTGGTCAGCCTCAGCACCGAGTACAAGCTCAACCTGTCCAAGGAAACCGAACTGCTGCTGAACAACGTCGCGGTGAGTGTCGCGCCGTTCGCGATCAAGGCACCGGACGGCCGCCCGCTGGCCAGACTCGAACGCCTGGACGTCAGCGAAACCACGGTGGATCTGGCCAAACAGCAAGTGGTGGTCGGCAAGATCCGCAGCCAGAAACTGGAAACCTGGGCGGCTCGCGAAGCCGACGGGCAACTGGACTGGCAAAAACTGTTCGCCAGTCAGCCGTCGAAACCGGCGGCCAAGGCCGCCGCAGAACCGAAGTCCGCTCCAGCGGCCGCCGACTCGCCGAAGGAACCGGCCGCGCCGAGCAAGCCCTGGCAAGTGCTGCTCAAGGACGTGCAACTGCGCAACTATCAAGTGCATCTGGCTGACCGCCAGGCACAGCCGGCCGTGGCGCTGGAAGTCGGGCCGCTGAACGTCGACCTGCAGAATTTCGACAGTCTCAATGGCTCACCCTTCAACCTCAAGCTCGACACCGGGCTGGGCAAGCAGGGCAAGATCAGCGCCGATGGCGTGATCAATCTGGCGCCGGTCACCGCCCAGCTCAACGTGAAGACCCAGGACATCGACCTGCGTGTCGCCCAGTCCTACATCACCCCGTTCATTCGCCTGGAACTGCGCAGCGGCATGCTCGGCAGCGACCTCAAGGTCAACCTGAAGAGCACCGAGCCACTGGCGCTCAGCGTCACCGGACGCGCCCAGGTCGATCAGTTGCACACCCTCGACACCCTGAAGACCCGCGACTTCCTCAAGTGGCAGCAAGTGGTGGTCGAAGGCTTGAACTACCAGCACGGCGACAGCCTGTCGATCGAGCGGATCAACCTGTTCCAGCCTTACGCGCGCTTCATGATCAATGATGACCGCACCACCAACATCGATGACTTGCTGGTTCCGCAACCGGCGGACGTTGCGGCCAAACCGGCAGCGGCCAAGCCCGCCAGCAATGAAAAACCGCTGGGCATTCATATCGGCGGAATCGCCATCAACGATGGCTCGGCCAACTTCGCCGACTTCAGCCTGACCCCGAACTTCGCCACCGCGATCCAGCAGCTCAACGGCCAGATCGGCACCATCGACAGTCGCCAGGCAAAACCGGCCAGTGTCGACGTCAAGGGCAAGGTCGATCGCTATGCTCCGGTGACCATCAAAGGCGCAGTCAACCCGTTCGACCCGATGGCCAGCCTCGACATCGCCACCAGCTTCAAACGGGTCGAGCTGACGACCCTGACGCCCTACTCCGGCAAGTTCGCCGGTTACCGCATCCGCAAGGGCCGGCTCAATCTCGACCTGCATTACCTGATCACCAAGGGCCAGCTCAAGGCCGAAAACAAAGTGGTGGTCGAACAATTGCAGCTGGGTGAGAAAGTCGACAGCCCGGACGCCGTGAGCCTGCCGCTGAAACTGGCGATTGCGCTGCTCAAGGACGTCGACGGCAAGATCTCCATCGAGCTGCCGGTCACCGGCGACTTGAACAACCCGCAATTCAGCGTGATGCCGATCGTCTGGCAGACCCTGCGCAACCTCATCGTCAAGGCAGCGGCCGCACCGTTCAAACTGATCGGTGGGCTGGTCAGCGGCGGCGGTTCCGAAGACCTCGGCACCGTCTCTTTCGCCCCCGGCTCCAGCGACCTGAGCAAGGACGCCGAGGCGGCGCTGGTCAAACTGTCCCAGGCCTTGAAGGAACGTCCGGCACTGCGCCTGGAGATCGAAGGCACCGCCGCGCAAAGCAGCGACGGCCCGTTGATCGCCGAACAGCGTCTGGAACGTGAATACCAGTACAACTACTACAAGATGCTCCAGCGCCGTGGCGACAAGGTGCCGGCCCAGGCATCGCTGTTGCAGGTGCCGGATGGCGAGAAAGGCCCGTTGCTGGAAGGCATCTACCGCACCCGTCTGAAAACCCAGCCGCCGGCCGAGTGGAAGGATCTGGGCAAGGAAGAACGCACGGCGAAAATGCGCGCCGACGTGATCAAGTTCTGGAGCTCCAGCGATGTGCTGCTGCGCCAGCTCGGTCAGGATCGCGCCAGCAGCATCAAGGACTATCTGGTGGACAAGGGCCAACTGGCCGACGACCGCGTGTACTTCATCGACGCCAATCTCGGCGAGGCGGAGAGCGATGGCCGGGTGGTGACACAAATGCATCTGGATGCCGAATGATGAGCCGCACACTGCTTGCTGCATTGGGGCTGGCGTTGATCGCCAGCCAGGCTGCCGCGTCCGATACCCTGCGCTGCGGTAGCCAACTGGTGAGCCTTGGCGACCGTGCCAGCGAGGTGCTGCAAAAATGCGGTGAGCCGGTCAGTCGTGATCTGCTCGGTTACAAGCGCAGCGCCAACCGTCGTGAAGAGTTCCAGGTCGAGGAATGGACCTACGGCCCGAGCAACGGCATGTACCAGTACCTGCGCTTCGAAGGCAGTCGCCTGAAACAGATCAATAGCAAGCGCGGCAACTGACCTCCCCGCTTTTCCTGCCCCTGAAATAGAACAGGCCCCGACACAAGTGCCAGGGCCTGTAATGGCCACCTCCGTGTGGCCGTTCGCATGAACTCTAAAGTGCGGCAGACGTATTGCTCGGCCCGCCTGTCGCGTCTTCTCCCGGTCCAGGCGAGAAGTCTTGCCTTACTCGGCTTTCAGGCCGTCGGCGGAAACGGCCTTGACGCCTTTGATCTTCTTGGCGATGGCCACGGCGGTGGTTTTCTGAGCCTCGGTGATGGCAACGGTGGAGGACAGGGAAACGACGCCTTTGTTGGTTTCTACTTTGATGTCAGTGCCTGGAATGCCTTTTTCGGTAACCAGATCGCTTTTGACTTTGGTGGTGATCCAGGTGTCGGAAGTAGCTTCTTTGGCCTTGGTCATTTCACCGGCAGCCAGGGTCATCGGCGCCTGGGTTGCCTGGGTGGATTGTGCAAACGCACCGGTGGCCATGGTCAGGGTCAGGGTCAGCGCGGTAGCAGCAGCGGCAGTGATAGCGAACTTCTTCATACGAGTAACTCCTGTTTTTCTGGAAAGTCTGCTGGATTTCTTTTCAGCAGGGTTACGAGAGATATTGCGAACGCTGTGCCAACTTTGAACATCGAAATAAATTCATATAAATCAACAAGTTATAAAAATAACGAATTTTCGGAATCATGCAAATTGCACGAGCACCGAATAATCTGCATGCAACTTGCAGATTTGCCCTGGCGGCTTAAGGCCATGAATCCTCAGGACTTTTCATTGCGGTATGTCAGGCAAAAAAAAGCCCCGCCAGAATCGGCGGGGCGGGGTGTTTCGCAGTCAGATCAAACGCCGGTGCATTGCTTCGGCAGGTAGTCCTGAGCGGCGGTGCTGGTGCAAGTCCAGCCGTTGGTGGCATCGCGGGTCAAGGTAATGGTTTTGCTCAGCACGGGTGCCGGCGCATTGACCAATGTGCAGACGATGGTGCCAGCACCGGTGGCCGCCGTACCCGTCACGGTCAGCGTGCAGTTGCTGGTGGCCGCTGCACCACCAGGCCCGGTGTTGGCCGTGGTGGGAGCCGTACCGGCATTGATGACATCCTCATACGGTACTTTCATCGCCGAAATCTCGGCCAGCCCCGCCGTCACTTTCGACCGCGCCTGGTACTTGGAGTATTGCGGCAATGCCACAGTGGCCAGAATGCCGATGATCGCGACGACGATCAGCAGTTCGATCAGAGTGAAACCTTTTTGGTTGTTCATAGACAGGCTCTCCATGCATGAGTCGAAGTCTCATGATCTGAACAGGGCTCAGCACAGCCCATGCCAACCGGCTGCAAGCCGCGTCTGCTGGGCGTGGCGCCACTGAGTGGCGGTTTCCTACAACCTGCAACCGCACTATCTGACACTTTTTGTCACCTGCACCGAGGGTGTTTGGCGCTGTCACTTGACTAGGCTATAAGTCATGAACTGTCTGCGTCCGGGATTCCCATGAATGACATCGCTCTGAGCGGTCTGGCCAAACGATTGGTGCAGGCCGAACTGCTGACGGAAAAAAGCGCCCAGCAAGCCTGGCAACAGGCCCAGCGCAATCGCCTGTCGCTGGTCAGCTATCTGGTACAGAACAAACTGGTGAAGAGCTGGCAGGTCGCCGAGATCGCGTCGGAGCATTTCGGCGTGGCCTTCCTCGATCTCAACTGCCTGGACAAGGAAACCCAGCCCAAGGGCCTGGTCAGTGAAAAACTGGTGCGCCAGCATCACGCCCTGCCCCTCTGGCGGCGCGGCAACAAATTGTTCGTCGGCATCTCCGACCCAAGCAATCATCAGGCGATCAACGACATTCAGTTCAGCACCGGGCTGAGCACCGAAGCCATTCTGGTCGAGGACGACAAGCTCACCGACGCCATCGAAAAATTCTTCGACACCCACGCCAGCGGCCTCGAAGACATGGCCGACGTCGATCTCGACGGGCTGGACATCGAATCCATCGACGACGACAAACAGGACGCCATCGGCGGGCTCGACGCCGACGATGCGCCGGTGGTGCGTTTCGTCCACAAGATGCTGCTGGACGCGATCAAGAGCGGCTCGTCCGACCTGCACTTCGAGCCCTACGAAAAAAACTACCGGGTGCGGGTGCGCACCGACGGCATCCTGCGCGAAGTCGCCAGGCCGCCGATTCAATTGGCCAGCCGTATCGCCGCGCGCCTGAAAGTCATGGCCAGCCTGGACATTTCGGAACGCCGCAAACCCCAGGACGGACGCCTGAAAATGCGCCTGTCGAAGAGCAAGTCGATCGACTTCCGGGTCAACACCCTCCCGACCCTGTGGGGTGAAAAAGTGGTGATCCGGATTCTCGACCCCACCAGCGCGCAAATGGGCATCGACGCCCTCGGCTACGAGCCGGAGCAGAAGGAGCTGTACCTCGCCGCGCTCAAGCAGCCACAAGGCATGATCCTGGTCACCGGCCCGACCGGCTCGGGCAAGACCGTTTCGCTGTACACCGGCCTGAACATCCTCAACACCGTCGACATCAATATTTCCACCGCCGAAGACCCGGTGGAGATCAACATGGAAGGCGTCAATCAGGTCAACGTCAATCCACGCCAGGGCATGGACTTTGCCCAGGCCCTGCGCTCGTTCCTGCGTCAGGACCCGGACGTGATCATGGTCGGCGAGATCCGTGACCTGGAAACCGCCGAAATTGCGATCAAGGCCGCGCAGACCGGTCACCTCGTCCTGTCGACCCTGCACACCAACAGCGCGGCGGAAACCCTGACCCGCCTGCACAACATGGGCATTCCGGGCTTCAACATCGCCACCTCGGTCAGCCTGATCATCGCCCAGCGCCTGGCGCGCAAATTGTGCAGCCATTGCAAGAAGCCCATCGAGATCCCTCCCGAGACACTGCTCAGGGAAGGCTTCCCCGAGGAACGCATCGGCAGCTTCACGATCTATGAACCCGCCGGTTGCGATCACTGCAACGGCGGTTACAAGGGCCGCGTGGGGATTTATGAAGTGGTGAAAAATACCGCCGAGCTGCAACGGTTGATCATGGCCGAAGGCAATGCGCTGGAAATCGATACCCAGATGCGCCGGGACGGCTTCAACGACCTGCGCACCGCCGGCCTGCACAAGGCCATGCAAGGCATCACCAGCCTTGAGGAAATCAACCGGGTCACCAAGGACTGAACATGGCGGTCAAGGCAGCGAAAATCAGCGTCTACGCCTGGGAAGGCACGGACAGGAAAGGCAGCAAGGTCACTGGCGAGTTGAGCGGGCAGAACCCGGCACTGATCAAGGCGCAACTGCGCAAGCAAGGCATCAATCCGGGCAAGGTACGCAAGAAATCCGCCTCACTGCTCAGTTTCGGCAAACGCATCAAGGCCCAGGACATCGCCCTGTTCACCCGGCAGATGGCAACGATGATGAAGGCCGGCGTACCGCTCTTGCAGTCGTTCGACATCATTGGCGAAGGCTTTGAAAACCCGGCGATGCGCAAGCTGGTGGACGAGGTCAAACAGGAGGTCGCCGCCGGTAACAGCTTCGCGGCGGCACTGCGCAAGAAACCGCAGTATTTCGATGAACTGTATTGCAACCTGGTGGATGCCGGCGAGCAGTCCGGTGCCCTCGACACCCTGCTGGAACGGGTCGCGACCTACAAGGAAAAGAGCGAGAGCCTCAAGGCCAAGATCAAGAAAGCCATGACCTACCCGACGGCCGTGGTGCTGGTGGCGGCGGTCGTGACCGGGATCCTGCTGGTGAAAGTGGTGCCGCAGTTCCAGTCGGTGTTCTCCGGTTTTGGTGCCGAGCTGCCGGCCTTCACCCTGATGGTGATCAGTCTCTCGGAGTTCATGCAGCAATGGTGGTGGGCGATCCTCGGCGCCCTGGTGGCGGCGTTTTTCGGCACGCGCCATGCGCTGAAAACCTCCCAGCCCCTGCGCGACCGTCGTGACGCCTGGCTGCTGAAACTGCCGCTGGTGGGCACGCTGATGTACAAGTCCGCCGTGGCGCGTTTCGCTCGTACCCTGTCGACCACGTTCGCCGCCGGGGTGCCGCTGGTGGAAGCCCTGGACTCGGTGGCCGGCGCCACCGGCAACGTAGTGTTCAAGCGGGCGGTGCAGCGGATCCGGCAGGATGTCGCCACCGGCATGCAGTTGAATTTTTCGATGCGCGCCACCGGCGTCTTTCCGAACATGGCGGTGCAGATGACCGCGATCGGCGAAGAGTCCGGCGCGCTGGACGAGATGCTCGACAAGGTCGCGGGTTTCTACGAGGACGAGGTGGACAACATGGTCGACAACCTCACCAGCCTGATGGAGCCGTTCGTCATGGTGATACTCGGGGTGATCGTCGGCGGGCTGGTGGTGGCGATGTACTTGCCGATCTTCCAACTCGGCTCAGCGATCTGACATGCCTGTCGACGAACTCTTCAGTGTGTATCCGTTGGCTTTTGTCTTCACCGCCCTGCTCGTAGGGCTGGTGGTCGGCAGCTTCCTCAACGTGCTGGTCTGGCGCCTGCCGAAAATGCTTGAGCGCGACTGGCGCCAGCAGGCCCGTGATGTCCTCGGTCTGCCCGGCGACACGCCACAGCCCACCTACAACCTGATGCTGCCGCATTCGCAATGCCCGCATTGCGCCCACCGCATCCGCGCGTGGGAAAACATTCCGCTGCTCAGTTACCTGTGGTTGCGTGGACGTTGCTCGGCGTGCGCCGCGCCGATCAGCAAGCGTTATCCACTGACCGAACTGGCCTGCGGCCTGCTCTCGGCCTTCATTGCCTGGCATTTGGGTTTCGGCTGGGCCGCCTGCCTGTTGATCGTCCTGACCTGGGGCTTGCTGGCGATGAGCCTGATCGACATCGACGTCGGATTGCTGCCCGATGTGCTGGTGCTGCCGCTGCTGTGGCTGGGGCTGATCGTCAACAGCTTCGGGGTGTTCGTCTCGCTGCATGAGGCGCTGTGGGGCGCGGTGGCGGGTTACATGGCGCTGTGGTCGGTGTTCTGGCTGTTCAAACTGCTGACCGGCAAGGACGGCATCGGTCACGGCGACTTCAAGCTGCTGGGCCTCTTGGGGGCCTGGGGCGGCTGGCAGATCCTGCCGTTGACCGTCCTGCTCTCATCGCTGGTGGGGGCCATTCTCGGGGTGATTTTGCTCAAGCTGCGCGAGCAGAACACATCGACGCCCATCCCCTTTGGTCCCTATCTGGCAATTGCCGGCTGGATTGCCTTGCTCTGGGGTGGTCAAATAACCGACTTCTATTGGCAGTTTGTCGGTTTGAAATGAATACCCCTGTGGAAAAACCCTGGATTCTCGGCCTGACCGGCGGCATTGGCAGCGGCAAAAGCGCGGCCGCGCAGCACTTCATCGACCTCGGCATCCATGTGGTCGACGCCGATCACGCGGCGCGCTGGGTGGTCGAACCGGGGCGCCCGGCGCTGGCGAAAATCGCCGAGCATTTCGGCCCCGGCGTCTTGCAGGCCGACGGCACACTGGACCGCGCGGCCCTGCGCAAACTGATTTTCGAAGTGCCGCAAGAGCGGCGCTGGCTCGAAGCCTTGCTGCATCCGTTGATCGCCGAGGAAATCGCTCATCACCTGGCGCAGGCAAAATCGCCTTACGCGATTCTGGTTTCGCCGCTGTTGATCGAATCCGGGCAATACGCGATGACCCAACGGATCCTGGTGATCGACGCCCCGCAACAATTGCAGATCGAACGCACCCTGCAACGTGACCAGACCAGCGAGCAGCAGGTTCAGGCGATCCTCAAGGCGCAATCGAGCCGCGAAGACCGCGTGAGCCATGCCGATGACGTGGTGGTCAACGACCGCGACCTCGCCTGGCTGCACGGCGAGGTCGAGCGTCTGCACGATTTTTACCTGACTTTAAGTGGAGGCCGATCATGAGCCAGACCCCAACCGTCAACTGCCCGACCTGCGGCGCGCCGGTGGAATTCATTCCCGAGAACACATTCCGCCCGTTCTGCTCGGATCGCTGCAAGCTGATCGACCTCGGTGCCTGGGCTGCCGAAGATCACAAGATTCCGGTCGCCCCGGATGCCGAAGACGAACTGTTTTCCAGCGATTTCGACCCGCGCCACTGATCCCGCTCAGGGCCGCATGAAGCCGTAGTCCTGATCGTCGTCGAGGTTTTCCGCCAGAAAGCGCAACTCGTCGGCCAGGTCTTCGGCGTTGCGCACCGCCTTGCTCTGCTGCACCACCGCACTGAGCAAGGCGCGCAGGCTCAGGCCCGGATCGAACCCCACCTCCTGCGCCATCTCCAGACTTTGCCGGGTTTCCTGCCTCGCCCACTCGTAAACACTCATGTCGCTGCTCCTGAAGGGATTTGGCCGAGCATGAAATGCCGCGCGCGCGGTGTGATTGATGTGGATCAAGAATCGCGATCGTCGTCTTTCCAAGGCGCCGAAAGGTAGCGGGTGCGGTTGAAGGTCTCCAGCCATTCCGGGCAAAACACCACCAGCGAGCTGACCACCATGCCGTTGATGAACGCTTCGGGAAAAATCAGCAGCCACAGGTAACCGATGAAGTCCTCCAGCCATTCGGGCATGGCGAACAGGCCGTCATACCACAACAGGGTCAAGCTCAACGTCAGGCACAGCAACGCCGAGAGCGCGGCGGCAAAGAACCCGGAACAGAAGATATACACAAACGGATTACGCGGCTGCGCCCGCTCGACCAGAATCGCCAGGCATTCAGTGATCAACACCGGCAGCAAAATGAACAACGTCCCGTTGACCCCGAGGGCCGCCAGATCCTGCCGCCCGAGCAGTACCAGGCCGAGTTGCGCCACCAACCCACCGACGATTGCCAGTGGCCAGTCGAGCAACAGCGTCACCGCCGTCATGCCGATGAAATGGTAAGACACACCGGTATCGAAATCCCTGCGCACCAGCCACAACAGAAACAGTGCAAATACCGTCCCGAACAACAAATGCTGACGCCGATTGTCACTGAACAATTCGACCCACGGCGCGCGACAGACCGCCCAGACCAGCACTGGCAGGTAGATCAGCCAGCCCAGGATCAGGCTCGTGGACGACAGCAGTTCAGCACCGATCATGACTCCTCCGTGACCAACACCCCTTACGGGGGTGATTCGTCGCAGTCTACACCGCACGCCTGCGCAAATTTTCTGCTTGTCGCATTTGAACGCTAAGCTTGGGCCTATGGATGACTCAGATTACCTACGCCTGCTGACCATCGCGGCCGAGCAAGCCAACGCGTTCCTGTCCAATGCCCGCAAATGGGAGCGTGAGCGTTGGGTCTGCCAGCGCCTGCTGCAAGGCTTGAACATTCCGTACCGCGCCGACGAATTCGCCCCCGCCGGGGAGCCGCCGGACGTGTTGTTCCGTGATGCCAATTTCGAAGTGTTTTTCGTGCTCGATGAGGGGCGACGCCTCAACGACGAATGGCGCGACGAGTTGCAACGCCGGCGCAGTGCGTTTTCCCTCAGCCAACTGGTGCGGCGCGAAGCCAAGCCACGGCGAATTCCGGCCAATGAATTCCTGCTCAGACTGGCGCCGACCCTGCGTAAAAAAGCGCACAACTACAAGGAGCGCGGCATGGATCTGGGGGAGCTGGACATCATCGCCTTCGCCAGCCTCAAGCGCGAAGTGCTGGATCTGAACAGCCACTTTCCACCGCCGACCGAATATTTGCGTCAGGGCTGGCGCTCGTTGTCGCTGGTCGGCCCGACGTTCGCCCGCGTGCTGTTCGCCCATCCGGATGCACCGGATTTTCTGCGCAGCAACCTGGGCCGCAGCATCGTGTTCGACGTCGGTATCAGCCTCTAGCAGGATGGCGCGATTGCCGGCCGGATGTTACAAAAGCGCAATCATTCGCCCGGATGACATGCGCCGTTCAACGCCCGCAGACAAAACGCTGTAACGTCTGCGCATTCAGCAACGTCTATCCCTGACGAGGCCTTTATGACCAGCCGCCTGAACCCCGAAGACCAGAAGCATGTCGAAGAGTACCTGCAATTGTCCCAACACCGTGTCGAGCGCCGGCCTTTCCGGCCGTGGATGCTCCTGGTGCTGGTACTGGCAGTGACCATTGGTCTGGGCCTGTTGAGCCGATTTATCAGTTACCTGACGCTATGAGCAGCATCGCGCTCGCTCGGGTGACCGCACCGATTTCTTTTAGCCTTGCGAGTTATCCCCATGTCCCATCGTATTGTCATTGTCGGCGGCGGCGCCGGCGGTCTGGAGTTGGCTACCCGTCTGGGTAAGACTCTGGGCAAGCGTGGCATTGCCAGCGTGATGCTGGTCGACGCCAACCTGACCCACATCTGGAAACCGCTGTTGCATGAAGTGGCCGCCGGATCGCTGAACTCTTCCGAAGACGAACTCAACTATGTCGCCCAGGCCAAATGGAACCACTTCGAGTTCCAGCTCGGGCGCATGAGCGGGCTCGATCGCGCACAGAAGAAAATCCAGCTGGCCGCCACCTACGACGAAAACGGCGTCGAACTCGTACCGGCGCGGGAAGTGCCTTACGACTCGCTGGTGATTTCGGTCGGCAGCACCACCAACGACTTCGGCACCCAGGGCGCGGCGCAGCATTGCCTGTTCCTCGACACCCGCAAACAGGCCGAGCGTTTCCACCAGCAGCTGCTCAACCACTACCTGCGCGCTCACGCCGGACAGAACGACGATGTCGCGCAGATCAGCGTGGCAATCGTCGGCGCCGGTGCGACCGGGGTCGAGCTGGCGGCGGAACTGCACAACGCCGCACATGAACTGGCGGCCTACGGCCTCGACCGGATCAAACCGGAGAACATGCACATCACCCTGATCGAAGCCGGGCCACGGGTGCTGCCCGCCCTGCCGGAGCGGATCAGCGGTCCGGTCCACAAGACCCTGGAGAAACTCGGGGTCAACGTGATGACCAACGCGTCGGTCAGCGAAGTCACCGCCGACAGCCTGATCACCGCCGACGGCAACGAAATCAAGGCCAGCCTGAAAGTCTGGGCCGCCGGTATTCGCGCGCCGGGTTTCCTCAAGGACATCGACGGTCTGGAAACCAATCGCATCAATCAACTGCAAGTGCTGCCGACCTTGCAGACCACCCGCGACGAAAACATCTTCGCCTTCGGCGACTGCGCCGCGTGCCCGCAACCCGGTTCCGACCGCAATGTGCCGCCACGCGCGCAAGCCGCGCACCAACAGGCGTCGCTGCTGGCCAAATCGCTGAAACTGCGCATCGAGGGCAAGTCCCTGCCGGAGTACAAGTACACCGACTACGGCTCGCTGATTTCGCTGTCACGTTTCTCCGCCGT
The DNA here is from genome assembly GCF_025447575.1 of Pseudomonas sp. B2M1-30. NCBI lineage: Bacteria > Pseudomonadati > Pseudomonadota > Gammaproteobacteria > Pseudomonadales > Pseudomonadaceae > Pseudomonas > Pseudomonas sp. B2M1-30. The sequence continues at coordinate 33,504 of NZ_JAOEJT010000021.1, read as the reverse complement.
GGGTAACCTGATGGGCAACCTGACCGGCAGCGTGATGCTCGAAGGCTGGCTGGCGCGGATGTTCTACGTGTCGCTGTACCGCATGCACCAGATGGCGCTGTACGGACCGTTCCGCACGGCCATGCTGATGCTGGGCAGCAAGATCGGACGCGGCACCGAGCCACGCCTGAAGCTGCACTGATGTAAACCCCGTGGGAACGGGGTTGCTCGCCAAAGCGCCGGGGCAGACAGCAATGAATTGCCTGCCCCCTGCATTCGCGAGCAACCCTGTTCGCACCATTGTTTGAACAGCACAAACCCTGAAGATCTGTTTCCTACTGTATCCCGCCCCACCTTTCCCACCTTCGCTTACAAACTCCCCCGCTGCACGACACAGACGCGATACACCGCCCCCGCCTAATGGCCACACCCGAGCACAACGGCTCCGGCTAATCCCAAACGCGTGGTTGCGCTGTGCAACCGAAGGAGAATGCAATGTCCCGTACTTCGAAACCTACCAAGAACTCCATTGGCCTGGTCGGCGCTGTCCTGGCCGGTGGCCTGATGCTCTCGGGCTCGGTGTTCGCCGCGCAGCCGCTGACCCAGGGCTACATGGTCGCCTCGGCGGAAACTTCGGTGAAAACCCCGGAAGGCAAATGTGGTGAAGGCAAATGCGGCGATGCGTCGATGGCCAAAACCGACACCGATGGCGACGGTAAAGTCTCCCGTGCCGAATTCCTGAAAGTCGCGCCGAAGTCCGACTTCGACAAGATCGACACCAACCACGACGGCTTTATCGACGAGCAAGAGGCGTACAACAACGTCAAAGCCAACTTCGAAGCCAATGGCAAGAAAATGCCCAAAGGCCTGTTTGAACATCTGAAAGATCAAGACGGCGCCTGATTGCCTTTCAGCTCCGGAAAAAACCAAGCCGCGGCTTTCTCTCGAAAGGCGCGGCTTTTTCACATCGGCCGAAGTTACAACTGGAAGCGCCGTACCAGGCCTTGCAGGGCATTGGCCAGTTGCGACAGTTCGTGGCTGGAGGCACTGGTCTGATCGGCACCCGCTGCAGAGCGCACCGACAGATCGCGAATGTTCACCAGATTGCGATCCACTTCCCGCGCCACTTGCGCCTGTTCTTCGGCGGCGCTGGCGATCACCAGATTGCGTTCATGAATCTCGTGTACCGAAGCCGTGATGGTCTGCAACGCTTCGCCGGCGCGCTCGGCCAGAACCAGCGTGGTGGCGGCCCGCGAAGCGCTGGCCTGCATCGAATCGAGCGCCAGGCTCGAACCGTTACGCATGCCTTGCACCATCTGCTCGATCTCTTGCGTCGATTGTTGCGTGCGATACGCCAGCGCGCGCACCTCATCGGCAACCACCGCGAAACCACGCCCGCTTTCCCCGGCACGCGCGGCCTCGATCGCCGCATTGAGCGCCAGCAGGTTGGTCTGCTCGGCAATGGCGCGAATCACATCCAGTACTTTGCCGATGTCCTGAGACTGGTTCGCCAGTGCCTGCACCAACCCGCCGGTGTGCTCCACGTCGCTGGCCAGGGCATTGATCGCGCTGGCGGTTTCACTCACGCGCTCCTGCCCCAGATGCGCCGACTCGCTGGACTGCCGGGTTGCATCGGAGGTCGAAACGGCATTGCGCGCGACCTCTTCCACGGCGGTGGTCATCTCGTTGACGGCGGTCGCCGCCTGCTCGATCTCGTTGTTCTGTTGCTGCAGCCCCTGAGTACTGTCGAGGGTCACGGCATTCAGTTCATCAGCGGCAGTCGCCAGTTGCGTGGCCGAACCGCTGATGCCCTGCAGGGTTTCGCGCAGATTCTGTTGCATGGTCGCCAACGCCTTGAGCAGACGGCTGACCTCGTCATTGCCCTGGGTTTCGATGGGCCGGGTGAGATCGCCGTTCGCCACGCTCTCGGCTGCGCTCACGGCGTTGCTCAGCGGGCGAACGATGCTGCGCGTAAGCAACATCGCCAGAGCCACGGTGGCGAGCGCCGCCAGGGCAATGAACAGGCTGACGATGGTGCGAGAGGTTGCGTAGTGGGCAGCGGAGTTCTCGCTCTCAGCGGCGACCTGTTTGGCGAACAGATCCGCCAGGTCGCTGAGCTGCTTGCCGGAACCGTCGACCACGGTCTTCATGTCGACCAGCAGCAGCTTGGTCAACTCGTCACGCTTGCCCTGCTCGGCGAGGACAAAGGATTGGGCGATGCCGGAACGGTAGGCGGCGAAGGTTTTCTTGAACTGGTCATATATCTGCTTGCCTTCGGGGGTGACCACCAGTTTGTCGTAGGCAGCGATTTTCTCGCTCAACTCCTTGTCACGGGTGTCCATCTGGCTGCGGTAAGTGGCGACGTTCTTCGGATCGGGATCCAGCGCCATGCGCAAGGAGATGGTGCGGATGCGCAACATGATCTCGCGGATCTCGTCGCCCCCACGGATGCTGGGCAGCCATTGGGTTTCCACCGCGACTTCGCTGTCGCGGATGCTCGACATCTGCCCCAGCGAAAACACCCCGAGCAACGCCACCAGCACCGCGATCAGGGCGAAACCCAGTGCGGCACGGGGAGCAATATTCAACTGACGAAGCAACATGAAGAACGCCCTTTTTCTTGTAATGGCCAGATTCAAAGGGGCGAATGACCCGGCAGGCCCCTTTTGTTAGCGGGCTATCGGCATGTTGTACGATGACTTGAATGAAACTTCACTTTTTTCGGGACAAAAAAAATCCCCGTATCTTTCGATACGAGGATTTTTAATATGGTCGGGGTAAGGGGATTCGAACTCCTGACATCCTGCTCCCAAAGCAGGCGCGCTACCGGACTGCGCTATACCCCGGTAAAAAAAAGGCGACCTTTCAGTCGCCTTCCTCGATCAGCGCTTTTGGCCTCTGATCTTAAGATTCGATTCCAGCGCTAACTGGTTTCAAAAATGGTGGGTCGTGTGGGATTCGAACCTACGACCAATTGGTTAAAAGCCAACTGCTCTACCAACTGAGCTAACGACCCAAAAATGGTCGGGGTAAGGGGATTCGAACTCCTGACATCCTGCTCCCAAAGCAGGCGCGCTACCGGACTGCGCTATACCCCGGTTTGAAATTGGCTCCGTGACCAGGACTCGAACCTGGGACCCAATGATTAACAGTCATTTGCTCTACCGACTGAGCTATCACGGAACAACATATTTCAAGTTACAACTGTGAGGCTTGCCTCACCTCCGCCACCCGTTCGCATCGCTGCGTTCGTGTGTCTGAGGCGCGCTATTCTACAACCTAGAACACCTCTGTCAACCCCCTAAATCGCTTTCAAGTTAATGATTTGCAACTTATTTCAGATTTCTGCCCAGTGAGCTGAAACCTTGTGGGTGACTGACTGCGGGGCGCACTTTACAAGCCTTTTCCTTAGAGTTCAACAGCCTAACGAAAAAAAGGCCTCGCAAAGCGAGGCCTTCCTGTTTTTACACCGTCGAGTATCAGTTGAATGTGATCTCGTCGTTCTCCACGACACCCTGAGCAGTCTCGCCCGGCAGGAAACGCCCCGACAGGATCAACTGCGCCAATGGGTTCTCGATCCAGCGCTGGATCGCCCGTTTCAACGGCCGTGCGCCATAGACCGGGTCGTAACCGACGGCAATCAGTTTGTCCATTGCTTCCGGGCTCAGTTCCAGCTTCAGCTCGCGTTCGGCCAGACGGCTGCGCAGACGGCCCAGCTGGATCTCGGTGATGCCGGCAATCTGATCCCGCGCCAACGGCTCGAAGATCACCACTTCGTCGACCCGGTTGATGAATTCCGGACGGAAGTGCGTGGAAATCGCATCCATCACCGCCGCACGCTGCGCCTCACGATCTCCGACCAGCTCCTGGATCTGCATCGAGCCCAGGTTGGAGGTCATGACGATCACGGTATTGCGGAAATCCACCGTGCGCCCGTGGCTGTCGGTCAGGCGGCCGTCCTCCAGCACTTGCAGGAGGATGTTGAACACATCCGGGTGGGCCTTCTCGACTTCATCCAGGAGGATCACCGAGTAAGGCTTGCGCCGTACCGCTTCGGTCAGATAACCGCCCTCTTCATAACCGACGTATCCCGGTGGCGCACCGATCAGCCGCGCCACGGAATGTTTCTCCATGAATTCGGACATGTCGATCCGCACCATCGCCTCTTCGGTATCGAAAAGGAACTCGGCCAGCGCCTTGCACAACTCGGTTTTACCGACACCGGTCGGGCCGAGGAACATGAACGAGCCGCTCGGACGATTCGGGTCCGACAACCCTGCGCGCGAGCGCCGTACTGCGTTGGCCACCGCCACCACCGCTTCGTCCTGCCCGATCACGCGCTGATGCAACAGGCTTTCCATCTTCATCAGTTTGTCGCGCTCGCCCTCGAGCATTTTCGACACGGGGATGCCGGTCCACTTCGACACGACCTCGGCAATTTCCTCTTCGGTCACCTTGCTACGCAGCAACTGGTTCTCGCTCTTGCCGTGCTGGTCGACCATTTGCAGGCTGCGCTCCAGATCCGGGATCACCCCGTACTGAAGTTCGGCCATGCGGTTCAGGTCGCCCTTGCGGCGGGCGGCTTCCAGTTCCTGGCGGGACTGTTCGATCTTCTGTTGAATCTGCGCAGAACCCTGCACCTCGGCTTTCTCCGAGTTCCAGACTTCTTCCAGATCCGAATACTCACGCTCGTGGCGGTCGATTTCCTCCTGGAGTTTTTCCAGACGTTTCTTCGCCGCGTCGTCGCTTTCTTTCTTCAGTGCCTGGGATTCCACCTTCAACTGAATCAGGCGGCGCTCCAGACGATCCAGCACTTCAGGCTTGGAGTCGATTTCCATACGGATGCGGCTGGCCGCTTCGTCGATCAGGTCGATGGCCTTGTCCGGCAACTGCCGGTCAGTGATGTAGCGATGGCTAAGCTTCGCCGCCGCGATGATCGCGCCGTCGGTGATCGCCACTTTATGGTGAACCTCGTAGCGCTCCTTGAGGCCACGCAGGATCGCAATGGTGTCTTCCTCGCTCGGCTCGTCCACCAGCACTTTCTGGAAGCGCCGCTCGAGAGCCGCGTCCTTCTCTATATATTGGCGGTACTCGTTGAGCGTGGTCGCACCGACGCAATGCAACTCGCCACGGGCCAGGGCCGGTTTGAGCATGTTGCCCGCATCCATCGAGCCTTCGCCCTTGCCGGCGCCGACCATGGTGTGCAGTTCGTCGATGAACAGAATGATCTGCCCTTCCTGCTTCGACAGTTCGTTGAGCAGCGCTTTCAGGCGCTCTTCGAACTCGCCGCGATACTTGGCGCCGGCAATCAGCGCGCCCATGTCGAGGGACAGCAGCCGCTTGCCGCGCAGGCCATCCGGCACTTCGCCGTTGATGATCCGTTGCGCCAGGCCTTCGGCGATCGCGGTCTTGCCCACTCCCGGTTCACCGATCAGCACCGGGTTGTTCTTGGTGCGGCGCTGCAGAACCTGAATGGTGCGGCGGATTTCGTCATCACGGCCGATCACTGGATCGAGCTTGCCGTCTTCGGCGCGCTTGGTCAGGTCGACAGTGTATTTATCCAGGGCCTGACGCGACTCTTCGTGGTTGGCGTCATTGACCGCCTCGCCGCCGCGCAGGTTGTTGATCGCGTTCTCCAGCGCCTTCTTGCTCACGCCCTGGCCGAGCAGCAACTTGCCGAGCTTGCTGTTCTCGTCCATGGCGGCGAGCAATACCAGCTCGCTGGAAATGAACTGGTCGCCCTTCTGCTGGGCCAGGCGATCGGCCTGATTGAGCAGGCGCGCCAGGTCCTGCGACATGTTGACGTCGCCGGTCGGGTTCTGGATTTTCGGTAATTGATCGAGCTCTTTGGTCAGCTCTTTGCGCAGGCTGTTGACGTCAAAGCCGACCTGCATCAGCAGGGGCTTGATCGAACCGCCCTGCTGCTCAAGCATGGCCTGCATCAAGTGCGCCGGCTCGATGGCCGGATGATCGTGGCCGACGGCCAGGGATTGGGCGTCGGACAAGGCTAACTGTAGTTTGCTGGTTAAACGGTCTATACGCATGGGTCACCTTCCTTTTGAGCAGGCCGGACCTGAGAACCATCCTGAATGAAGAAACCTGCCAGATACCGCTATAGATGCGGTCGATTCTGGAAGATTCAAGCGGCAGACGTTTGATGCAGATCAGTCTAGCGGGTGAGCCAGACCAGGGAGGCGAACCGACCGGTGCGTGAGGCACGGCGGTAAGAGAAGAAGCGCGGATCGCTGACGGTGCAGAAACCGCCACCATACACTGCCGTGACACCGCGAACCGCCAGGCGCAGGCGCGCCAGCGTATAGATGTCGGCCATGAACTTGCCGGGGTTTTGGCTCGGGACGAAAGCCGTCGCCGCTTCCGGCAGTTGGTCGACGAAGACTTCCCGCACTTCCGGGCCGACCTCGAAGGCTTGTGGACCGATGGCCGGGCCGAGCCAGACCAGCACCTCTTCGCCCGGCACCTGCAGGCTGTCGAGGGTAGCCTCCAGCACTCCGGCCGCCAGACCACGCCACCCGGCATGGGCGGCGGCAACGCGAGTACCGGCGCGGTCGCAGAACAAGGCCGGCAGGCAGTCCGCCGTCATCGCCGCACAGGCAATGCCCGGCGTGGCGGTCCAGCTGGCGTCGGCGGTCGCGACCACGCCCGGGTCGGCATGAGCCACGGTGATGCCGTGGACCTGCTGCAACCAGGCGGGCTTGATTGAAAAATGATCAGTGAGCCGCCGACGGTTTTCGGCAACCGCCTGCGGCAGATCATCGACATGATCGCCGAGATTGAGGCTGTCGAACGGCGCCTCGCTGACGCCGCCCTCGCGGGTGGTGACACAGGCCTTGACGCTGGCCGGCGCAGGCCAGTCCGGCGTCAGCCAGTTCATCCGACGAATGCCTCGCGATCCTGCTTGAGCAGGGTCAGCAGCCAGACCAGATCTTCCGGCAGCGGCGATTCCCAGCTCATGCGCTCACCGGTGGTCGGATGATCCAGCTCGAGGAATCGCGCGTGCAGGGCCTGACGCGGGAAGTGCTTGAGGGATTCGACCATGGTCTGGCTCGCGGCCGGCGGAATGCGGAAACGACCGCCGTATGCCGGATCGCCGACCAACGGGAAGTTGATGTGGGCCATGTGTACGCGGATCTGGTGGGTCCGGCCGGTTTCCAGCTTCACGCGAACGTGGGTGTGGGAACGGAAGCGCTCCAGCACGCGATAGTGGCTGACGGCAGGCTTGCCACCTTCCATCACCGCCATGCGCTGGCGCTGCTGACCGTGACGACCGATCGGGGCGTTGATCTTGCCCCCGGCGGTGACCACGCCGATCACGATGCACTCGTAGATCCGGCTGACGCTGCGGCTCTGCAATTGTGCAACCAGTTTTGTCTGCGCCTGAATGGTCTTGGCCACCACCATCAGACCGGTGGTGTCCTTGTCCAGACGATGGACGATACCGGCGCGCGGGACATTGATGATGTCCGGCACGTGATGCAGCAGGGCATTAAGCAGCGTGCCATCAGCGTGGCCGGCGGCCGGATGCACCACCAGGCCCGCAGGCTTGTTGATCACCAGGATGTCGTCGTCTTCATAGACGATGTCGAGCTCGATGTCCTGGGCGACCCACTCGCCCTGGGCTTCCTGCTCGGCGGTCAGTTCAAGGACGGCACCGCCATGCACGATGTCGCGCGGGCGGATGACCGCGCCGTCCACAGTCAGGCGACCTTCTTTGATCCAGGCGGAAAGGCGCGAGCGGGAGTGCTCTGCGAAGAGTTGGGCGGCGACTTGATCGAGGCGTTGGCCGCCCAAATCGGACGGCACCTCTGCGCGAAGTTCAATTTTATCGGACATGCTCGGACTGGGCGTCGGCACAGCCTTTGGTTTCGGCTGCGCGCTTGTGGTTAAATACGGCGTCTTTTGCCCCGAGGCTTTTCAACGGGGCGCTCATCATAACAGGACGGCCCCGCCCAAGACAGCGGCCGTCATAGGGACGCAAGCCGCCATGCAAGTGAAACACCTGCTGCTGATCGCCATCCTCGCATTGACCGCTGCTTGCTCATCGAAGGAAGTCGTAGACGAAAACCTGAGCGAAGCCGAGCTGTACCAGCAGGCTCAGAACGACCTGGATAACAGCAGCTATACCAGCGCCACTGCCAAGCTGAAGGCTCTGGAATCGCGTTATCCGTTCGGTCGCTACGCCGATCAGGCACAGCTGGAACTCATCTACGCCAACTACAAGAACGCCGAGCCCGAGGCTGCAAAGTCCGCCGCCGAGCGTTTCATTCGTTTGCATCCGCAGCATCCGAACGTGGATTACGCGTACTACCTCAAGGGTCTGACCTCTTTCGACCAGGACGTCGGCCTGCTGGCGCGCTTCCTGCCGCTGGACATGACCAAGCGTGACCCGGGTGCCGCCCGCGACTCCTACAACGAGTTCGCCCAGCTGACCAGCCGCTACCCGAACAGCCGCTACTCGCCGGACGCCAAGCAGCGCATGATCTACCTGCGCAACCTGCTGGCTGCCTACGAAATCCACGTGGCCGACTACTACCTGACCCGTCAGGCCTACGTCGCCGCCGCCAACCGTGGCCGCTATGTAGTGGAAAACTTCCAGGAAACCCCTTCGGTCGGCGACGGCCTGGCGGTGATGACCGAAGCCTACCAGCGTCTGCATCTGGACGAACTGGCGGCCACCAGTCTGGAAACCCTGAAGCTCAACTACCCGAACCACCCGAGCCTGCAGGATGGCCAATTCGTGCCGTCGGTGGCCGAGGCCGACAACCGTTCGTGGCTGAGCAAGGCCACCCTGGGCCTGATCGAATCCCGTCCGCCGCTGCCGCCGGGAGAAACCCGCGCCAACCAGGACGTGCAGAAGCAGTTCCAGGACGCGAAAGACGCGATCCCGAACGAGCTCAAGCCGAAAGACGAGAACGGCGACGTGATCCCGGAGCCTGAGGCGGAATCCAGCAACAACGACCGCTCGTTCTTCAGCTACATGACCTTCGGTCTGTTCGACTGATAACGCCAGCGACATGAACAGGGAGATCTTCGGATCTCCCTTTTTTATTACCGCATCTTATTGGGCTGTGCGCTTGTCCGGACCTTGGCTAAACTGCCGAATCATTAGCCAAAAAGCCGCCCATCATGCTTCGTTTACTGTTCTGGATTGCCCTGATTGCCGCCGCGCTGTGGCTGTGGCGCAAATTCAAGGCGCCCGCCTCGTCCGCCCAACCGCCGAGCGAGCAAGACGCCGCCCCCATGGTGCGCTGCGCCCACTGCGGCGTACACCTGCCCCGCGACCGCGCGCTGAACCTTCAACAACAGTGGTATTGCAGCCAGGCTCACCTTGAGCAAGGCCCCGGTTCCAGTGATCGCTGAGGCCACCGACGCCAACAGCAAACAGGCTCAGCGTCTGCTGCGCCTCTATCACCTCTACCGCCTGAGCGTCGGCATCACCCTGGTGTTGCTGATTTCCAGCAACATGGACAACCGCCTGCTGACCTCGGCCGACGACGACCTGCTGCGCAATGGCAGTTGGCTGTATCTGGTGCTGAACATTCTGCTGGTGGTGTTCCTCGAAAACATCCGCCGCCCGACGCAGTTATTCGGCCTGGCGCTGATCGACATCCTGCTGCTGTCCGGCCTGTTCTACGCAGCCGGGGGTGTCGCCAGTGCCATCGGCAATTTGCTGATTGCCTCGGTCGCCATCAGCAATACCCTGCTGCGTCGGCGCATCGGCCTGTTGATCGCGGCGATTGGCGCCCTGGGCATTGTCGGGCTGAGTTTCCTGCTCGGTTTCAGCCACCCCCTGAGCGCCAACGATTACCTGCAGGCCGGCACCCTCGGCGCCTTGTGTTTCGCTGCATCCCTGCTGGTGCAAGGGTTGATCCGCCGCGTGGAAGTCAGTGAAACCCTGGCCGAGCAGCGCGCCAGCGAAGTGGTCGGCCTCGAAGCGCTCAACGCACTGATTTTGCAACGCATGCGCACCGGCATTCTGGTGCTCGACGAGCAACGCCGGGTGCAACTGGCCAACCACAGCGCCAAGGCCCTGCTTGGGCGATCACACCTTGAAGGCCGATTGATCGACGATTACTCCACGGCGCTGGTCGAACGCCTGCAACTGTGGCTGAACAACCCCAGCCTGCGCCCTCAGAGCCTGAAAATCGCTGGCACCGGCCTTGAGCTGCAACCCAGCTTTATCGCTCTGGAGCAAAGTCCCAACCGGCAGACCCTGGTATTTCTCGAAGACCTCGCGCAAATCGCCCAGCAGGCCCAGCAACTGAAACTCGCCGCGCTCGGGCGCCTGACCGCCGGCATTGCCCATGAGATCCGCAACCCGCTGGGTGCCATCAGTCATGCCGCCCAGCTATTGCAGGAATCGGAGGAACTCGACGGCGCGGATCGGCGTCTGACGCAGATCATCCAAGACCATTCCCAGCGCATGAACCGAGTGATCGAAAACGTCCTGCAACTGTCCCGCCGTCAGCAGAGTGCGCCGCAACGGCTGGATCTCAAGCCATGGCTGGAGGATTTCGTCGCCGACAGCCGCGAACAGGCCACCGAGCACCAGCAGATCCACCTGCGGATCGAACCGGGTGATTTCCGCACCCTGATGGATCCCAACCAACTGACGCAGATTCTCGACAATCTGTTACGCAACGGCTGGCGCCACAGCGCCCTGCTGCATGACCGGGCCGAGGTCTGGCTGGCGCTGTTCATCGACCCCGCGAGCCAGCTGGCGGTGCTCGAAGTGCAGGACAACGGCCCCGGTGTGCCGCTGGATCAGCAGACGCATCTGTTCGAACCGTTCTTCACCACCAGCAGCCAGGGCACCGGCCTTGGGCTTTATCTGTCCCGTGAGCTGTGCGAAAGCAACCAGGCGCGCCTAGACTTCAAACCACGCCAAGGCGGCGGCTGCTTTCGCATCACCTTTGCTCACGGACGGAAACAAAGTTGAACACGAGCCCACGGCAAAAAATCCTCATCGTCGACGACGAACCGGACATTCGCGAACTCCTGGAAATCACCCTGGGACGGATGAAACTCGATACCTTCAGTGCACGCAATCTCGGCGAAGCCCGGGCGCTGCTGCAACGGGAGCGTTTCGACCTGTGCCTGACCGACATGCGCCTGCCCGACGGAACCGGGCTGGAACTGGTCCAGCACATTCAGCAACGTCACTCACAACTGCCGGTGGCGATGATCACCGCTTACGGCAGTCTCGAAACCGCAATCAACGCCCTGAAGGCCGGCGCGTTCGACTTTCTGACCAAACCGGTGGATCTGACGCGCCTGCGTGAACTGGTTGCCAGCGCGCTGCGCATGCCGGCAGCCGGCGGCGTATGCACCTCGATCGACCGACGGCTGCTCGGCGACTCGCCGCCGATGCGCAACCTGCGCAAACAGATCGACAAACTTGCCCGCAGCCAGGCGCCGGTGTACATCAGCGGCGAGTCCGGCAGCGGCAAGGAACTGGTGGCGCGCCTGATTCATGAGCAGGGTCCTCGCACCAGCCAGCCGTTTGTCCCGGTCAACTGCGGCGCAATCCCCTCGGAACTGATGGAAAGTGAGTTCTTCGGTCATCGCAAAGGCAGCTTCACCGGCGCCGTGGAGGACAAGCCGGGCCTGTTCCAGGCCGCCCATGGAGGCACGCTGTTCCTCGACGAAGTGGCGGACTTGCCACTGTCGATGCAGGTCAAACTGCTGCGGGCGATCCAGGAAAAAGCCGTGCGCAGTGTCGGCGGTCAGCAGGAAACCGTGGTCGATGTGCGGGTCCTGTGCGCCACGCACAAGGATCTCGAAGCCGAAGTGGCCGCCGAGCGTTTTCGCCAGGACCTCTATTACCGGCTGAACGTGATTGAACTGCGCGTGCCATCCCTGCGCGAACGTCGTGACGATATCGAGGCGCTGGCTGACCACATGCTCAAACGTCTCGCCGCCAGCACCGGCCAAGCAGTGGCGCGCTTGCATCCGCAAGCGCTCGAAGCCCTCAAGAACTACCGTTTCCCGGGCAACGTGCGGGAATTGGAGAACGTTCTCGAACGCGCCTACACCCTGTGCGAAAACCGCACGATCGAAGCCGAGGACCTACGCCTGAGTGAGGGTAATTGTGCAGCCGATGGCGGGATTGCCGATCTGACGCAGATCGACAACCTGGAGGACTATCTGGAGAACGTCGAGCGCAAACTGATTCTGCAGGCACTGGAAGAAACCCGCTGGAATCGTACGGCAGCGGCGCAGCGGTTGAGTCTTTCGTTTCGGTCGATGCGCTATCGACTGAAGAAACTGGGGCTGGATTGAAGGCCCCTTCGCAGGCAAGGTCGCTCCCCCAGGTTAAACGCAACGCCTGTGAGAGCGACCTTGCTCGCGAAAGCAATCGGCCAATCGCCAGAATACTGGCCGCCTAGATCCGCCCGGCCGGCGCATACGGCACCGGATCGATGATCGGCGTCCGGCCCAGCATCACATCGGCGAACAACTGGCACGAGGCTGGCGCCAGCACCAGCCCGTTGCGGTAATGCCCGCAGTTCAACCACAGTCCATCAAATCCAGGAACACGACCGATATAGGGAATCCCCTCGGGCGAACCGGGGCGCAGACCCGCCCAGTGCCCCACCACTTCAGCCTGTGCCAGCGCCGGCAGCAACTCCACCGCCGAGGCCTTGAGGCTTTCCAGTGCGTTGTCGGTTGGCGTCTTGTCGAAGCCTTCGTGCTCCAGCGTACTGCCAATCAAAATGTGCCCGTCACGACGCGGGATCGCATAACGCCCCTTCGCCAGCACCATGCTCGGCAGAAAATCCGCCGCGCATTTGTAGAGAATCATCTGCCCTTTCACCGGCTCGACCGGCAATGTCAGGCCCAGGGTCTTGAGCAGTTCGCCGCTCCAGGCCCCGGCGGTCAATACCACCTGATCGCCAGTGATCTGGCCCTGAGAGGTTTCCACGCCGACAACCTGATCGCCGTCACGGACAAATCCGCTGACTTCGCACTGCTCGTGAATCGTCACGTTCGGCAATGCCTGCAAGGCTGCTTTCAGCGATTTCACCAGACGCGGATTGCGCACGTTGGCCACATCGGCCATGTAGATCGCCCGGGAAAATCCGCCACCGAGCACCGGCACCGCATCATGCGCCGCCGAGATATCCACAGCCCGCAGCGGACGGTTTTCCCGCGCGGCCCAGGCCAGCGCCTCGGCCTCGTCATCCAGGTCCAGCCAATACAGGCCGGTGGTATGCACTTCAGGATCGACGCCGGTATCGGCAAACAGCCGCTCGCCGAGCTGTGGATAAAAATCCTGCGACCAGTGCGCCAGTGCCGTGACCGCCGGGCTGTAGCGCCACGGATACAAAGGAGAAACGATGCCACCGCCGGCCCAGGACGATTCCTGGCCGACATTCGAACGATCCAGCAGCACCACGCTGCGTACTTCGGAGGCGAGGTTGTACGCGGTGAGCAGGCCAATCACTCCGCCACCGACGATCACCACTTGCTGTTGCCTGGTCATGTTAGATCCAACCGTAAAAAAGACAGTGGGCGCAAAAGGCACCCGAATAAAAGCGGCTCAGCGGCCCCAGCAATCCTTGGTGGTCAGCCCGGTTGTCGCGTTGTTCATGCTTCTGACCCCGGTGTTGGTGAGGGTGAAATCCCCGCACTTGTCGGTGGCCATCGCGCCAGCCTTGCGGGTCGCGGTCAGCAGGTAAGTCTGGTCAGTGATGGTCGGCGTGATGGTATAGAAGTCAGTCCCTGCGCTCAGGCCGGTGGCGTTGGTGTAGGTGTTGTTCTTCGTGTAGTAGCGTTCGAGAATCTGCGCCTGCTCCGACAACACCGAAACGACTTCGGCACGACGCCCCTTCTTCACGTATTCGGTGAGGCTTGGATAGCCGATGGTGATGACGATACCAATGATCGCAATCACGATCATGATTTCGATCAAGGTGAAACCCCGGTTTGATCTGCGCATGCCTCAACTCTCACTTACTGTATTTGTCGCCACATGATACGACGGCTACCGCCGCCGCCCTTTTCCACCAGGGTGGTAATGCCGCCACTGGAATCGTTCACGACCTTGCGGCTCGCGCCGTTGACGACCGCGTTCAGGGTCGGAATGCCGCCGGTGAACACCACGCCGCTGGAAATCGTGTCGTTGCTGTCGACCACGCCATCGGCGTTGGTATCGAGCACCGCGTAGTTGAGCATCTTACCGCTGAACGCATCGAGTTCGACCAGTTTGCCGGTTCCGAAGCTGGAACAGGGGTCGGTGGTATCGACACTGGCAGTGGTGAACACAATGCGTCCGAGCACCAGACTCGCCTGATTGATCACCCGCTCACCGGTCAGCACGTTGTTGTAGACCAGCGGCAGATACCAGCCCTTTTCGCCCGGATAAGTCGTGTCGTTCTGGCTAGTGGTGATGAACTGCCCGGAACTGCCGGAAAACACCCCGGTAACCGCTTGCGCCTGCAAACTGCTGACTGTCAGTTGCCCCGAACCGCCATCGGCATCCCACACCGAATAGAACGCCTGCAGATCCTTGTTGGTCTTGTCGGTCGTCTCGTTGAACTTGCCGGTGCCGACGAAGATCTGCTTGCCGCCCAGTGCGTTGTCCGCCAGCAACGGCTGCGCAGTGATCGGCTGCGTCGCACCGCCCGCCGTAGTGAACAACGGCTTGCCGGAAAACGCCACGCCCCAGCTGTCGCTGGAAGAGGCGCTCAGATCGAACTTCCACAGCCGCCCTTTCAGGTCTCCGCCATAAGCGGCCTGCACCACGTTCTGCGAATTGACCTTCAGCTTCACCGAGGACAGACCGTTGGTGGTTTCCGTGCTGTCGATGACGATTTTCCTGATCAGCGAACCGTCACGCACATCCAGCACATACAGCGCCGCGACCCCGGAGTTGCTGCCGTAACCATTGGCAATGAACGCCGCCCAGCGGCCATCGGACAAACGAGCCACCTCCGGCCGGGCGTAGGCATAACCGAGATCATTGAACGCGTTGGCAGTGTTGGCGGTGGCCGGCGCACTGACCTCCCACAGGCCTCGCAGAACGTTGCCCGCCGACGCATCGAACAATTGCAACGCATAGAAGGTTTTGCCGCCGGCTCCGGTGCCGCCGATGGCCAGGGTTTTCCAGGCGCTGTTGAGTTGCGCGTCGTACACCCCGACCTGCCCGTCCACCAGAAACTTGTGGCTGACCCCGTTGACGTAGGTGGTATCGGCAATCAGGCGCAACGACGGCAACACGCTTGACGGCATGTACGCATAACGCCGGTTACCGTTCGCCGAGTTGATGACACTGACAAAGCCGTCATTGCCGTTCACCACCAGGCTGGCGTTCATGTTCGCCGCCTTGGTCGTGAGATAAGTACTGTAGGTTGTGTCGCCCGACAGATCAGAGGCGGTTTTTTCCGTCGGTGAGGCCAACACCAGCGGCGAGGTGATGATGTCGCCCAGCAATACGCTGCGGACCTTGAGCCCGGTCTTGTTGGTGCCCTTGCTCCACTCCACCAGATCGCTGCCGCTGATGCCGCTGGGCAGACCCTGGCTCAGGGTCGTCTGCTGGGCAGCGGAGAAGTTGCCATAGGCCAGCGTCACCGCCGCGTTGGTCGAGGTATTCCAAGATTGGTAAGTCGGCGCCGTGGCGCTGGGGACGATGGCGGTGTCGGTGGTCCACAGCACCGCCGAGGTATTCACCGCGCCGGCTGAAGTGAAACCGTAGGACTTGATAGTGCCGCGCCAGTCCTTGGGGTCATAACTGGTCTGGAAGTAACTGGTGCCGCTCGCCAGGGTATTGCCGCTGGTCACCCCGCTGCCGCCGGAACCGGCCTTGGACGTGATGTCGCTCAACGCCGAGGACAACGCGGTGTTGAGCCCGGCGCTGTCGGTCGCCTGGTAATACCGACCCTGGCCATAACTGGCGGCGTCCGAGAGCATGTCGTTCGATGCGGTGAATCCCACGGTGTAGGTGTTCATGTTCTGTTTCGGGAAGTCCACCGCGTTCCAGCTCTTGCCCGCCGCGTCGGTGCCGGTCGAGCGCATGTCGATGTCGAAAGCGAATTTGGCGATGTCGTCCAGGTACAGCGTATCGCCTTCGCCATCACCGTTGAGGTTGTCGCCGTCGTTGTTGATCCCGTCCCAGTTGGGCAAACGATTCCCCCCCAGGGGGTCGTTGCTCGGAAAGGTGCGGTCGTAGGTCGGCAGGCCGTCGGTGATCACTACCCCGTAGTTTTTCTGGCAACGGTACTGGATCGGACTGGTATAGGTGTTCGGTGTGTTGTTGTAGTACGGCGCCATGCCGCGCATGTAGCGGGTGACTTCATAATAGGTCTCCGCCAATGGGGTGTTGGCGACCGCGCTCAAGCCGTTGATCGACGAAATCAGCGCGTTGTAGTTGGTGTCGGCCTGGGCCTGGGTGACGCTGCCGCTGACCGGTGACAGATCGGTGATGGAGCGGGCAATGAAGCCACCATTGCCGGGGTTGTTGCTGGTGGCCGGGTTGAACGTCGACAGGCCGATCCGCAAGCTGCGGTTGCTGGCGACCAGGGCGGTGGACACGTTACGTGCGACGTTGATCCGGTAGTCGTTGGGAATCGCCCCGGTCGTGAAATCGCGGGTGCCGTTGCTGATGGCCAATCCGACCACGTAGGAAATGTAATCCCCCGAATATCGGGTATTTCCGCCGCCCACCGGGTCCGGCAATTTCAGGCACAGCGGTGTCAGCGAGTTGTTGTAGAACGCGTAGGCTCCGCCGGAGCATCCAGCGGTCGGCAGGCTCGAGATGAATATCGAATCGCCGGTAATCGCTGTCGAACTCAGGCACAACAACCCGACCAGCGCATTGCATTGCCGGGCCGGCGTGCGATCCACGGTGGGATCGAAGCCGTTGGCGTAAATGATGCTGTTCATACTCCCCGAGTCGTCGATCAGCAGCATGACGTTTGGTGGCACCGCCGCTGCGCTCAGCAACGGCGAGTCGGAGGGTGTGAACGCATACACCGGCGCCGCCAGATAGAAGCTCAGCACCATGCCGGCCAGCAACGATGCGAGCCGCTCAATACTTCGCATAAACACTCTCCACCACGCTGCGCGAACTGCCGGCGATACCCACAGCGGTGACCCGATACAGCGTCGCCGAGGTGTTGCTCGGCACGTTCACGGCGGTCAGCGTGGTGCCAATGTTCTGCACCCCGTAGAAACCATTGCCGGAAGCGATCCACGTTACCCCGGACGAAGAATTGAGCCCCGCCGCGCTGACCACCGACGACTCGGCCGGCGGCGCGCATTGGGCGGTGCTGGCGCACACCGCCAGTGAGTAGCTGTCCAGTTGCACTGCACTTTCACCGACGCGCAACGCGGCCTCGGCGGTCTGGAACGACTGATTGCGCAGGCTCACACTGCCGGCCATTTTTTCCTGCAGGTTGGCGCTCTGCATCGACGACAGGCCGATCAGCGTCAGCAACAGCAGAAACACCAGGCTGACCAGCAGCACCATGCCTCGTTGCGCTTGGCGCTGGTGAAGGGAAATCCTCATCGTCGCGCCCCTCATTGCAGGCGGTTGCGCACAGCGGCAACCACATTGAAGGTTTGCGTGGCGACCCGATTGTTCGGATCGGTGAGGGTCAGGCTCAGGCGCACACTGCGGATCCGCGCCGGGTCACCGGGGTTGCTGCTGTACGTGGTGGCCGCCACGTCGGTCGCCGAAGCGGCCAGCCCGAAGGTGACGTTGAAGGCGCTGACATTGCTCACCAGCGCGGCCTGGGTCGGCGTACCACTGCCGGTGCCCATGAGTATCTGGTTGTTGCTGAAGCTGTAGACCAGACGCCGGATCGGGAACGCGATCTGCCCGGTGGCCGGGGTTCGCGATCCGGTATAGGCGGTCGCGCTGTTGCGGCAATCGGAAACCACCGTCCAGGTCGGTGTGCCGCCGCCACTGCCGATATCCGCGGTCACCAGGGTCAGTTTGAGGTTGGCGTTGTCCCAACTGATCGGTGTGATCTGCACGGCGTTGAAATCCCCCGCCGTGCTGGAGTCGGTGATCGTTCCCAGGCAACCGAACATCCCGACCATGCGGATTTCCTGGATCATCTTGCTCAGCACGAAACGGGCATCCTCCTGCATCGCCGCAGCGCCGTTCTGGCTGACATAAGTGTTTTTCGCGGAAATGAATATGCGCACCACGCCGAGCATCACGATCAGGCCCAGTGCCAGGGTGATCAACAATTCGATCAGGCTGAAACCACGGTTAAGACGCTTCATGGCGTGGCGACCGGATCGACTGCCGCGCGGCTGGTCAGCACGAAGCTGCGCTGGCCGCTGGTGGTATTGGCGGCCCGGGCGTCACTCCAGGTGATGGTGATGGTGTACACCCGCTGGTTCAGGGTGATGCTGCCGGTGGCGGTCGGACCGCCGAAATTGACGATGTTGGTCGTGAAGTCGTAGAGATCCTGATCCCGGGCGACACTCAGGTTGCCCGACGTCGGCGGCGTGACGGTGTAGTCGGCACCGGAGTTGGCGCGAATGCGGTCCATCATGTCGTAGGCAATGAAGCTCGCCTGGCTGGTCATTCGCGAGCTGTCGGTGTATTTCAGCGCATTCAGTTGCACCGCCGCCGCGCCCAGCAGCCCGACGGTCAGAATCAGCAACGCGACCAGTACCTCGATCAGCGTCATGCCCTCCTGTGCGCGTTTGCTCCCTGCCCTCATCCGCAACTTCCACCCAATTGAATTCGTCCATTGAGACACACGTTCAGCGTCCTGCTTTGCGTTCCCAGCGTGTAACTGATGACCACCGCCGTCGACGGTGCGGCCAGACCGCCGAGATTGTTGAAATCCAGCGCGGTCACTCCTGAGGTTAGCGTCAGAGTCGCACCGCTGCTCATTGCTGGAACAACCCGCAACACATTGGCCGGTGTGCCAGTACCGTCGTAGACCGACAGCTCGCCGGTCCAGACGCTGCCCCCGGCGGTCGGCCGCAAGCGGGTGGTCACGCCCCGGTCGATGGCCTCGAGCCGGGCAAAATTGATCGCCCGTTGCAGGTCGCCGACCTCGGTATCGGCCCTGCTGCCCTGGATCGAACGGGTGAAGGCCGGCACCGCCAGGGTAATCAGGACGAGGAACACGGCGATCGCCACCAGCAACTCGATCAGCGTGAAACCTTTTGTACGATGATCCATCAGTGCCCTCCGTTGCCGTCGGCTATACCTGCCTCTACCACGCTAGAACATTCGACGCGATTGCGTCGGGTGATTTGCCCCGTCCGGTGCATGGATCGCAGCGGACACAACACTCCACGGAGGGAGTTTTCATGTCGCAACAGGGTTTCAGTCTGGTCGAACTGCTTATGGGACTGGTGATTGGCGCAATTGTTCTGTCGCTGGTCAGCCCGGCGCTTGCTGCCCTGGGCGAATCGAACCGGCGACAGCAGGCCGCCGAGTCACTGCTGGCCGGTATCCGCAACGCCCGCACGCAGGCCATCACCCGCAATCAGAGCGTGGTGATTCATGGCATCAACGGCGACTGGAGCCAGGGCTGGCGGATCATTCTGGATATCAGCGGCAAAGGCCCACGGGACAGCAACAATCCGCTGCTGGTGGAGCATGCGAGCGATGGGCGGGTGCCGATTGTCGGCAATTGGGCGGTCAGCCGTTACGTACGGTTCAGCAGCCTGGGGCAGCCACTGATGCCGAAGAAGGCGTTTCAGGCGGGGACATTACATCTCTGCGCGAGCCACGAACCGATCAGCCAGCTCCAGGTGGTGCTGGCCGCGACCGGTCGCGTGCGCCTGAGCAGCGACAAGGCTGAACAGGCGCTGTGTCGAGCCAGAGATTAAATCGCGCGAACGCGTAGCTCTTTGGGCATCGAGAAGGTGATGTTTTCTTCGCGGCCGGCCAGTTCGTCGGCGCCGGTGGCACCCCACGCCTGCAACTGCTGGATCACGCCGCGCACCAGCACTTCCGGGGCAGAAGCACCGGCGGTGATACCGATGCGCTCGACACCATCGAACCAGCTCTTTTGCAGGTCTTCGGCACCGTCGATGAGGTACGCCGGCGTCGCCATGCGTTCGGCCAGTTCGCGCAGACGGTTGGAGTTGGAACTGTTCGGGCTACCGACCACCAATACCACGTCGCACTCGTCGGCCAGTTGCTTGACCGCGTCCTGACGGTTCTGAGTGGCGTAGCAGATGTCGTCCTTGCGCGGGCCACCGATGGCCGGGAAGCGACTGCGCAGGGCGTCGATGACGCGACTGGTGTCATCCATGGACAACGTGGTCTGGGTCACGAACGCCAGTTTGTCCGGATCCTGCACCTGCAATTCGGCCACATCTTTCTCGTCTTCGACCAGGTAGATCGCGCCGCCATTGCTGGCATCGTACTGGCCCATGGTGCCTTCGACTTCCGGGTGACCGGCGTGGCCGATCAGGATGCACTCACGACCGTCGCGGCTATATTTCGCGACCTCGATGTGTACCTTGGTCACCAGCGGGCAGGTGGCGTCGAACACTTTCAGGCCACGGCCAGCGGCCTCGGTGCGCACAGCCTGGGATACGCCGTGGGCACTGAAAATCACGATGACGTCGTCCGGCACCTGATCCAGCTCTTCGACGAAGATCGCCCCGCGACTGCGCAGGTCCTCGACCACGAACTTGTTGTGCACCACTTCATGACGCACGTAGATCGGCGGTCCGAAGACCTCCAGGGCGCGGTTGACGATTTCGATCGCCCGGTCCACTCCGGCGCAGAAGCCACGGGGGTTGGCGAGTTTGATTTGCATGCTGTGCCTCGTGTCTTGCGCGCAAGAAATAGCGAAAACCATAAAAACCCGTCCAAAGGGGCATCCCACTTTGAACGGATGAAAAACACGGTGGGAGCGAGCTTGCTCGCGAAGGCGGTTCGTCAGACAACATCTAGGTTGAATGTCAGTCAGCATTCGCGGGCAGGCCCGCTCCCACAGGGGTACTGCGTTATTGCTTAAAGTGCCTTGACGGAGATGATTTCCACGTCAAAGGTCAGCGTCTTGCCGGCCAGCGGGTGGTTGAAGTCGACGGTCACTTGCGCGTCGTCGAACTCTTTTACCACGCCCGGCAATTCAGTATTGGCCGCATCGTTGAAGATCACCAGCAAACCGGGCGACAGGTCCATGTCCTTGAACTGATCACGCGGGATGACCTGCACGTTCTGCGGGTTCGGCTGGCCGAAAGCGTTTTCCGGCTCGACGGTCAGGGTGCGTTTGTCGCCAGCCTTGAAACCGAACAACGCGGCTTCGAAACCCGGCAACAGGTTGCCATCGCCGACCTTGAAGGTCGCCGGAGCCTTGTCGAAAGTGCTGTCGACGGTGTCGCCGTTCTCCAGGCGCAATGCAAAGTGCAAGGTGACTTCCGTGTTCTGGCCGATGCGTTGCTCAGCCAATACCTGTTCAGTCATGAACGGCTTCTCCGGTTTTCTTTGATTTGAACATGTCCAGTGCCAGCATCACCGCACCGACGGTGATGGCGCTGTCGGCGAAGTTGAACGCCGGGAAGTACCAGCGGTTCTGCCAGTGCACCAGGATGAAATCGATCACATGGCCCAGGGCAATGCGGTCATACAGATTGCCCAGCGCCCCGCCCAGCACCAGCGCCAGCGCGACGGCCAGCCAGGTTTCGTTGCGACCCAGGCGCTTGAGCCAGACCACCAGCACAGCGCTAACCACGATTGCGATCAGGGCGAACAGCCAGCGCTGCCAGCCGGAGCTGTCAGCCAGGAAGCTGAAGGCAGCGCCGGTGTTGTAGGCCAGGGTCCAGCTGAAGTAATCGGGAATGATCACGATCTGCTGGAACATTTCGAGCTTGTTTTCGAAGTAGAACTTGCTGGCCTGGTCGATGACCAGAACCAGCAGACTCAACCACAGCCAGCTCAACCGTCCGAAACGGCCAACGGCATTAGGCATAGTGACGAACCTCGCCGGCACCGTCGATGTTGTCCACGCAACGGCCGCAGATTTCCGGATGCTCCGGGTTCACGCCGACGTCTTCGCGGCAGTGCCAGCAACGGGCGCACTTGGCGAAGGCGGACTTGACGATCTTCAGTTTCAAGCCGCTGACTTCGGTAGTCACCGCATCGGCCGGCGCCTGCACGAACGGCGCGACGCTGGCGGTGGAGGTGATCAGCACGAAGCGCAGTTCGTTGCTCAGTTTTGCCAGATCGTCGCTCAGAGCCTCTTCGGCAAACAGGGTCACTTCGGCTTGCAGGTTGCCACCGACGGCCTTGGCCGCACGCTGGATTTCCATTTCCTTGTTGACCGCGACTTTGACTTCCATGATCCGGTCCCAATAGGCACGGCCCAGTTCAAAGCCTTCCGGCAACTCGGTCAGGCCTTCATACCAGGTATTGAGCATCACCGACTCGTTACGCTCGCCAGGCAGGTATTGCCACAGTTCGTCGGCGGTGAAGGCCAGGATCGGCGCGATCCAGCGCACCAGCGCTTCGGAGATGTGGAACAGCGCGGTCTGGCACGAGCGGCGAGCCTTGCTGTCGGCGCCGGTGGTGTACTGACGATCCTTGATGATGTCGAGATAGAAACCACCCAGCTCCTGCACGCAGAAGTTGTGGATCTTCGAGTAGACGTTCCAGAAACGGTATTCGCCGTAGCTTTCTTTCAGCTCGTTTTGCAGCAGCAGGGTGCGATCCACCGCCCAGCGATCCAGCGCCAGCATTTCTTCGGCCGGCAGCAGGTCGGTGGCCGGATTGAAACCGGTCAGGTTGGAAAGCAGAAAGCGCGCGGTGTTACGGATACGCCGGTAGGCGTCCGCGCTGCGTTGCAGGATCTGCTCGGACACGGCCATTTCGCCGGAGTAGTCGGTCGAAGCGACCCACAGACGCATGATGTCGGCGCCCAGGGTGTCGTTGACTTTCTGCGGCGCGATCACGTTGCCCAGGGACTTGGACATCTTGCGGCCGGCCTCGTCCACGGTGAAGCCGTGGGTCAGCAACTCGCGGTACGGCGCGTGGTTGTCGATGGCGCAACCGGTCAGCAAGGAAGAGTGGAACCAGCCACGGTGCTGGTCGGAACCTTCCAGGTACAGGTCGGCGCGCGGGCCGCTCTCGTGGCCCATCGGGTGCGAGCCACGCAGCACATGCCAATGGGTGGTGCCGGAGTCGAACCAGACGTCGAGGGTGTCGCTGATCTTGTCGTACTGCGGCGCTTCATCGCCCAGCAGTTCGGCGGCGTCGAGTTTGAACCAGGCTTCGATGCCTTCGACTTCGACGCGTTTGGCGACTTCTTCCATCAGTTCGACGGTGCGTGGGTGCAGTTCGCCGCTTTCCTTGTTCAGGAAGAACGGGATCGGCACACCCCAGTTGCGCTGACGGGAGATACACCAGTCCGGACGGTTGGCGATCATCGAGTGCAGGCGCGCCTGGCCCCAGGCCGGAACGAACTTGGTGTCTTCGATGGCCTTGAGTGAGCGCACACGCAGGGTGTCGCCCGTGGTCGGCTGCTTGTCCATGCCGATGAACCACTGCGCGGTGGCACGGTAGATCAGCGGGGTCTTGTGGCGCCAGCAGTGCATGTAGCTATGGTCGATGACGGTGGTGTGCAGCAGCGCACCGACTTCGGTCAACTTGTCGACGATGGCCGGGTTGGCCTTCCAGATGAACTGGCCGCCGAAGAACTCCAGCGACGGCACGTACACGCCGTTGCTCTGCACCGGGTTGAGGATGTCATCGTTGACCATGCCGTACTTCTTGCAGGTCACGAAGTCGTCCACGCCATAGGCCGGGGCGGAGTGAACCACGCCGGTGCCTGCGCCCAGTTCCACGTAGTCGGCCAGGTAGACCGGCGACAGACGGTCATAGAACGGATGACGGAAGTTGATCAGTTCCAGCGCCGAACCCGGAGCGGTGGCCAGTACCGAGCCTTCAACGCCATAGCGGGCCAGGCAGGACTCGACCAGCTCTTCGGCCAGAACCAGCAACTTGTCGCCGATATCGACCAGGGCGTAGTTGAATTCCGGGTGAACGTTCAGCGCCTGGTTGGCCGGGATGGTCCACGGGGTGGTGGTCCAGATCACGATCGAGGCAGGCTTGGCCAGCGACGGCAGGCCGAACGCGGCGGCCAGTCTGGCTTCGTCGGCAATCGGGAAGGCGACGTCGATGGTCGAGGACTTCTTGTTCTCGTACTCGACTTCCGCTTCGGCCAGGGCCGAACCGCAATCGAAGCACCAGTTCACCGGTTTCAGGCCCTTGAACACGAAACCGCCCTTGACGATTTCGGCGAGGGCGCGGATTTCACCGGCCTCGTTCTTGAAGTCCATGGTCTTGTACGGATTGGCGAAGTCGCCCAGCACGCCGAGGCGGATGAACTCGGACTTCTGCCCTTCGATCTGCTCGGTGGCGTAGGCACGGCACAGTTCGCGGGTCTTGTCCGCGCCCAGGTTCTTGCCGTGGGTCACTTCAACCTTGTGCTCGATCGGCAGGCCGTGGCAATCCCAGCCCGGAACATAAGGCGCGTCGAAGCCCGACAGGGTCTTCGAGCGGATGATCATGTCCTTGAGAATCTTGTTCAGTGCGTGACCGATGTGAATCGTGCCGTTGGCATACGGAGGACCGTCGTGCAGAACGAACTTCGGACGATCCTTGCCAATCTCGCGCAACTTTCCGTACAGGCCAATACTGTCCCAGCGCTGCAGGATCTGCGGTTCGCGCTGTGGCAGGCCGGCCTTCATTGGGAAGGCGGTGTCCGGAAGGTTTAGCGTGGCTTTATAGTCGGTCATTTAAGGCTCTTCATTAGCGATGGGCGCTAGGTGCGGCTAGTGCACGGGCGGCGGCGACATCCGCGTTGATCGCCGTTTTCAGTGCCTCCAGGGAGGCGAAGCGCTGCTCTTCACGCAGCTTTTGGTGGAAAACCACCGTCAGACGCCGGTCATACAGATCGCCGGCAAAATCCAGAAGATGAACTTCAAGGTGGGCCTTGCCATCACCTTGTACCGTGGGCCGTACGCCGATGTTGGCGACGCCGGGCCAGGTCTTGCCGTCGATGTCCACATCCACCAGATAGACCCCGGTGAACGGCACGCGACGACGCTTGAGTTGAATGTTGGCAGTGGGCGTACCCAATTGCCGGGCCAGTTTCTGGCCATGCAGCACACGACCGGCGATCCGGTACGGGCGGCCAAGCAGACGCTCGGCCAGGGCGAAGTCGGCGGCGGCCAACGCATTGCGCACCTGGGTGCTGCTGACGCGAATGCCGTCCAGCTCGACGGTTTGCGCGGCTTCCACGGTGAAGCCGTGAACCTGGCCGGCCTGCAACAGGAAATCGAAATCGCCGAGACGGTCGCAACCGAAGCGGAAATCGTCACCGACTTCCAGGTGCTGCACGCCCAGGCCATCCACCAGAATGGTGTCGACGAATTCACTGGCGCTGAGTTTGCTCAGGCGCTGATTGAATGCCAGGCACAACACCCGGTCGACGCCTTCGGCGGCCAGCAGTTGCAGCTTGTCGCGCAACCGGGCCAGACGTGCAGGCGCGGTATCCGGGGCGAAGAATTCCCGTGGCTGGGGCTCGAAAATCACCACGCAGCTGGGTACGCCCAACTCAAGCGCACGCTCACGCAGCCGGGCCAGGATAGCCTGGTGACCACGGTGAACACCGTCAAAGTTGCCAATAGTGGCGACGCAGCCCCGATGCTGGGGGCGCAAGTTGTGGAGGCCTCGAACCAGCTGCATAACGCGCTTCTTGCTCATAAAGTGGCCGATTATAACCACACCCGACGGCCGACGACAGGCAACACCGTAACCCAAAGTGTTCGAGCCGACAAAATTGCCGGCCCGCGCCCGTTCATCAGGATAAAAACCTCAGTTCAACGCCTTGCGATTGAAGTCGCGCAGACGGAAACCCAGCAACACCAGCATACCGAAATACGCCACCACGCCCGCCGCAATCAGCAGGCCCAGGCGCAGGAAGCGCTCCAGCATGTGTCCCTGATCCCAGGCCGGCATGAAATGCATGCCGATCAACAACACCGCCGACATCACCGCCACCGCCAGCAACAATTTCAACGCGAATTTCCGCCAGCCCGGCTGTGGCTGATACATCTGCTGCTTGCGCAGTTGATAAAACAGCAGCCCGGCGTTGAGGCAGGCGCCGGCACTGATCGCCAACGCCAGACCGGCATGAGCCAGCGGGCCGATCAACACCAGGTTGAACAGCTGCGTGACCACCAGGGTGAAGATTGCGATTTTCACCGGTGTACGGATGTTCTGTTGCGCATAAAAGCCCGGCGCCAGCACTTTGATCACGATAATCCCAAGCAGACCGACAGAATAGGCAATCAACGCCCGCTGGGTCATGGCCGCATCAAAACCGCTGAACTGGCCGTACTGGAACAGCGACACGGTCAGCGGCTCGGCAAGAATCCCCAGCGCCAGAGCACACGGCAGCACCAGCACGAAGCACAGGCGCAGGCCCCAGTCGAGAATCCGCGAATACTCGTGACGATCCTTGTTTGCATAGGTTTTTGCCAGGGTCGGCAGCAGGATCGTGCCCAGCGCCACGCCCAGCACGCCGGACGGCAGCTCCATCAGACGGTCGGCGTAATACATCCACGACACCGACCCGGCCACCAGAAACGAGGCAAAAATGGTGTTGATGATCAGGGAGATCTGGCTGACCGACACGCCGACGATCGCCGGCAGCATCTGCTTCATCACCCGCCAGACGCCGGTGTCCCGCAGATTCAGCCGCGGCAGCACCAGCATGCCGATCTTTTTCAGGGCCGGCAGTTGATAGAGCAACTGCGCCAGGCCACCGACCAGCACTGCCCAGCCGAGGGCCATGACCGGCGGGTCGAAGTACGGCGTCAGGAATAGCGCAAACACGATCATGCTGACATTGAGCAGGGTCGGCACGAATGCCGGCACCGAGAAACGGTTCCAGGTATTGAGAATCGCCCCGGCCAGGGACGACAGGGAGATCAGCAATATATAAGGAAAGGTCACTCGCAGCAGATCTGAGGTCAGCTGGAATTTTTCCGGCGAATCGACAAAACCGGGGGCCGTGACCCAGATCACCCAGGGTGCGGCGATCATGCCCAGCACGGTGACCAGCGCCAGTACCAGGGTCAGCAGACCGGAAACATAGGCAATAAAGGTGCGGGTCGCTTCTTCGCCCTGCTGGCTTTTGTATTCGGCAAGAATCGGCACGAATGCCTGGGAAAAAGCCCCTTCGGCGAAGATCCGCCGCAGCAGATTAGGCAGTTTGAAGGCAATGAAGAAGGCGTCCGTCGCCATTCCGGCGCCGAATATGCGCGCGATGAGGGTGTCGCGAACAAACCCGAGAATCCGGGAAAGCATCGTGATAGAGCTGACGGCGGCCAACGATTTGAGCAGGTTCATTGAAGGAATTTGTGCCTGTCGATAAACAGCAGGCGAACAATGCGCCTACTTGTGCGATACTCCGTGCCGCAACAGCACAGAGCCAAAGCTCGCGAGTTTACAGGTCACACGCCGGAAATAAATATCCCGTCGCTTTAACCCTACCACTTAGCGGAACGTCTCAAGCGCCCTTGACAAGACTTCAACTCATCGGCATGATTCGCGGCCTATTTTGTTTGCTATTTCCCAAAAAGTCTTTCGAGGAGCTCGACGGTGGCCAACACACCTTCCGCCAAAAAACGTGCAAAACAGGCTGAGAAGCGTCGCAGCCACAACGCCAGCCTGCGTTCCATGGTCCGTACCTACATCAAGAACGTAGTTAAGGCCATCGACGCAAAAGACGCTGAAAAAGCTCAAGCTGCATACGTTCTGGCTGTACCTGTTATCGACCGCATGGCCGATAAAGGCATCATCCACAAGAACAAGGCCGCTCGTCATAAGAGCCGCCTGAATGGTCACGTCAAGGCACTGAAAGCTGCTGCCTAAGCGACGTAATCATTAAAAAACCGACCTACGGGTCGGTTTTTTATTGCCTGCAATTTGCCGAACAGCGTGCAAAAAAAATGGGAGCAAACCTGCTCCCACATTTGGATCTACGCCAGATTATCGGGCGCTGGCCCACGGCAGAATCGGGATCGCCGTCACCGCATTCTGCGGACTACCCTCGATCAAGCGATCGCTGTAGACCAGATACACCAGGGTATTGCGCTTCTTGTCGAGAAAACGCACCACCTGCATGGTCTTGAATACCAGCGAAGTGCGCTCCTTGAACACCTCCTCACCATCCTTCAGCTCACCCTTGAACTGAATCGGCCCGACCTGGCGACAGGCAATCGAGGCCTCGGCACGATCCTCGGCCAAACCCAGACCACCCTTCACGCCGCCAGTCTTGGCACGCGACAGATAGCAGGTCACCCCCTCGACCTTCGGATCATCGAATGCCTCGACCACGATCCGGTCATTCGGCCCGACAAACTTGAACACCGTCGACACCTGACCGATTTCCTCGGCCGAGGCCAGCAATGGCAACGCCATCAGCAAGCCCAACAATCCTTTTGCCATGCGCATCGCGTTTTCCTTAAACCAGAATCAGGTTGTCACGGTGAACCAGCTCCGGCTCAGCCATATAGCCCAGCAAACCGACAATCGCATCCGACGACTGACCGATGATTTTTTGTGCCTCCAGAGCGCT
Source organism: Pseudomonas sp. B2M1-30 (assembly GCF_025447575.1). Taxonomy (NCBI): domain Bacteria; kingdom Pseudomonadati; phylum Pseudomonadota; class Gammaproteobacteria; order Pseudomonadales; family Pseudomonadaceae; genus Pseudomonas; species Pseudomonas sp. B2M1-30. The sequence continues at coordinate 4,930 of NZ_JAOEJT010000021.1, read as the reverse complement.
GTAGTTGGCCAGGCCACGGGCGATTTCACGACCGTCCGGCGCCACGCACACCACCATCTCGCCACGACGGAAGCTGCCCTGGACCAACTTCACACCGACCGGCAGCAGACTCTTGTTGCCCTGGGACAGCGCCGACACCGCACCATCATCCAGCACCAGCGTGCCACGGGTCTGCAAATGCCCGGCCAGCCACTGCTTGCGCGCAGCCAGCATACCGCGCTCAGGCGACAGCAGCGTACCGATTCGCTCACCCGCCTTCAAACGGTCCAGCACGCGCTCCAGACGCCCACCCACAATGATGGTGTGCGCACCGGAACGCGCAGCCAGACGCGCCGCGCGCAGCTTGGTCTGCATGCCGCCACGCCCCAGCGCCCCGCCCGTACCGCCAGCGACCGCGTCCAGAGCCGGATCATCCGCGCGAGCCTCGTAGATCAGCTGCGCATCGGGATTGTTGCGCGGATCGGCGTCAAACATGCCATCACGATCAGTGAGGATCACCAGCAGATCCGCCTCGACCAGATTCGCCACCAACGCTGCCAGCGTGTCGTTATCACCGAAACGGATTTCATCGGTGACCACAGTGTCGTTCTCGTTGATCACCGGGATGACTTTCAGCTCGACCAGCGCACGCAAGGTGCTGCGGGCATTCAGGTAGCGCTTGCGGTCGGACAGATCGTCATGGGTCAGGAGAATCTGCGCAGTGTGCCGGCCATGCTCGGCAAAACTCGATTCCCAGGCCTGCACCAAGCCCATCTGACCGATTGCGGCAGCGGCCTGGAGCTCGTGCATCGCACTGGGTCGTGCGGTCCAGCCCAGGCGACTCATGCCGGCCGCCACCGCCCCGGAGGACACCAGCACCAACTCGACACCGGCCTCATGCAGAGCCACCATCTGCTCGACCCAGACACCCATTGCCGCACGATCCAGCCCTTTGCCGTCAGCCGTCAGCAAAGCACTGCCGATCTTCACGACCCAACGCTGCGCACCTGTCACCTTGCTCCGCATCATCTTCAACCTTAGCTTGAGGGCGACGCGACCCAGCGCCGCCCAAGACATTATTCGTGACTACCGATTTCCAGATACTAAAACGCCGCTCGATTGAGCGGCGTTCAAGTTTATCGCAACGGATCAGTCACGCACGTAAATGATTTCCGGACCGTCTTCATCATCCACATCTTCTTCGTCCCAATCATCGTCGCCGATGTCATGGACCGACTTCACGCCACTGCGACGCAGGGCACGCTTGTCATCCAGCGCCTGCAACTGCGCACGGGCTTCGTCTTCGATGCGCTGATCGAGATCGGCCAGCTCTTCCTTGTAGGCCGGATCATTGGCCAGACGATCGGCACGATCCTCCAGGTAACGCATGATGTCGCGCGTCAGACGCTCAGTGCCGTCTTTGGCGATGGCCGAGATCACGTAGACCGGACCTTCCCACTGCAGACGCTCGACCACTTCCTTGACGCGAGCTTCGTGCTCTTCTTCGAGGATCTGGTCACACTTGTTCAGTACCAGCCAGCGGTCACGCTCGGCCAGCGACGGACTGAACTTGATCAGCTCGTTGACGATCACTTCCGCCGCGTCCGGCGCACTGCTTTCATCCAGCGGCGCCATGTCGACGAGGTGCAGCAACAGGCGAGTACGCGCCAGGTGCTTGAGGAAGCGAATACCCAGACCGGCACCATCGGAGGCACCTTCGATCAGACCCGGAATGTCGGCGATGACGAAGCTCTTCCAGCGATCGACGCTGACCACACCCAGGTTCGGCACCAGAGTGGTGAACGGATAGTCGGCAACTTTCGGCTTGGCGGCCGATACCGAGCGGATAAAGGTACTTTTGCCCGCGTTCGGCAGACCCAGCAGGCCGACGTCCGCCAGCACTTTCATTTCCAGCTTCAGGTCACGCTGCTCGCCCGGCTTGCCCGGCGTGGTCTGACGCGGTGCGCGGTTGGTACTGGACTTGAAACGGGTATTGCCCAGACCGTGCCAGCCGCCCTGCACCACCATCAGCTTCTGACCGGCCTTGGTCAGGTCACCGATGACTTCCTGAGTCGCGGAGTCGATCACGGTAGTGCCGACCGGCACGCGCAGGATCAGGTCCTCACCTTTCTTGCCGGTGCAGTCGGTGCTGCCGCCGTTGGAGCCACGCTCGGCATCGAAGTGCCGGGTGTAACGGTAGTCCACCAGGGTGTTCAGGTTTTCGTCGGCCATCATGAAGATGGAACCACCGTCACCGCCGTCACCGCCGTTCGGACCACCGTTTTCAATGAATTTTTCCCGACGGAAACTCATGCAGCCATTGCCGCCGTCGCCTGCCTTTACGCGGATCGATACTTCATCAACAAACTTCATAACCAACGCCTCTCGCCGTACGGACGAGCCGAAAAACAATCAAGACATAAGACTCTTGCAAAAATGAGCGCAGCGAACCCAAGACACGACCTGCATCGTACGCCGACAGCTCATGCAAACAGCTTTGCAAGAGACTCACCCCACAAACGAAAAAGCCCCGTCGCAAGACAGGGCTCTTCCAGCGATCACGCGATTAGGCCGCGATTACGCTCACGTAACGACGACCGAAGGCGCCTTTTACTTCGAACTTGATCACGCCTTCGATTTTCGCGAAGAGGGTGTGATCTTTACCCATGCCAACGCCGTAGCCAGCGTGGAATTGGGTGCCGCGCTGACGCACGATGATGTTGCCGGCCTTGATGACCTGGCCGCCATACATCTTCACGCCAAGGCGTTTGGCTTCTGAGTCGCGACCGTTACGGGTACTACCACCAGCTTTTTTGTGTGCCATGAGTCAATTCTCCTAGTGAGGAATTAGGCGATTAAGCCTGAATACCGGTGATTTTGATCTCGGTGTACCACTGGCGGTGGCCCATACGCTTCATGTGATGCTTACGACGACGGAACTTGATGATGCGGACTTTATCGTGACGACCTTGGGAGATCACTTCAGCCACAACGGTAGCGCCAGCAACAACTGGAGCGCCGATATTCACGTCGTCGCCATTGGCAACCAACAGAACGCGATCAAAAGTCACGGATTCGCCGGTAGCGACTTCCAGTTTTTCGATCTTCAGGTATTCACCTGGTGCAACTTTGTACTGCTTGCCACCAGTAACGATTACTGCATAAGACATGGTATTTCTCCGATAATCCTGCTCACCCAGCTCTTTATAAGAAGAGGTATTGGCTGGCATGGCTGCATTGGGCTGGAGGCCCGATTGCAATTGCGTAAGGCAGGTGCTGCCCAGGAAGTTCAGGGTGCGCGATTGTACGCAAGGCGCGGAAGTCATGCAAGTGGCCGTCCATCGCGCCTTGACACCTGCTGACGTGGGTCCTAGCATGCCGCGCAACCCTTCTGGAGCACCTGTCGCTGATGCAACCCCAAGCTTTCTACCGCGCGGTGGCGGACGATTTTAGCGCCGTCGACGGCATCATCAAGAAGCAGCTGACTTCCCGAGTGCCGCTGGTATCGAAAATCGGCGATTACATCACGTCGGCCGGCGGCAAACGCCTGCGTCCTTTATTAGTATTGCTGTGCGGCAAGGCCCTGGGCCGTGAAGGCGACGACATGCGCCTGCTGGCCGCCACCATCGAATTCCTGCACACCGCCACCCTGCTGCATGACGACGTCGTCGACATGTCCGGCATGCGCCGTGGCCGCTCGACCGCCAACGCCATGTGGGGCAACGCCCCGAGTGTGCTGGTCGGCGACTTCCTGTACTCGCGCTCGTTCGAGATGATGGTCGAACTGGGCTCGATGCCGGTGATGAAGATCCTGTCCCAGGCCACACGCATCATCGCCGAAGGCGAAGTGCTGCAACTGTCCAAGGTTCGCGACGCCAGCACCACCGAAGAAACCTACATGGAAGTCATCCGCGGCAAGACCGCGATGCTCTTCGAAGCTTCGACCCACAGTGCTGCGGCACTGGCCGGTGCCACCGCCGAGCAGAGCGAAGCCCTGCGCACCTTCGGCGATCACCTGGGTGTGGCGTTCCAGTTGGTCGACGATCTGCTCGACTACAAGGGCGACGCCGAAACGCTGGGCAAGAACGTCGGCGACGATCTGGCCGAAGGCAAACCGACCCTGCCGCTGATCTACACCATGCGCGAAGGCACGCCGGAACAGGCTGCACTGGTGCGCCAGGCGATCCAGAAAGGCGGGATCGAAGACCTGGAAAGCATCCGCATCGCCGTGGAAGCCTCCGGTTCGCTGGAGTACACCGCGCAACTGGCCCGTGATTACGTGGCCCGCGCAATCAAATGCCTCGAGGTGCTGCCGGCCAGCGAATACCGCGATGCACTGATTGAGCTGAGCGAGTTCGCGGTCGCCCGTACACACTGATTCTGCGACACCTTTGTGGGAGCGGGCTTGCTCGCGAAGACGGTAAACCAGTCAACCTTGATGCTGACTGAACCGGTCTCTTCGCGAGCAAGTCCGCTCCCACAGTTGTTTCTGCGCTATGCCCGCTGCCCACTAAAACCTTATATAATGTGCGCCCTTTAACGATCCTCATACCAAGGAGCCTTAGTGAGCACGTTGCCACCCTGCCCGAAATGCAATTCCGAATACACCTACGAAGATGGTGCCCAACTGGTGTGCCCGGAGTGCGCCCATGAATGGTCTGCCGGCGGTGACGCCGAGGTAGCGGCCGATGATGCCGTGAAAAAAGACTCGGTCGGCAACGTCTTGCAGGACGGCGACACCATCACCGTGATCAAGGACCTGAAGGTCAAGGGCACCTCCCTGGTGGTCAAGGTCGGCACCAAGGTCAAGAACATCCGCCTGTGCGATGGCGACCACGACATCGACTGCAAGATCGACGGCATCGGGCCGATGAAACTCAAGTCCGAGTTCGTCAGAAAAGTCTGATTCTGCTGTCCGCCATCCCGCGCCCTGCGCGGGGTGGCGCACCCC
>NZ_JAOEJT010000020.1:0-83704 GCF_025447575.1 Pseudomonas sp. B2M1-30 | reverse complement strand
ATCGTCACCGGCCCGGCCGGTGAAGAAATCCACTGCGACCAGTACGGCCGCATCAAAGTGCAGTTCCACTGGGACCGCGACGGTCAGGCCAACGACCAGACCACTTGCTGGCTACGCGTCGCCAGCGGCTGGGCCGGCAGCGCCTACGGCGGCATCGCGATCCCGCGCGTCGGCATGGAAGTCCTCGTCACCTTCCTCGAAGGCGACCCCGACCAGCCGTTGGTCACCGGCTGCCTGTACCACAAGGAAAACGTCGTCCCCTACGACCTGCCGGCAAACAAGACCCGCAGCACCTTCAAGACCCTGAGTTCACCGGGCGGCAAGGGCTACAACGAGTTCCGCATCGAGGACAGAAAAGGCGCGGAGCAGATCTACCTCCACGCCCAGCGCGACTGGGACGAAAACATCGAGCACGACCAGAAGATCCGCATCGGCAACGAACGGCATGACACGGTCGAGGCCAATGTGCTCAGCGAATTCAAGGTGGAAGAACACCGGATTACCTACCTGGATCGCAAGAGCGAAATGCGCGCGGACGACCACCTGACGGTGGGCGTGACCCAGCATGTGAAGGTGGGGACGGCGCAGTTTGTCGAGGCCGGGACGGAGATTCACTACCACGCGGGCGAGAAGGTGGTGGTTGAGGGGGCCATGGAGCTGACGGCCAAGGCTGGTGGCAGCTTTGTGAAGGTTGATGCGGGTGGTGTGACCATCAGCGGGGCTGACGTCAAGATCAACACGGGAGGCGCCCCTGGCGTAGGTACAGGAATCGGCATTCTGCCGCCGGTGATTCCGTGGCTCGCCGCCAATGACAAGGCAGGCGCCGTACTCGTCCCGGCTGCCGCGCAAATGGCCCTGGCCAAGGCTGCGCGCAAGGCCGGCGACACACGCTGCCCGATCTGTGAAGCCTGCCGCGAAGGCAAATGCGACATTGGAGCCACAGCATGAGCGATGCACTCAACAACTGGCTGGGCGAACAATCGCGCCTCAACCGCGTCCTGATCCTGGCCCTCGACAGCCTCGCCGAACCGAACCCGGTCACCTCGCTGTACAGCGCCGGCGTGATGCAACGCTCCGTGCAGCTCTACCGACGCACCGAATTCGTCCAGTTCGCCTCCATCAGCCCCTGGCTGACTGAACTGCAACATCCGGGCAATGACGCCTTCCGCCAACTGCTCGATGATCCACAGCGCAACTGGGGCTGGATCGGCAGCATGGACAAGGCCGACCTCGATAGCCTGACCCAACACTGGATCGACCGCATGGTCATCGAAGAAGACGGTGACCGTTCCCTGTTCCGCTTCCAGGACAACCGCGTACTCGCCCGCTGCCTGGGCAACCTGAAGGAAACCGAGTGGCCATTGCTGCTTGGACCGATCAGCAGCGTGCTGTATTGGGACGACGAAGAATGGAATAGCGCGGATAACAGCAGGCCTGGGATGTACGCAGTGCCGAATCCGGCGCCATGGTTGCGAGTTCCGACACCGCCAGAGCGTACTCGCGAAATATTGCGCGAGAACCTGAAGCGCTGGTTGTTGGTGAATCACCCTGAGTCGGCAGCACAACTCTCCGAAACCCGCAGCATTCTCGAGTGGCTGGAAGAACAGATGGATCTGCTCGAAGCCTGGCGATGGAATGCACCAGAACAACGGGAATTCATGTTGACCCTGCGGCTTGATCCCAAATGTTCGAAAGACGTGGCATGGCTTCCCCTGCCGCCGGAAACGCCAGAACAGCATTTCGCCCGGTGTGAACGTTTTTTTGCAGCACAGGCCGAAGAATCCGCACTCAGTTGAAAACAAGGCCTAGGCCGTCGCACGCTCGAAATGACAGCCTCCCGCATAAAGGACAATCAAATGCGTTATCGCAATGCTTTCAATCGGCTTGCTCACAGCCTGATCATCGGGCTGGGCGCTATTGGGGCGACGGGGTGTTCTGTCGCTCAGCAGGATAGCTTTACGCTGGTGACTGAACTTCCACCGGGATTTCAGATTAGAGGTGAAGCGCAGTACGTGCCTCGTGCTGGGGAGACTTGCAGTGCTCCAGTGAAGAAGGGGCGTGAGCATCCGGGATTCAAGTTCTTCAAGCAGGAGATGAACGAGAAGGCCCAGACTGCGGAGTTTCAGGTTCCGTTGACCAGTGTTGAGGGAGGGTGTCCGCTGGTTTTGGATAGTTTTGATTATGAGGTTGACGCGAAGTACGGTGCATCTTTCAGAAACGTGGGACGGGATTACACCGGGATCGCGTTTCAAGAGGGAGCAGTCAACAGTGGTAGCGCTCCGTCACCATTGTCTCTCCAAAGAGAATGCGAATGGCTATTCCGTACTGCGGGGCCTCAACGCTATATCACGAAAATTCTAAAGTGTGCGCCTGTGGCGACACCGGAACAGGAAAATGGGACGGTTGCAAAAGGGGCGCTGCAACGTGCGCAGTTGCAAGGAAAAACACTGAAAGTCTCATTTCTTGTGGCTCGCGAAGAAAAACCGGCTGTAGGCGACAATTGGGTGAAGTTTCCCAACGGTTGGAAACGATGCATGGGCAAGAGCCTGGAAGACCCGTTCGCGTTCTGTCGCGGTAATACAACAGATTTTAAACCTTTCAAAATGCCGGACGGGCGCGATTGCACGATCTATCCGACATGTACCGAATAAGGATATTCATTAATGACGGTCAAAAAAGCAGAGCAGCCATTACTCAAGGATGTAAAGGAACCCTGCCCTCTTAGAGGTACAAAGGTCAGCTTTCGATTGGTCGACGAATCCGGAGATGGCAAGCCCTACGCTGGGCTCAAGTATGTGGTAACCGACAGCATCGAGCAGCGCTATGAAGGTACGCTTGATGCGACCGGTTTTGGTGAGGTACTGAACCACTATGAGGGTCCTGTTGTTCTGACTGTCGATCAACCCTACGCCGGTGGGGAGGAAGACTATAACTGGTTGATGACACGACCTAAATACCCGCTGAAAGTCAGTGAGCTACAAGTGCGGGCCGAAAAAACGCGCTTTGTACGCAGTGATGGACTACGGGTTGAAAACAATCCTGCAAAGGCAAAAGCAGATCAGTTTTTTCAGGTTGAAGTGCGTCACCTCGTTGAAAAAAACTCGCACCTTCCTCGCGAATCAAAAGCAAAATCCCCTCCCAATCAGAATCTGCTGAAGGTCATGGGCGACCTTGGCTTCGGTCCTGAACAATCGAATCTTTGGGGTGTTGCACTGCTTCCGAACAAACTGACAGTGCTTGAAGTAAGACCATTGCGTGCCTTCCGCCCAATGCTTTCAACTGACAACAAATTCAGCGCATTGAACTTGTACCAACTGTCATTGTTTGCCGCACTGAGCTATTGCGATTTCGGTCAATCTCCCGCTGAAGCGCCAACTGACACTGTGAGCTTCCCACTCGACCCGAGCGTCGGAAACATGTTTGCCGAAGGCATGGCTTGTTACAAAGAGTCTTGGAAAATCAATGCTCAACAATCGGCCGCCTATTATCCACTTTACGAAGACGTCCCCTATTCAAAACGCTTCGAAATCCTGCCGTTTGACCCGACCCTGTATGATCAGAACAAGCCTGAGCTAGGTCCTAAACAAGAACATCCTGCCAAACTGCACTTCTTCGACGATAGCAAAGAGAAAGGTGGGACCAACACGCAGGCGTTCATCACCCATCACGACGACATTGTTCTAATCTCCGTCCGAGGCACGCTCGAGCTCGTAGACTTCGTGCGAGATACAGATGCAGAGCAAGTTCCTGTTGAGGAAGGTGCAGGTAAGGCACACCAAGGCTTTTACGAAGCTTTCAAGGCAATGAGCACATTTGCCTTAACGTACCTCGATAGTTTTCACGTCAATCAGAAAGTTGTCGTTTGTGGCCACAGCCTCGGTGGAGCCATTGCAACACTTCTGGCGGAAACGATTCGTCGTGATCCGAAGCAGTATGACGTGCTGCTGTATACATACGGTTCGCCTCGAACGGGCGACGCAGACTTTGTGAACGGCGCGACAGCCTTACCGCATCACCGCATGGTTAATGACAACGACCCGATTCCTAGCGTGCCTGCACCATGGATGAACACCCGCAAAAAAATCTGGGTGCCTGGCGTAGTCCTCAGTTTTATCACCGCGCCTTTGGGTGCACTGATTTTTGCTTTGGGTCTGTCGCGAACGGGTGGCTCACCGTACGAACACCACGGCGATCTGCATCATTTCATGCCCGTACATTTCAAGGGGCGTGAGCAATCTTCCGTGCTATGGAATCCTGGCTGCGAATCGATTGAGGAAGCGGCCTGCACCCGCGCGGTGAAAAAGTTCGGCGATCTGCCCGACCGTGCGATATTCATCCAGCAACTGTTCCAGATGCCTCACCACTACATGCTGCCCTCCTACATTCCAAACGCCTGGGCCACCTTGCGTCGCTGGCAGCAAACTCAAGAGGCCGGCCGCACGGTGGTGACCAAGACCGAATATGACCAGATCCAATACCAATTGCAGGAGATGCAGGATCGTTTGAAAGCCAAGGAGGCTGAACTGAACAGCCCGTTCCAGGACGATCGCCGCGCATCCGTGCAACAGGCGAGTGTAATAAGGGCGGAAATCGGCCGGATCGATACGTCTCGCCAACGCCTGCACACCTTGAACTTTCTCAAACTCACGCCAGAAGACGTCTACGGTTCTGCATTCCAGACGCCGGAACATGAGCAGAACGTCGAACGCTGGTTGGCGAAAAAAGAAAACAACGTCGAGGTGCAGATCGCGATGATTCCTCAAGCGGGTAGCGCCCAGTTAAGGACTGCGTAACTTAGGTATGAATATCCGTCTTGACCAAAAGAACCTGACCGTCGCGACCCGCGCTTTGATAGTTGGGTTCTTCGCGCTTGTAGTCACTGGATGCTCGATGGCGCAGAAAGACAGCTTCACTTTGGTGACCGAGCTACCACCGGGGTTTCAGATCAGGGGCGAGGCGCAGTACGTGCCTCGCCTGGGTGAAACTTGTAGCGTGCCGGTGAGAAAAGGACGGGAGCATCCGGGGTTCAAGTTTTTCAAGCAACCGCTAAGCGAGAAAGCACAGACTGCGCAGTTTCAGGTCCCTTTAATGAGTGTTGAAGGCGGCTGCCCATTGGTTTTGGATAGTTTCGACTATGAAGTAGATGCCAAATGGCACGATTTATCCGGGTTGCACCGAATAAGCTGATCATCGCAGCCAGTGCCAGATCAAGGGGGAGTCTTAGCGGACTCCCTTTTTCTATCTGACGTATTTAAATCGGCGCCTGCCAACTTAACATCCGCTGCTGCGCAACCTGCAGCAGATCATTGCCATCCTGCGCCAACAGGTACAGCGCATGGGTAATGTGGGGGATGTCCTGGACATCGGAGTGCTTGAAGCACAGGCAATGCAGGGTTTCGAGCAGATCGCTGCACGCGCGGACGCGCTGGACGGCGGCTTCGAGGATGTCTTTGGGGTTGGCTTCGGTGTCGATCAACATGGGCGCACTTTCGGTGACGCAGCTGTTGAGGCGGAAATAGCGGTTGGGGAGCGGATTTATTGTCGGCATGGTGATTACTCGAATTAGCGGAAAGTTACCGCCAACACCGTGACCAAACGGTGGGAGGCGGACTGTGTACAAGCTTGGTCACCCGAGAAATCACCAACTCGGTTCGCCCGAAGGCGAGCCTGCACACAGCCGCCACAGCAATGCACTCAGAGGACAGGGTTGTCCGCCGGGCGAATGATGGCACAGTTGCACAGGTGATTAAATTAGGTGACCAAACCTAAGTCACTGATTTTGCAGTGACGCCAAACAATATCCGCCCCGTTCCAGCCACCGAAAGCAGACAAGGCATCCACCCTTGTAGGAATCCGCCCCGCATCCCGAAGAAAACCGCCCCACTCCCTGACAGCCGGCGTTCAGTCTGCTTAACCATCGCTTAACGCCGCAGTCAAAGACTCTACTGAACCGCACGCCCTCAGCCCGTTGCTGACGCCCAGTGCGGCAGGTCTGGCGTGTTTCACGCCGGACTTTCTTTCCGTCGCACGGGAGTCACTCAATGAACATTCGCCCATTCCTGCTCACCATCGCCATCACCTGCACCGCGTTCACCGGACTGGCCCAGGCCAACGACAGCACAACCAACTCCAAAGCCGTGCCTTACGAGTACGGCATGCCGCTGCACGTGGCCAAGGTCATTTCGATGAGCGAACCACAAACGCAACAGTGCAAGGTGATTACCGCCGACATGAAGTACATCGACAACACCGGCAAACCCGAGGAAATCAGTTACCGGAAAATGTATGACGCCTGTGACTTCCAGAACTGACAGAAAACTCTGATTTGCGGGTTGGCGGTAGTCGTGTGAGGAGTGTCGGAGTTATGCTCAAGACCCTCCTCACTGCCGCAAGGATTCGCCATGCAGTTGTCGTTTCGCACGTTGTCGGGCATCACTTCTTCGCTGTGTTTTCTACTGGCCCTGATCTGGGGCTTTTTACCGGATGGATTGCTGGCGATCTGGAGCATTGAATACTCCGAGGGGACAGGTTTCGTCGCGCGGCGCAGTGCGGTGCTGTTCGCGGCGCTGGGAGTGATGTTTTATCTGGTGCGCAACGCACCGCCGTCGATGGCGCGCAATGCGCTGAGCAGCGGTTTCATCGTCGGTTGCCTGGGCTTGGCCGTACTGGGTTTCGGCGAATGGCTCAATGGCCACGCCGGACCGGGGATTCTGCTGGCGGTGGTGGTCGAGCTCGCGCTGGGCCTTGGTTTCGTGCAGGCCCGGCGCGTGACGGTCGAACTGAGTGAAACGGTTGGTTAAACGGCTTTAGATCGCGGTGTGAAATGATGCGACGCGGTATGTTGCGCCAGATCGGTACGCAGCCCGGCGATCAGATCGTTGATTTCGCGGCAGCCATTGAGCTGGCTCGCATCGATACCGCTGACCAGCAGATCAACCTGATCGGTCTGGTGATCGCCGAAAACCTTGACAGTCATCGACAGATCCGGGGACAGCGTGCATTGGCAGCGTTTCGGCAGAAAACTGCTTTCAATGATGTTACGAAGTTCCAAGGCAGACAAAAACATGGCGAATCCTCTCCTTTTTGTAAGACTGCCAATCAAGTATTCACATCGACCGCTTTAACTGACCCGCTACGGGTGTATCCCCGTTGTTCCCTGGGTGCGAAAAGCGGCTGTACTGCGAAATGCCCATTGGAGTGTAGGCGCCCAAACCCGGTGCGCTGCACCAAATAGACGCATAAAGCATGCCTTTCATCGGGTAGTTTCGGACCTCATGAAATCAAGCACTTGGCGGCATGGCCAGTATCTGGCCAGTTGCAAAATGCAAGAATCGGCCGCTGCGGCACTGCAATCTGCAACCCGCCGCCGGTTTGCATTCGACGCCCACGACGGTAAGAATGCCCACTGACCACCCTACACCCGCCAGGAGGCTTTCATGGGTTCTTTACGCGTTTATGCGACCACCGGGCTGATGCTCGCCAGCCTCTGCACCTTCGCCAACGCGGCCAGGCTCGAAGACACCGCACCCTATCCAAAGGCCGAAGCCGGTTTCACCCGCCAGGTCATTCACCTGCCGCAACAGGCTGAGGAAGAAAACTTCAAAGTCGAAATCCTCGCTGGCAAAACCCTTGAAGTCGATTGCAATCGCCAGCACCTGGGTGGAACGCTGGAAGAGAAAAACCTCGAAGGCTGGGGCTATCCGTTCTACCGACTGGAGAAAGTCAACGGTCCGGTGAGCACGATGATGGCCTGCCCAGGCAACAAGAAAATCCGCAAATTCGTCCCCGTGACCGGCGACGGCTTCACGTTGCGCTACAACAGCAAACTGCCGGTGGTGATTTACGCGCCGCAGGACGTCGAAGTCCGCTACCGCATCTGGTCGGCTTCGGACAAGGTCGGCACCGCCATTACCGAGTAGTCGAACCACTTACGGCGCTTTTTTCAAAGCGCCGTTTCTTTTGCTGTTTCACGCCGGGACGCCGCACGCAGCGGCGCGCTCGGCGACATGGCGCAGGCTGTCGAAGTTGATATTCGCGCCTGAGTCGATTGCCACCAGGGTCTGCCCACGGACGCCGCTTCGCGCCACGTAGCGCCTGATGCCAGCAACCGCCAATGCCCCGGAAGGCTCGGTGATCGAGCGGGTATCGTCGTAGATATTCTTGATCGCGGCGCAGAGTTCGTCGTTGCTGACCGTGATCACTTCATCCACACAGAAGCGGCAGATTTCAAAGCCGTACTCGCCGATCTGCGCCACCGCCACACCATCGGCGAACGTTCCGACGTCAGCCAATACCACGCGCTGTCCGGCCTGCATCGCGGCTTGAAGACAGGCCGAATGCTCCGATTCCACACCGATGATCCGCACTTCCGGCCGCAGGTATTTGACGTACGCCGCGATGCCGGCGATCAATCCGCCACCGCCGACCGGGACGAAAATCGCATCCAGCGCGCCTTGGTGCTGGCGCAGGATTTCCATCGCCACCGTACCCTGCCCGGCGATCACGTCCGGGTCATCGAATGGCGATACGAAGGTACGCCCGGTCTGTTCGGCCAGTTGCAGCGCATGGGCCAGGGCGAAGGGAAAACTGGCGCCGTGCAGCAGCGCCTCGCCCCCACGACTTCGCACACCCAGCACCTTCAACTCCGGGGTCGTGGCGGGCATGACGATGGTCGCCGAGATCCCCAACTCGCGCGCCGCCAAGGCCACCCCTTGGGCATGATTGCCCGCCGATGCGGTGATCACGCCGCGTTCCTTTTGTGCGTCGCTCAGTTGCACCAGTTTGTTGTAGGCGCCACGGATCTTGAAGGAGAAGGTCGGTTGCAGGTCTTCGCGCTTGAGCAGAATCCGGTTGCCTAGCGCTTCGGACAGCGCCGGGGCCGACTGCAACGGCGTGCGCACCGCCAGGTCGTAGACCGGCGCGGCAAGAATCCTTTTCACGTATTGCTCAAGCAGGGCTTGCTGGTCGAGGCTGTACGGCATGATCGTCTCCTTGGCTTTGATCAAAACCCCGGAGACAGAAAGTGAAAACCCGCCTCTAGGGCGGGTTGGGTGCTGCAGTCGTGAGCTAGCCCGCCAAATGAGGAATGGCGGTAATAATGCTTGGCTGGCAGCGCAATACGGTGGAAGTCATGGGCTGGAAATTAGCCCGGAGGTCAGGGGCAAGTCAATGGCGAATTTTGCGCCAGGTCTGTAGGCTGGCCATTCGCTCATCTGACCAAGGAAGGAATGCATGATGTCCATTGCCCTGCCCCTCACCGCGTTGATCGCATTCAGCGGCTACACCGCTGCCGTAATGCTTCAAGCCGAGCAATCACTGGTCGACTTCGGCATCAGTCTTATGTCGCACCCTGATACCGCGCAGGTGGTGATCGATCTTTACCTGCTGGCGACTTTGGCCGGCATCTGGATGTACAAGGACGCACGCAAACGCGGGCAGTCAGGCTGGTCGGTGGTGCCGTATCTGTTGCTGACAGCAGTGTTTGTGTCCGTCGGGCCGTTGTTGTATCTGGTGACCCGAGGCCTGCAGGAGCGCAAACGCCCCGCGTCCGTCATTTCGCCAGACGCCTGAGCCCGAACAACATCCCCCCTGCCCCCAGCATCATTGCCGCCAGAAACAGCGGATACGACACCCACCATGGCGTGCCGGCGGTCATCATGCTGAATTCGGACATGCCGCCAATGCTCGCAATCAGGTTGAGCGGCAGAAACACCACGTTGATCAGCGTCAGTTTGCGCAGCAGGTTGTTCATGCTGTTGTTCATCAGATTGCCGCGTGCGTCGATCAGGCCCGAGAACACCGTGGAATAGATTTCCGCCTGTTTGTAGCACTGGTTGTTTTCGATGATCAGGTCGTCGATCTGCCCCAGCACCTCACCGCCAAAGCCCTGCTTTTGCGCGTGGTTGCGCAGTCGCGTGAGCACCGCGCCGTTGCTGTGCAGGGCGTTGATGTAATAGATCAGGCTTTCACTGAGGTTGAACATCTGCACCAGATGCTGGTTCTGCATCGAGGCGTTGAATTTTTGCTGCAACTCCCGGGCGACCAGTTTGATCACCTTCAAATGCCCGAGGTAGTGATGAATGTTGTGGAACAGCAGGTCGAGCAGCACATCCAGCGGTGTGTTCAGCGGCTGGCGGGTGCCGAGGCCGTGCAGCGGCGTGTCGTCGGTGGCGATCACCAACAACTGCCCCGGTGAGAACAGCAGCCCGCAGGACGCCACTTCGAACGCCAGGTTGCCACCGCCGGAATAGTTTTCCGGACGTTTCCAGATCAGAAACAAGTGGTCGGGGTGGAATTCGATGCGCGACACCTCGTCCGGATCGAGCGCCGAGGCCAGCGCATGCTCATCGACCTTGAAATGGCTGTGCAGCACGTCGCGCTCGGCGACATCGGGATTGCTGAACAACATCACCTGCGCGTCGAGCCGCTCGACCCGCTGCAACCCGCCATCATTCAATGCAAAGCTGTGGATCATCGGCGCCTCACCAGGCCTGGCCGCGACGCTTGAGTTCCAGACGCCGCACGAACTCTTCCAGCACCAGCGAATACAAATCGTCCTGCAAGTACGCGTCTTCGATCCCGGCGTCGAGGTTCGGGTTGTCGTTGACTTCGATGACCACCACTTTGTCGCCCGCCTGCTTCAGGTCCACGCCGTAGAGGCCGTCGCCGATCAGGTTGGCGGTCTTCACCGCCAGTTCCACCACCGCGCGCGGCGCCTCGTGAACCGCCAGCGTGCGGCACTCGCCGTTGACGTCCTGGCCTTTGGCCTTGTGGTTGTAGATCTGCCAATGGCCCTTGGACATGAAGTACTGGCAGGCGAAGATCGGTTTGCGGTTGAGCACGCCGATGCGCCAGTCGTAGTCGGTGTAGAAGAACTCCTGGGCCAGCAACAGCACCGAATGTTCGAACAGTTCGGCGGTGGCTTCGAGCAGCGCCTGCTGGCTTTCGACCTTGATGACTCCACGGGAAAAACAGCCATCGGGAATCTTCAGCACCAGCGGAAAACCGAGGCGCTCGCCGACACGCTCGAAGTCTTCCGGTCGCTCCTTGTAGAGGATTTCGGTGGCGGGCATACCCAGTTGATGGCTGTTGAGCAGGTCGGTCAGGTAGACCTTGTTGGTGCAACGCAGGATCGACGCCGGGTCGTCCATCACCACCAGCCCCTCGCTTTCGGCCTTCTTGGCAAAGCGGTAAGTGTGGTTGTCGACGCTGGTGGTTTCGCGGATCAGCAGGCCGTCGTACTCGGCCAGTCGCGCGTAATCCTTGCGCTCGATCAGTTCCACCTCGATGCCCATGCCTCTACCGACCCGGATGAAGTTTTCCAGCGCCTGCGCGTTGGAGGGCGGCAGCGCTTCCTGCGGATCGTGGAGGATCGCCAGGTCGTAGCGCGCCATTCGCCGGGATCGCGGGACGCGCCAGACTTTACGGCTGAAACTGTCCAGGGCATTGGCGAACTGATCTTCCTGATCGTCGCGCAACTTGTGCAAGGCACCGGACTTGATGCCTTCGATGTGCCAGCCGTTAGTTCGACGAAACTCAACTAACAGGATCGGGCAGGGAAACACTTCAAACAACTGCCGTGCCAGATCCTGAAGCGGCTCTATATGGGTCTTGCCGAAATAAAGGGTCAGCGTGAAGCCTTCGGTATCGTTGTAAAGATGATGACTGAGGGCTTTTTCCAGGGTCTTGTCGAGGTCATCCAGCGCAAGACCGTAAAGTGCCTTGCGCGTCAGTTCGCTGATGGTGCGCACCGACGGAATCACCTTGTGCCCCCGTGCCTCGGCCAGCAGCGAACAATAGTAGCCATGGCCCAGATACTTGTAGCTGCGGCACAGGTTGATCACCTGCACCCGCTTGCCCGACTCGCCGTCGCGGGTCTGTTCCAGGTATTCCTGGGCGCTGACGATGTCCTCGCTGGGAAAGTACGAGGCCCAATCTTCCTTGCGTTCGACGATGATCAAGACTTGACTGGAAGTGATTGCAACCGGGCTCAAACAGGTTGCTGCCGGTAAACTTTGTTTGGATACTTCGCGCCAATGACCCTGTACCGCTGACATAGAAATCGATCCGTTGGAGAACAAGACCATTTCTATTAAGCACGGGATTTTCCAAAAGTCCCGTTTCGTTACGTAACTTTTACGGCGGTCATATGGATACTGTTTTTCGCTTGGCGGTAATGGATGATCTACCGGCGCTGCTCGCGCTGGAACTGCGTTGTTTCACTACGGATCGCCTGACCCGCCGCAGCTTTCGCTGGATGATCGACCGGGCACACGGGCAGTTGCGGGTGATCGAAAGCGAAGGCCAATTGCTCGGCTATGCACTGCTGCTGTTTCGACGCGGCACCTCGTCGGCGCGGCTGTATTCGATCGCGATTGCCGACACGGCCCGGGGCGGTGGATGGGGCAGGCGGCTGCTGCAACACGTCGAGGCCTGTGCGGCCGAGCATGGCTGCACCCATCTGCGACTGGAGGTTCGCATCGACAACCCCGTCGCTATTGCCTTGTACGAGCGCAATGGCTACCGGCGCTTCGGGTTGATTCACGATTACTACGAAGACCATACCGATGCGTTGCGCATGCAGAAACCTCTTCCTTGAGAGGAGCGCGAGGGAGGCTGCCTCCCTCGCCCACCGGCTATTTCAAGCCAACCTTGTACAACGAGCCATTGGACTCGTCCGTCAGCACATACAGATAGCCGTCCGGCCCCTGCCGTACGTCACGGATCCGCTGCTTGAGTTCGCCCAACAGACGTTCCTCATGCACGACCTTGTCGCCCTCGAACTGCAAGCGGATCAGCTCCTGACTCACCAGCGCGCCGATGAATACGTTGTGCTGCCAGGGCTTGAACCGGTCTGCATCGTAGAACGCCATGCCGCTGACACCCGGTGACTTTTCCCACACATGATGGGGGCCGACAGTGCCCTCGGCGGTCTTGCCCTTGGCTTCCGGAATCGGCAGCAGGTTGTAGTTGATGCCATGAGTCGCCAGCGGCCAACCGTAGTTCTTGCCGCGTTCGATGATGTTCACCTCATCGCCACCGCGTGGGCCGTGTTCGTTTTCCCAGAGGGTGCCGGTCCACGGGTTGAGCGCCGCGCCCTGCGGGTTGCGATGGCCGTAGGACCAGATCTCCGGGCGTACCCCGGACTGACCGACAAAAGGGTTGTCGTCCGGCACCTTGCCGTCCGGGAAGATCCGCACGACTTTGCCTTGCAGCTTGTCCAGATCCTGCGCGGTCGGGCGGTCGTTGTTTTCGCCCAGAGTGATGAACAGATAGCCGTCGCGATCGAACACCAGCCGCGAGCCGAAGTGATTGCCGACCGACAGTTTCGGCTCCTGGCGAAAGATCACCTTGAAGTCCTTCAGGGTTTTCAGGTCATCCGCCAGACGCCCGCGTCCCACAGCCGTTCCGGCCTTGTCGCCAGCGCCCCCGCCCTCGGCGTAGGACAGGTACACCAACCGATCCTGTTTGAAGTCCGGTGACAGCGCCACATCGAGCAACCCACCCTGGCCCTCGGCCCAGACCTTCGGCACTCCGCTGATCGGTGCCGACAGCTTGCCGTCGACGCCCACCACCCGCAGATTGCCGGGACGCTCGGTGACCAGCATGCCCTGGCGATCCGGCAGGAACGCCAAGGCCCACGGATGTTCCAGATCCTGGGCGAGAGTCGTGACTTCCAGCGTGCCTTGCTCGCTCTGCAATTCTTTGGGAGCCGCTGCAAAGCTCGGGGCGGTGAAACTGATCAGGGCGCCGGCACACAGGCTGGCCAGCAGGGTTTTACGCAACATGCACGATTCCTTTTGTTCGTTGAAAGAAAGCGACAACGCTCAACGGTTGCTGTCGGTACTGCGCGAAGGTGGATTGGGAATGAAGGTCGGTGGCGTGCTCGGCACCGAACGTTGCGGCTGGCCATTGCCAATGCCGCGATTGTCCAGGGTCGGCGGGCGTGGCACCGGAACGGTGTTCGGCCCACGAATGGTCGGGGCGCTGGGCTGAGTGCCCTGCATGCTGTTGGGGTTGGCCCGGCGGATCGGGCTGTTGTAGGGATTATTGCTGTTGCCGGTCGGACTTTGCGCCAGCAACAGAGCCGACGACGGCGACGCGCCATCCGCGTGCGCCAGGCCTCCACCGAGGATCAGGACAGCGATGCCAAGCAGGAAACGGTTCATGGACGGCCTCTCTCGATGCACATGGAATTGAGCCTTCGAGTCCACGCTACGCCGAGGGTTCGGATTTGTTAACCGCTTATGTGTCCGCAAGATGTAACACGACTTGACCTGACGGCCTCTCCCCTCGACAAACAGGAAACTTTTGCGCCCGGCCATCAGTCACCTGAACATCACTCGGAGGACACCACCATGGCTCGGGCAATCTGGAAAGGCGCAATCAGTTTCGGGCTGGTTCACATCCCCGTCGCACTGGTTTCCGCCACATCGTCCCAAGGCGTGGACTTCGATTGGCTCGACAGCCGCAGCATGGATCCGGTGGGCTACAAACGGGTGAACAAGGTGACCGGCAAGGAAGTCACCAAGGAACACATCGTCAAAGGCGTGGCCTATGAAAAGGGTCGCTACGTAGTGCTCAGTGAAGAAGAAATTCGCTCGGCGCATCCGCTGTCGACCCAGACCATCGACATTTTCTCTTTCGTCGACAGCGAATCGATCCCCTTGCAGAACATCGACACGCCCTATTACCTGGCGCCGGACAAACGCGGCGGCAAGGTCTACGCCTTGCTGCGCGAAACCCTGAGCAAGACCAAAAAAGTTGCCCTCGCCCGGGTGGTCCTGCACACGCGGCAATATCTGGCCGCCTTGATGCCGCTCGAATCAGCGCTGGTACTGGTGAAATTACGCTGGCCCCGGGAGGTGCGCAGTCTCGATGAACTCGCGCTGGGCAGCGAAGTGACCAAACCGCAACTGGCCAAGGGTGAGCTGGAAATGGCCAGGCGTCTGGTGGAAGACATGAGCGCGGACTGGACGCCGGAGGACTACAACGACGAGTTCGAGAACAAGATCATGGCCCTGGTGGAGAAAAAGGCCCATGAAGGCAAGATCGAGGATGTCGAGACGGTGGGCGGCGAGGAAGCGCGCAAAACAGCGGATGTGATTGACTTGACCGAGCTGCTCAAGCGCAGCCTCGGCGGGAAAGCGCCGAGCAAGCCCAAAGCGAAAGCGGCCAGCAAATCGGCACCGGCCAGGAAGGCCAAAAAAGCTTCGGGGGAATGAGGTCGGTCAGACCGGTCCTCGGCTGGAGGTGCGGGCTTCTTGGAGGCAAGCCCGCGAAGGCGCCAATCCTGGCGCCACAAATCTCAGATCCAGATAAAGATCGCCAGCAAAGCCGCGAAGATCGCCCACTTCTCAAGATAGTAGAGCTTGCGATTACGCTTCTTGAGCTCTTTGCCACGCAGACGGATCTTGTAGATTTTGGTGAACAACCGGTTGATGCCACCGGTGCGGTCCCCGGCATCGTTCGGCGCGCCCGCCGCCGACATCACGGTCCGGCTGAACCAGCCGTTGAAGGCCGCCGCCCAGCGGTACTTCATCGGACGCTCAACGTCACAGAACAGGATGATGCGGTTCTGGTCGGTGGTGTTTTCCGCGTAGTGAATGTAGGTTTCGTCGAACATCACCGCTTCGCCGTCGCGCCAGTGGTAGTTCTCGCCGTCGACGTTGATGTAGCAACCGGCGGCGTTCGGCGTTTCCAGGCCCAGGTGATAGCGGTACGAACCGGCGTACGGGTCGCGGTGGCGCACCAGTTTCGAACCCGGTGGCAGTTCAGCGAACATCGCCGCCTTGATCGAACCGATGCTCTGCACCAGTTCAGTGGTACGCGGGCACAGTTTCATCGCCGACGGGTGGCTGTCGCCGTACCACTTCAGGTAGAAGCGCTTCCAGCCGGTCTTGAAGAACGAGTTGAAGCCGACATCGTCGTACTGGTTCGAGCGTTTGATCTCGCCGGCACGCAGCAGATTCTGGCCTTCTTCGCGGATCTCCTCCCAATGCGCCTGCAACGGGCTCAGATCCGGAAAATCCGCCGGATTGAGGTACGGCTTGTTCGGAATCTTCGAGAACAGATAAAGGAAGCAGTTGATCGGCGCGAGAAACGTCGAGTGATCGCTCAGTTGGCGACCGAGCTTGTGGCGCACGCGACCGCGAAGGTGAACGTATGCAATGGAAATGACATAAATTGCGGCAATGATGAGTTTCACGGAAATCGTCACACGTCAGAAGTGAACAAACTGCGCGCCTGAAAGGCTAAAGCCAAAGGTGGGTGGCAGTGGTCTGATACAAAACAGCGTCCCGGTGGCGCATCCCTGAGCCCGCGCCGTACAAGGCGCTGGGTGAATGGATGGCATTTTAGCCACACTTTGTAACCAATAGTGAACCTTCATCTGTGAAAAACTGTCCGGCGTTTGCGCCAATCGGCAATCGGGATGTCAGCGCCCTATCGTTTAAAGAGCCAGACCAGTACAATCGCCGCCAAACTTTATGCGCCCCCTTGGTTGATGACGGGAAAACCCGCCTCAGCGCGCTTCGACTCGGGCCAAGCGCTCCGGCCGCACCCTCGCTACTCAGAATGCTTCGCAGGATAAACCTTTGATTTCTACAGCTAACATCACGATGCAGTTCGGCGCCAAGCCGCTGTTCGAAAACGTTTCGGTCAAATTCAACAACGGCAACCGTTATGGCTTGATCGGTGCCAACGGTTGCGGCAAGTCGACCTTCATGAAAATCCTCGGCGGCGACCTCGAGCCGTCCGGCGGTCAGGTCATGCTCGAGCCGAACGTGCGTCTGGGTAAATTGCGCCAGGATCAGTTCGCCTACGAAGAATTCACCGTGATCGACACCGTGATCATGGGTCATGAAGAGCTGTGGAAGGTCAAGGCCGAGCGCGATCGCATCTACTCGCTGCCGGAAATGAGCGAAGAAGACGGCATGGCCGTGGCCGAGCTGGAAACCGAGTTCGCCGAAATGGACGGCTACACCGCCGAATCCCGCGCCGGTGAACTGCTGCTGGGCCTGGGCATTCCGCTGGAACAGCATTTCGGCCCGATGACCGAAGTCGCGCCAGGCTGGAAGCTGCGTGTATTGCTGGCCCAGGCACTGTTTTCCGATCCGGAAGTGCTGCTGCTCGACGAACCGACCAACCACCTGGACATCAACACCATTCGTTGGCTGGAAACGATTCTGACGGCGCGTAACAGCACCATGATCATCATTTCCCACGACCGTCACTTCCTCAACAGCGTCTGCACCCACATGGCCGACCTGGACTACGGCGAACTGCGCCTGTTCCCGGGCAACTATGACGAGTACATGACCGCAGCGACCCAGTCCCGCGAGCAACTGCTGTCGGACAACGCCAAGAAGAAAGCGCAGATCGCCGAACTGCAAACGTTCGTCAGCCGCTTCTCGGCCAACGCCTCGAAAGCCAAGCAGGCCACTTCCCGCGCCAAGCAGATCGACAAGATCCAGCTGGCCGAGGTCAAGCCATCGAGCCGTGTCAGCCCGTTCATCCGTTTCGAGCAGACCAAAAAGCTGCACCGTCAGGCCGTGACCATCGAGCACATGTCCAAGGGCTTCGACGGCAAGACCCTGTTCAAGAACTTCAGCTTCACCGTCGAAGCCGGCGAGCGTGTCGCGATCATCGGCCCGAACGGTATCGGCAAGACCACCCTGCTGCGTACGTTGATGGGCGAACTGACCCCGGACGCCGGCTCGGTGAAATGGACCGAAAGCGCCGAGCTGGGCTACTACGCTCAGGACCACGCCCATGACTTCGAAGACGACGTCACCCTGTTCGACTGGATGGGCCAGTGGACTCAAGGCGAGCAGATGATTCGTGGCACCTTGGGCCGCATGCTGTTCTCCAACGACGAAATCCTCAAGTCGGTCAAAGTCATCTCCGGTGGTGAACAGGGCCGCATGCTGTTCGGCAAGCTGATCCTGCAAAAGCCGAACGTGCTGGTGATGGACGAACCGACCAACCACCTGGACATGGAATCGATCGAGGCGCTCAACCTGGCGCTGGAAAACTATCCGGGCACGCTGCTTTTCGTCAGCCACGACCGTGAATTCGTATCGTCCCTGGCCACTCGCATCATCGAGCTGAGCCCGAACGGCGTGACCGACTTCAGCGGCACCTACGATGACTACCTGCGTAGTCAGGGTGTGGTGTTCTAAAAAGCAGCGTTGAGTTTTTAGCAACAAGCGGCAAGTGAAAGCCCCGTCCCTGGTGACGGGGCTTTTTGCATTCAGCGGAAAAAGACTTGTGGGATGAGGTCCTGCAGGTGGATTGCGCTTCGGAGGAGAAAAATAGTTAGCCTGCTTTCTTTTGTTGTGCACAAAAGCCATGATGCAGCTCTCCCACCGCCGCCCGCGAACGAGCCCTCATGTCTGCGCAGCAACAGCCACCGCAAAGCTCAATGGCGATCACCCTGCAGATCGTCTCCATCGTTTTCTATACCTTCATTGCCTTTCTCTGCATCGGTCTGCCAATCGCCGTACTGCCCGGTTACGTCCACGAGCAACTGGGTTTCAGCGCCGTCATCGCGGGGCTGGTGATCGGTTCGCAATACCTCGCCACCCTGCTCAGCCGGCCGATGGCCGGGCGCATGTCCGATACCGTCGGCACCAAACGGGCGATCATTTATGGTTTGTCGGGAATTGTCCTCAGCGGAGTGCTGACGCTGATGTCGACGTTGCTGCAAAGCGTTCCGCTGCTCAGTTTGCTGATCCTGATTGCCGGCCGTCTGCTGCTGGGGATCGCCCAAGGCCTGATCGGCGTCGGCACCATCAGTTGGTGCATGGGCCAGGTCGGCGCCGAACACACCGCACGTTCGATCTCCTGGAACGGCATCGCGTCCTACGGCGCCATTGCCATCGGCGCGCCGCTGGGGGTGGTGATGGTTGCCGACTATGGCTTCGAGAGTCTGGGCATCGTCCTTTCGCTGCTGGCCGGCGCGGCGCTGCTGTTGATCCGCAACAAGCCGTCGGTGCCGGTGGTGCGCGGCGAGCGCCTGCCGTTCTGGGCGGTGTTCGGGCGGATTGCTCCGTTTGGCGCCAGCCTGAGCCTGGCCTCGATCGGCTACGGCACACTGACCACCTTTATTACTCTGTATTACCTGAATCGCGGCTGGACCGGCGCGGCGTACTGCCTGACGGTGTTCGGCGTGTGTTTCATTCTGTCGCGGCTGGTGTTCATCTCAGCGATCAGTCGCTTCGGCGGGTTCACCTCGGCCATCGCCTGCATGACCATTGAAACCGTTGGCCTGGCGCTGCTGTGGCTGGCCCCCTCGACCGGTTATGCGTTGATCGGTGCCGGGTTGACCGGGTTCGGCCTGTCGCTGGTGTATCCGGCGCTGGGCGTCGAGGCGATCAAGCAAGTGCCCAACTCCAGTCGTGGCGCGGGGTTGAGCGCTTATGCGGTGTTCTTCGACCTGGCGCTGGCGATTGCCGGGCCGCTGATGGGCGCCGTAGCGCTGAACCTGGGGTATTCGTGGATTTTCTTTTGCGCGGCGTTGCTGTCGGTGAGCGGGCTGGGGCTGACCTTGTTGCTCAAGCGCCGGGCGGTATAACCCCGGACAGATGACCTATTGATCCGCCGTCTGCATCCCCGCCCGATTCGGCTTGCCCAGCGCATGGGAGAAAAACCGCCCGGCCTCGGAAATCAGGTTGCGATGAATGTCTTCACGATCCACCCCGTCGGCGTCGGTGCACAGTGCCGGCATCGCGCGGATCTGCTCTTCATTGCACGGCGCCATGAATACAAAGTGCCCTGCCCCGGCCAGCAATTTGAAGTCCGGCGCCGTCGGCAGTTTGCGCGCCAGAGCCGCGGCGTTTTTGTCGAAGGCCACCAGTTTGTCACCGTCGCCGCTGTACAGCAGAACCGGCACGTGCACGTCGGCCAGGGTATGCCGGCCGAATTTCAGGCTCAGCGGCGCCATCAGCAACAGCGCATGCACGCGGGGATCGGCCACCGGTTGCAGGTCATCGCGGTCGACGATCAATTCGCCCTGGGTGTTGCAGGCGTCGCGGTCGTCCGGACGCTCCTGACAATACCGACGCAGGCGATCCAGATCCGGCGTCGCACCCGACAGGATCAGCGCCGTCTCGCCACCCGCCGAGTAACCGATGACCCCCACCTGATCGGCGTTGACGAACGGCGCGAGCATGCGGTCGCCGAGGGTCGCGGTGATGGCTTCGGAAATCTGGATCGGCCGCCCGTACAGGTTGCTCAGCGTGCCGAGACGACTGTGATCCCGGGAGTTGTCGCCGGGATGGATCACCGCCACCACGACAAAGCCCTTGCGTGCCAGCGAAGTGGCGAGGTCATGCAGCGCCAGCGGCGTGCCGGTGTTGCCGTGGGACAGCATCAGCATCGGAAAGCGGCCAATGGCGACCTTGGTGTCTTCGCCGGCTTCGACCGAATAGCCCTCGAGCAGGCTGACATGTTCGCGGTCGCTGGAAGGGTAAAAGGCGATGGCGCGCATCGGTTGCAGATCCAGCGGATCGAGGAACGTCATCTCGTGATAGCCGACGCTCCAGTGCTGATGCAGCCCGGGCGCAGCGTGCACTGAATTCAGGCTGCCGAGCAGGCAAATCAGTAACGTTGCACAAAGACGCATCATGGGATGCCCCACCCTGTTTGTTACTCAATCGAAAGATCCGTTTCACCGCGATGCCCGGAACGCGGCGCTTCGCGGGTCCGGTGCAGCGTTGCACTCAGACGTTGATCGTTTGACTGCATAACCCGGGCCAGATTATGTAACAGTCAGAAACAAAAAACTCCGTATCTGGCCCTTGCAGAACCAGAATACAGAGTTTTTTGGGGATTGCCTGAACGAGAGCTGTTCTTTACGCAAGCCTTACGCGGCAGCGAACAGTTGCTCGCTGATCTTCGCTTGAGCGCTGGTCAAAGCGTTGTTGCGTACTTCTTCGCCATACGCCAGACCTTCGGCGCGAACGATCTCGATGTCGGTGATGCCGAGGAAATTCAGAACCAGCTTCAGATAGTCTTCGTGAGCAATACCGCTGGCCTGACCGGCGTGGATGCCGCCGGCAGTGGACACGATTACCACTTTCTTGCCACCGCACAGGCCTTCGGGACCGGCTTCGGTGTAGCGGAAAGTCTGGCCGGCAACGGCGATGCGGTCGATCCATGCCTTGAGTTGGGTTGGCACGGTGAAGTTGTACATCGGCGCAGCAATCACGATGGCATCGGCAGCGATGAACTCGGCCAGGGTGGTGGCGCTCAGTTCAGCTTCGTGCTGCTGTGCGGCGTTACGCAGTTCGGCGGAGGTGCCGGCAGCCACCAGGGTGGTGGACGAGAAGTGGCTGATGGCATCGGCAGCCAGGTCGCGGTAGGTGACCACGGCGCTTGGCTCGGCGGCTTGCCAGGCTTTGGTGACCTGGCTGCTCAGCTGACGGGAAGCCGAGTTGTCGCCCAGAATGCTCGAATCGATGTGCAGCAGTTTCATGTGGAATCTCCTGGAATGAATCGCCGGCGGCGACGGAATGGAGGCAATCCTACCCATGAAACCAATAGCTGATTAGTCGCCTGAAATGCGATAGTTTGTCCCATTGATAGAACAGTCGGATTTTCCTCATGCAGGACCTCAACGATCTCTACTATTTCGCCAAGGTGGTCGAGGCCGGCGGGTTCGCCGCCGCCGGCCGTTTGCTGGGCATTCCCAAGTCACGCCTGTCGCGGCGCATCGCCGAACTGGAAGAACGTCTCGGCGCGCGCCTGCTGCAACGCACCACCCGGCAACTGAAACTCACCTCCGTCGGCGAGCGTTATTTGCGCCACTGCCAGGCGATGATGCTGGAAGCGGAAATGGCCGACGAAGCCGTCGCCAGCATGTCCAGCGAACCTCGTGGGCGCCTGCGGGTATCTTGCCCGACAGGGTTGGCCCATCAGATGCTGCCGATCGTGATCAGCACGTTCCTCGGCAAATTCCCCCAGGTGCAACTGGAAATGGTTCTGCTCAATCGCCGGGTCGACCTTATTAATGAAGGCATCGACGTCGCCCTGCGGGTGCGCGAACACGGCGATGAGGACCCGATGCTGGTGACCCGCCGTCTGCGCCAGGCGCAAATGGTGGTGGTGGCGAGTCCGCGGTTTATCGACGGTCATGAGATCAAACATCCTCAGGACCTGAAAAACCTGCCGGTACTGGGTGCGCTTGAAGCTGATCGCCTGGTGCATGTGCGTCTGCTCGATCAGCAGGGCAAAAGCTGCGACCTGGCGCTGGAGGCCCGGTTGGGGATCGACGACTTCATCGTGCGCAAGGCCTGTGTGCTGGCCGGCCAGGGTTTCACCCTGCTGCCGATGATGTTTTGCGAAGCAGAACTGAACAACGGCACCATGGTGCAATTGCTGCCCGAGTGGTCATTGCCCGGCGGTTGGCTGCAAGCGGTATATCCGCACCGGCGTGGAGTGATGCCGGCGGTGCGGGCGTGGATCGATCATCTGGTCGAATCCTTCAATGCGTGTGGGGAGCGGTTGTTATGAAACAGGGAAAGATGAACGAAGCGGACGTTGCCGCGTTCTGCCTGGCACTGCCCGGCGCTCGGGAAGACTACAAGTGGGGAGGCGTGCGGGTGTTTTCGATTGCCGGCAACAAGATGTTCGCCTTGCAAGGCCTGCGCGGCGATTCGCTGGCGTTCAAGGTCGACAAGGACCTGTTTCTCGGCCATTGCGATCGCCCGGGCATCCACCCGGCGCCGTATCTGGCCCGGGCGCAATGGATCATCATGCACCCGCCCTACCCCTTGGGCGCCGAGGAGTTGCAGGGGTTGCTGCAGCGATCTCATCAATTGGTGGTGAGCAAATTGCCCAAACGCACGCAGGCGGGATTGTTGTTGTAACTGCAATCCGGTTTGGGTGGTTTCAGAACAAGGCCAGCAGGTTCGCGCCCAGGAACAGCTGATCGATCCAGAACACCTGATGCAGCGCCACGATCATCCAGAACAGGATCTGGAACGACACCTTGCGCGTCTTGTGCCGGAACACTTGCTGGGCGATCAAGGCGCCCGGCCAGCCACCGGCCAGTTCCACGGCGTGCAGGATGTTCTCCGGTGTACGCCAGGCGTCGGCGCGGGCCTTGCGCTTGTCGGCCCAATACATGAAGAACGCCAGCACGCTGACAAGGCCATAGGCCGCCAGCGGTATCAGCGAGATCCCGCGCAGCCACATCGACAGCGAGCCGAACAGCGGCAACGCGCAGACGATAACCAACACCACCAGCTTCAATTTCAGATTCTGAATATGGCCGCCGGCGGGGCCGCGATCCGGGCGGCGTGCGCGGGAATCACTCATGGCTTGGCCGCCGTCCAGTCGACCCAGCCGAACTGCCAGGTCGCCAGAATCACCAGACCGAAGACGATCCGATACCAGGCGAACGCCGCGTAGCTGTGGCTGGCAATGAACTTGAGCAAGCCGCGCACGGCAATCATGGCGAAGATGAACGCTGTGACGAAGCCGATGGCAAACACCGGAACGTCGGCCGGCACGAAGATGTGGCGGTATTTGTAGCCGGAGTATACCGCCGCCCCGACCATGGTCGGCATGGCCAGAAAGAACGAGAACTCGGTGGCCGTCTTGCGCGACAGGCCGAACAGCAGGCCGCCGATGATGGTCGAGCCGGAACGCGAAGTACCCGGAATCATCGCCAGGCACTGGGCGAAGCCGATTTTCAGCGCGTCTTTCCAGGAGATGTCGTCCACCGTTTCGGCGTGCACCTCATGCTGGCGCTGTTCGGCCCATAACATGATGATGCCGCCCACCACCAGCGCAGCGGCAACGGTGATCGGGTTGAACAGATACTGGTGAATCAGATCGGCAAAAATCACCCCCAATACCACAGCAGGCAAGAACGCGATCAGCAGGTTGGCAGTGAAACGTCGCGCACCGGGCTGGGTCGGCAAGCCGACGACGACGTCGAGGATCTTGCGGCGAAACTCCCAGACCACTGCGAGGATCGCGCCGAGCTGAATGATGATGTTGAACGCCATGGCCCGCT
Organism: Pseudomonas sp. B2M1-30; assembly: GCF_025447575.1. Classification (NCBI taxonomy): domain Bacteria; kingdom Pseudomonadati; phylum Pseudomonadota; class Gammaproteobacteria; order Pseudomonadales; family Pseudomonadaceae; genus Pseudomonas; species Pseudomonas sp. B2M1-30. Next base: position 59,679 of record NZ_JAOEJT010000020.1, on the reverse strand, counting down.
CGCCACCGAAGTCGAGCAAATCCGCAACAATGATCTGGTGTCCTGTACTTGAAATGGGCAAAAACTCCGTCAGCCCTTCTACAACTCCTAGAATCAGTGCCTGCAAGGCGGTCCAAAGATCCATCAATCCCCCGAAGAAGCGATGCGTTTGCATGCCCCGATAGTATTTATATAGAGCGTTCACTGCGTTCAGCGTAGCTGACTTCCCGCGCGCACAGGATCCACACGGAACAGTCAAAATTCCGTGAAAAATCAAAACCGACTCAGGTTTTTGCGTGCGGGGCCGAAATCCTATCAGACAAGCCGAAATAGCGCTGCCGCGTTATACGACTTGCGTCGCGTATGCCTCAATACCGAAACGTGGTTGGATGCTGGCGGCGACTTATTACAAGAAAAAGAATCTGGAGTGACAGCGTTATGAACAGCTTGCGCAGTGTGTCGATCAGCCGACGCTTGTGGCTCATCTTGGTTGTGGCGGTGGTCATGTTGCTGACCTTGGGCGTATTGATGCTCAAGCAGATTCACGATGACCTGTATCACGCCAAGGCTCAGAAAACCCAACATGTGGTGCAGACCGCCAGCGGCATACTGGCCTATTACCAAGGCCTGGAAGCGGCCGGCACCCTGACCCGCGATGTCGCCCAGAAACAGGCAATGAGTGCGATTCGTGGCCTGCGCTATGACCAGAACGACTATTTCTGGATCAACGACCTCACGCCCGTGATGGTCATGCACCCGGCCAATCCCAAGCTCGAAGGTCAGAACCTCTCGGCGATCCGCGATCCGGACGGCTTCGCGGTGTTCAACGAGATGGTCGCCATCGCCAAGGCCAAAGGCGCGGGCATGGTCGATTACCGCTGGCCGAAACCGGGCGCCAGCGAGCCGGTGGCCAAGACTTCCTACGTGAAACTGTTCGAACCCTGGGGCTGGATCATCGGCTCCGGCGTATACGTCGACGATGTGCAGGCGGAGTTCCAGGGCCAGGTGATCAAGGCCTCGATCGTCGGTCTGGTGATTGCGGTGATCATGGCCCTGCTGGTGATTCTGATTGCCCGCAGCATCGTTCGACCGTTGCAGGAAACCGTGAACGCCATGGCCAACATCGCCAGCGGCGAAAGCGACCTGACCCGCAGCCTGGACACCCACGGTCAGGATGAAGTCACCCAACTGGCCCATCACTTCAACGGTTTCACCGCCAAACTGCGCCGGGTGATCGGTGACTTGCAGTTGTCCGCCAGTGCCCTCGGCCAGTCGTCGAGCGAACTGGGCAACGATGCGGCCCAGGCCCAGGAACGCAGCCAGCAGCAATCGCAGCAGATGGAACTGGTGGCGACCGCGATCAATGAAGTCACTTATGGCGTGCAGGACGTGGCGAAGAACGCCGAGCACGCCGCCAGTGAAATGCGCGATGCCGAAGCCCAGGCGCAACAGGGTCAGGTCAACATCGACGGCAGCCTGCAGCAGATCGACAAGCTGTCCGGCACCATCGATCAGGCCGTGGAAGTGATCCGCACCCTGGCCGCCGAAAGCACGCAGATCGGCAGTGTTCTGGAAGTGATCCGTTCGATTGCCGAGCAGACCAACCTGCTCGCGCTCAACGCCGCGATCGAAGCGGCGCGAGCCGGTGAACAGGGTCGCGGTTTTGCGGTGGTGGCCGACGAGGTTCGCTTGCTGGCCCAGCGCACGCAGAAGTCCACGGCGGAGATCCAGAGCATGATCGAACGTCTGCAAAACCACTCCGAGGCAGCGGTAAAAGTGATCGGCGACAGCAGCAAGGCGTCGCAGTTGACCATCGAGCAGGCCGGCCTCGCCGGTGCCAGCCTGAACGCCATCGGCCAGGCCTTGCGCAACCTCAATGGCCTGAACGCCTCGATTGCCAGCGCCACCCTGCAACAGGCGCACGTGGTCGAGGACATCAACCAGAACGTCACCCAGGCGGCAGGTCTGTCCCACAGCACCGCGCTGGCGGCCGAACAATCGAGCGCAGCCAGCGTGCGACTGGGTCAGTTGAGCGAACAGTTGAACGGTTTGCTGCGTCAGTTCCGCGTATAACACAGCACCCGTGTGGGAGCGAGCCAGCTCCCACACGGGGGCTTGCTCAGGTTTCTTGCGCAAACCTCCCCGCCATCCCGAAAACTTGTCCGCGCCTCCTTTCCCGGTACAATCCGCCCCCTCTTCCCTTCTCAAGGATTGCGCATGTCCGGGCTCGAACTGTTTGCCGCCGCCCTCGGTGTGATCGCCGTCTGGCTGACGGTCAAACAGAATCCGTGGTGCTGGCCGATCGGGCTGGTCATGGTGCTGCTGTACAGCTGGATCTTCTTCGAGGTGAAGCTGTATTCGGACATGTTGCTGCAAGTGATTTATGCCGCGCTGCAAGTCTATGGCTGGTGGCAGTGGACCCGGCACGGCGCGACGCACGACGGGCGTCAGGTCAGCCGGCTCGATTCCCGATCGATTGCGCAGGCCCTGTCGGTCGGTGCTGTCGGCAGCCTGCTGCTCGGTGCGGCCATGGCCCACTGGACCGACGCCGCACAACCCTGGCTCGACGCGGCGCTGACCGGATTCAGTCTGGTCGCGCAATGGTGGATGGCGCAAAAGCGCTTGCAGTGCTGGGCACTGTGGATCGTGCTGGATGTGATCTTCGTCGGCCTGTTCCTTTATAAGGACCTCTACCTCACCGCTGCGCTGTACGCCCTGTTCACCCTGATCGCGGTGCAAGGCTGGCGGGAATGGCGGGCCGATCCGGCGCTGCAGCCATGAAAGTGGTTGTCCTGACCGGCCCGGAGTCCACCGGCAAAAGCTGGCTGGCTGCCGGCCTGCAGCAGCAATTCGGCGGCCTGCGCGTGGACGAGTACGTGCGCCGGTTCATCGAGCTCAATCCCCGGGACACCTGTCTGGCGGATATTCCCGAGATCGCGCGCGGCCAGTTGCAGTGGGAAGATCAGGCACGGGTGCAACGTCCGCCGTTGCTGATCCTCGACACCCACCTGCTGAGCAACATGCTGTGGAGCCAGACCCTGTTCGGCGACTGCCCGGCATGGCTGGAAACCGAGTTGCTGGCCCGGCATTACGACCTGCACCTGCTGCTCTCTCCGCAACAGGTCGAGTGGACGGACGACGGCCAGCGCTGCCAACCGGATCTGCGCGAACGCATGGATTTCTTCAACGCCACCCGAGACTGGCTGAATCAACACCGGCAACCGTTGCAGATCATCGAAGGCAATTGGCAGGAGCGACGCGACCAGGCATTCAGCGCGGTGGCCGGGTTGCTGCGCACCTGACCCCGATTCGCGGGTCATTGGCCCCGGCTTTTCCCCTGTTTTGGGCCAAAAGTGTCCACTTCTGAAACACTCCCCCTACTGCAAAGTGCCCGTCTCAACGGGCTTCATCGCTTTGTCATGGCAGTTGTTAAGCGCTTGAAACAGTTCCGCGCAAACCCTTGTTCCAGAGCTTTGCAACGACTTTGGCCGGTTGCAGGGGGCAGTGCCTGTTTCAAGGTTGAAACAGATTTTGTATCACGGCTGCATCCTTTCCATCTAACCCATTGAAAATCCGGTCTTTTTAAAAAGCGGCACAGCTTTGGCTATCTCCTTCACAACGCTGAACAGGCTCAGCCCACTGAAGAAGGAATGGCCACCGTGGGAAACTTCAATAAAGCCTTTACCTGCCTTCTGCTGATCGGATCAGCGGCCAGCACACTCATCAGTTTCAACGTTCAGGCCGAAGGCAATGGCGTGATCGTCCTCAATCGTGACGTGCAACCGATCCCGATTGGCCGCAGCGGCGGCAAAGACCCCTACCCCACGACTGTGAACGCCAACCCGACCGGTCGGATCGACCAGGCGATGACCAGCACCGAACTCAATGACGGCGACTTTGCCAGTGTAGCCAGCGGATCGTCGATTCGCGGCAACATGGTCACGCCCGATTCGACCATGCCCGGGATGAATGTCCTGACCAATCAGAACGGTCTGCCCGGCATGAGCGCCGGTCATGGCGGCGGCGGTGGCGGCACGATCTCCAACACCATCAACCGCTCCATGGGCGCTGGCCTGGCTCCGCTGACTCGCATGGCTGGAGGCCAATGACATGAATCGTTCCCTGCTCCTGCTTGCCCTGATCGCCTGCACCAACGTCATGGCCGATCCCAGCTCTGTGAACAACGCGAACATTCAGGACACCGGCATCCAATACAAAGGCAACTACAACGTCAACCAGGCGGCCGGCGACCAGATGCAGCAGACCAACACCAAGGCCATCGCCATCGGCACCGAATCCAGCGCAACCACCAGCGTCATCCAGCGCATCAATACACCGGCCGACCGCTCGACCAACGCGAGCGCCACCATCGGCGGCACCTCTTTCAGCAATGGCAACGGAATCCTGGGCGTGAACCAGGGCGCCGGGGCCAACAACCAGATGGCCAACGTGACGCGCGTCAGCATCAGTGCTGCCCCGCAGAGCGTTGACGATAGCGCCCTTTCCCAACAGAACGTGGCGTTGTTACCGAGCTCAGGAGCAACTGGCACCTCACCCGGCAGTCGCCAGGTCACGACAAGTGACCAGGCCTTCACCGGCAGCCGAGGGGTAATCCAGGTGAACCAGAGTGCCGGGGTGGGGAACCGCATGGCTAACACCCTGAGCATCCGGGTCGCAGACTGACCCAAACAAAAAGCAGTGCAATTAGAAAGTACCAACACTTAACCAACTAATAAGCACGACGGAGAAACACCATGAAACCTACAATGGCTCTCAAACCACTGGTTTTCGCACTCGCAGCAGTGATGGCAATCGCAGCACAGGCAGGCGGTCGTGATGATGATCACGGTCATGGTAACGGGCATGGCAATGGACACGGTCATGGCAACCATGATCCAAAAGGCCCTACCCTTGAAGAACTGCTGCAAATCGGTGCTGGCGCTGGGGCTGCCGTGATCGATGTGCAAAGCAGCTCGGGCAACCTGGTCGGCAACCAGGGCACCAAAAATGATGCCAGCGTCAGCAACTCGGCCAACGGCACCAACGGCAACGTCGGCATGAACAACACCGCCGGCGATGGTAACCAACAAGACAACGCCGCTGCACTGGCTACCGCCGACGAAAGCTTCATCTTCGGTTCTGCTGTCGCTGTTTCCAGCGCCACCCAGACCAACACCAACAACGCCGTGGCCAACTACTCCACCACCAACACGGCGAGCCTCAACAACGTGGGTAACGGCGGTTCCGGCAACATTGGCGTGAACAACAGTGCCGGCAACTTCAACCAACAGAAAAACAACCTGGCAATCGCTGTATCGGGTGGTCGTGTAGCTAACGCTGCCGCAGCCGCCAACCAAAGCTCCAGCGGTCTGACCGTCGCCAACAACGGCGTTCAAACCTACAAAAAAGATACCCTCACCGGTACTTTCGCCGCCGCTGGCGCGTTCTACGCCGAAGGCACCGCGAAAATCCAGGACGACGATCACGGTCACGGCGGTGGCGGCTATGGCAACAATGACAGAGGCCATGGCGGCAACGGTGGTGGCAAAGATCAGAAAGCTACCTTCGAAGCCCTGGGTGTCTTTGGCCTGGCTGGTGTGACCACTCAACAAGTGATGACCCCAGACGGCTGGAAAAACCCTGTCACCAACAACGCTACCATCAGCAACGTAGGCAACAACTTCTCCGGCAACGCTGGCTACAACAACGCCGCCGGTGTAGGCAACCAACAAAGCAACTCGCTGTCCATCGCCGCAGGTTGCAAAGCCTGCATGTAAACGCGATCGAAACGAAAGCCCCGGAAACGGGGCTTTTCCTCAGTCCGCATAGGCGTATCGATCATGCGTAAAACTGCCCTTATCGCTCTGCTTTGCCTGTCCGGCCTGACCCAGGCCGCCCAGATGCCAGTAGCCGCCCTGCCAGGTGGCGTGCTGGTTTATAAAAACGTGCAAAGCATTCGTGAGCGCAAGTTTGCCGACATCGTCGAGCAAAAAACCGATTTCAGCTGCGGCGCCGCCGCACTGGCCACGATTTTACGCCAGGCCTATTGGCTCAACGTCGATGAAGAGCACGTCATCAAAGGCATGCTGGTCAATGCCGACCAGGATCTTGTTCGCACTCAAGGTTTCTCCATGCTGGACATGAAGCGCTACGTAGAAAGCATCGGCATGCGCGCCAGGGGCTACAAGATTCCACGGGAAAAACTCGACGCGGTCACTATCCCGGTGGTGGTACTGATGGAAATTCGCGGATACAAGCATTTCGTGGTGATGCAGCGGGCGGATAAGGATTGGGTTTACATCGGAGACCCGGTTCTGGGACACAAACGCTACAGCCATGATGACTTTGTCAAAGGTTGGAACGGCATCGTTTTTGCCATCGTCGGCCCCGGATACGACAAGACCAATGCACTTCGCAGTCCTCCGGTTCCGCTGACCGCCAAGAACAAGCTCGATGCTTTCAACCCCGTCAAAGATGCTGAATTGATGGACTTCGGGTTCATACAGAGCGACTTCTTTTAATCGCCGATGATAAAGAGTGGGGCTGGATGTCCCGGGAGCAGCAGATGAAAACCTCATACTGGCTGGCCGCCGCCTGCCTGGCAGCGAGTGCATCGGGCTACGCCAATGCAGGATTCAAACCCATCGAAATCAAGGACCAGGAGCTCTCGGAGCTGCGCGGTCGCTACGTGATGCCGGGACGGATCATCAGTTTCGGCATTGTCATGAGCAGTACCTGGCGCAACGCCAGTGGTGATCTGATCGGGGCATCGGCCTCGATGCAACTTCAGGCAGCAACGATCAAACCCGAATTCTATGTCTCGACCATCAAGGAAACCGGCAATGGCAGCACCCCCGACACGGGGACTGGCAGTGTCGTGGGTGGCGCAGGCCTCAACACCTCGCAGGGCGTGACGCAGAGCGTGCGCGCCGCCGGCGACGGCAACAGCGCTTACAACAACGTTGCGATCAACGTCAAAGAGGCCAACCAGGCTCCGGCACTGGCACCGGTTCAAGGCCAGGCACTGATGGCCGGCCAGACCATCACCGGCAGCAATGCCGCCGGCAACGTCGCCGTTTCGGCCACCGGTGGTGGCGTGCAAATGGCGATCCAGGCCAGCGGCAATCAGGGCACCGCGCTGCAACAGGTCGCCCAGAGCGGGCTGCTGCAGAACACCCGGCTGCTGGGCAACGCCAACGTGGTCAACAACCTGACCCAACTCAACGTGGTCCTGAATAATAACGGCATGAGCGCCGGCGCACTGGACTGCAACCTGACTCAACTCAGGGCACTACGCAATATTGGATATTGAACTACGCTGAGTCTCGATCATTGGGCTTAAAGGGACGGCTTATTCATGTATCGATCAGTTTCACTGCGTGCCGCTGTTTGTTTGAGTACTCTTCTCCCTGCGGCGATGCTGCAAGCAGCCCCCGACGCAGATGTAGAAGCCCTGAAACAGGAACTTCTGGAGCTTAAGCAACGATACGAAGTACAACAAAAGGCCCTGGCGGTACTCGAACAACGGGTTCGCCAGGTCGAGGATCAACCCGCCTCACCGCCCCCAAAACGCCTGGCCAAATCGCCTTCGGACATGAAAGGCAACCGGGTAGCCAACGGCACGGGGGCCGCTGCGGCATCAGGAGGCGCCGCCGGGGGCAGTGGCGCTTCCTATGGCCAGTCACTGGCCGACGATTCCCAACCGGCACAGAGCGTGTCCAACCTGTACGACGAGGCCAGCGGCTTCTTCGGCGGCGGCAAGTTCAGCTTCGAGACGGGTATCACCTACTCGCGCTACGACACCCGCCAACTTATCCTCAACGGTTTCCTGGCACTGGACTCGATCTTCCTGGGCAACATCAACCTCGACCGGATCAAGGCCGATACCTGGACCCTGGACCTCACCGGCCGCTACAACTTCGATAACCGCTGGCAGTTCGACCTGAACGTGCCGGTCGTGTATCGCGAATCGACGTACCAGTCCGGCGGCGGCAACGGTGGCGCCTCCAACGTCACCACCGAGCAGGACGTCTCTCGCGACCCGACCATCGGCGACGTCAACTTCGGGGTCGCCTACAAGTTCATGGACGAGTCGGTCAACACCCCGGATGCGGTGGTTTCCTTGCGGGTCAAGGCGCCAACCGGCAAGGATCCGTTCGGTATCAAGCTGCGCCAGACCGACGCCAACTCGAACCTGTTCGTGCCTGACACCCTGCCGACCGGCAACGGCGTCTGGTCGATCACCCCGGGCATCTCGCTGGTCAAGACGTTCGACCCTGCGGTGTTGTTCGGCAGCTTGTCCTACACCCACAACTTCGAGGAGTCGTTCGACGACATCAGTTCGACCGTCAACCAGAAAAACCCGGGCAAGGTACGCATTGGCGACAGCTTCCAGATCGGTGCCGGTGTGGCGTTCGCTCTGAACGAGAAGATGAGTATGTCGTTCTCGGTGTCTGACCTTGTGCAACGCAAGAGCAAGCTGAAACAGGATGGCGGGGATTGGGAGTCGGTGGTGTCCAGCGACGCCAACGCCGGTTACTTCAACGTCGGCATGACCATTGCGGCCACCGACAACCTGACCATCGTGCCCAACCTGTCCATCGGCATGACCGACGATGCCCCGGACTTCTCCTTCAGCCTGAAATTCCCGTACTACTTCTGATGCAAAAAGCCCCGCCGATGCGGGGCTTCTCTTTGCAACCGATCGCCGCCTTCGCCGGATCCTGAATGGAACGAGCGAAGGCGGCGATCTTTCGTTTCTAGCGGATCTGATGTTTGTGCAGCAAGCGGTAGAACGTCGGCCGGGATACCCCGAGCACTTTGGCCGCCACACTCAGGTTGTCGCTGTGCCGGTTCAGCACATCGCACAACGCCTGGCGTTCGGCGCGGTTCTTGTAGTCGTCGAGGGTGCCGATCGGCGCGGTGATCGATTGCTGGCTCATCAGCCCCAGGTCGCGGGCTTCGATCTGCCGCCCTTCGGCCAGCACCAGGCCACGGCGCACGCGGTTGGCCAGTTCACGGACGTTGCCCGGCCAGTCGTGCTTGCCCATGGCAATCAACGCGTCCTCGCTGAAACTGCGTGGACGGCGGCCGGTTTCATGGCTGTAGAAGTGGGAAAAATGGTTGGCCAGCATCGACAGATCGCCATGTCGCTCGCGCAACGGCGCGGTCACCACTTGCAGGACGTTGAGCCGGTAATACAAGTCTTCGCGGAAGCGTTTTTTCTCGATGGCCGCTTCCAGATCGACGTGGGTCGCCGCCAGCACCCGCACATCCACCGGGATCGGCTGGCTGCCGCCGACTCGCTCGATATGTTTCTCCTGGAGGAAACGCAGCAGGTTGGCTTGCAACTCCAGCGGCAGGTCGCCGATTTCGTCGAGAAACAGCGTGCCGCCGTTGGCCGCCTCGATGCGCCCGACCTTGCGTTGATGGGCGCCGGTGAAGGCGCCCTTTTCATGGCCGAACAGCTCGGACTGGATCAGGTGTTCGGGAATCGCCCCGCAGTTGATGGCGACAAACGGCTTGCTGTGGCGCTGGGACTGGAGGTGCAGCGTGCGCGCGACCAGTTCCTTACCAGTGCCGCTTTCACCGCGAATCAGCACCGGCGATTCGGTCGGCGCCAGTTTACTCAGGAGTTTGCGCAATTCGCGGATCGGTTTGCTGTCGCCGAGCAACTCGTGCTCACGCTGGTCGACATGAATATTGCCCTGCCCGCGCAGGCGCGCCATGCCGAACGCTCGGCCCAGGGTGACCTGCACCCGGGAGACGTCGAACGGCAAGGTATGAAAGTCGAAAAACCATTCGCAGACGAAATCGCCGACGTTCTGCAAACGCAGCATTTCCTGGTTCAGTACGGCGATCCATTCGGTGCCGCTGCGGCTGATCAACTCTTTGACGGCCTCGGGCCGATCTAGGTGAACAGGCTGCAATCGCAGCAACCCGACATCGCAACTGCGATCGGCGGCATTCTCCAGGTTACAGCTGTCGACATCCCAGCCTACCGCACGCAAACCGGGTAACAGGCGGTGGCAGTCATCGCAAGGATCGACCACCAGTAAACGTCGTAACGCAGGCGCTTCGCTCATGACTGTTCCTTGGCGCCAAATTATAGGAATTGGTTTTAAAAACAGTCATTTGGCAGACCTGACTGTAACGTTAGCAAGAATTTGACGGCGCCTTGTATCAATTGCTTATAGGCATGCAATACAACGAGTTATAAGAACAGGCTTGGTTAGTTGCCTATCGAATTGATTCTTTCACCAGGCTTTCAAAAACTGACGCAAAGCAATTTTTACGAAAGAAAGTTGAAATTTCTTTAAATCGTTTGTGACCCGCCACCCGGTTGCGTGCATCAGTACAAGTAACTCGCCGAACGGTAAGCCCAACCGACGGCACATCACTTGATTGGGCACTACAGAGAGAAGATCCCATGACCGCCCCGCTCCGTATCAACGAAGCTCTTTTGATTGCCAACCGCGCATTTGAACCCTTCCAATGCGTGGCCTGGGCGCCACAAGACGGCAATGGCGAACTCAGCCTGACCGTTATCGACCGCACCAATTCGCACATCGGCCGCACGCAGATTCCAAGCAGCGCCTATTCCGATCCGGCCCAGCTCGAATGCCTGCTGCAGCAGGCCCGCGCCGAACTCAGCGAAGAAGGTTATGCCCTGCAATCGTGGTCGATGCCACATTGATAAAAAGGCGATGGAGATGACATTCAAATCATCTCCATCGCCTCTTTTATATTAGTTGCCAAACAGTCTTTTATCTTTGGCGCTTGTATAAGTTTTCGACAGTTTCCGGCCTTATTGCTTGGCAGGCTTGCGACTGGTTCCCAAAGACACTGTTCTGGCACAGTGCGACCCTCCACCTGTTAGTTCTGTCAGTTGTACTTGCACCCGTTCAGGGATTGAATGTTTCGCTGTGCAGTTACCCACCCGGCACCCGGGCATTGGTCGACTCGCAAGGAGAAGCGTGCATGCCCACTCAGAACGCTATTGCGCTACCGACGCTAGCGAATACCGCCGGATATCTCGATAAACAATTTGCCGCCCACGGCGTCGCGCAAGTGTATTTCGCCGACAGCCTGTCGAGCATGACTCAAGGGCTGGCGCTCGATCCGCAGGGCCGGATCCTCGTAGCCGCCAAGGTCGGCACGGTGCAAGGCAGTCGTTTCGGCCTGGCGCGCTTGCTCAGCGATGGTTCGGCCGACTTGAGCTTCGGTTATCAAGGCAGTGTGGTCGGCCAGTTTGCCGCCGGTTTCGAAGCCACGGCCGGCAAAGTCCAGGTGCTGCCCGACGGGCGGATTCTGTTGGCGGGCCTGCATTACGAAAACGCTCATCGCACCCTTCCCGCCCTGGCGCTGTTCGATGCCCAGGGGCGACCGGACCCGAGCTTCGGCGACAACGGCCGGCAAGTCGTGCGCCTGCCGGCCGACCTCTCCATGGGCACCCGCGATCCGTGGCTGCCACCCGGCGTGCCGGGGGCCGAAGCCTGCGATTTCGCCGTACAGGACGACGGTCACATCCTGTTGATCGCCAATCATCACTTCGAATTCTCCGACTACGCCGGCATGCTGATCCGCCTCACACCTGACGGTCATCTGGATGACACGTTCAACGGACGCGGTTTCGTGATGATCCGCCACTTGCTGCTGAACACCTGGCTCAGCAGCCTGCTGTTGCAAGAGGACGGGCGCATCGTGGTGGCCGGTTCGATCGACTTTCCCCAGGAAGGCTTGCTCGCACGTTATCTGCCCGATGGCCGACTCGACGAACGCTTTGCCGAATATGGTTTCCTCGCGTTCAAAGCCCATGGGCAGAGCAGCCAGGTCAGCCAGGTCATCGAATCGGCAGGCCACCTCCATTGCTTTGGCAGCAGTCGCGACCCGATCCGCTGCGTGGCCTACACCGTCCACAACAATGGCCGCGCGGATTTGCACTGCAATGCCGGCCAGGCGCATTTGCTGGACATCGGCCACAGCGGTTGCCAATGGACCGCCGCGCAACGCATGGAAGACGGACGAATCATAGCGGTGGGCGCCACCATTGGCGGGTTCGAGGCCGATTTCATCGTCGCCCGCTATCGGGCCGACGGCAGCCTGGATCCGTCCTTCGCCGAGGGTGGCTGGCTGCGCACCCGACTGGGCCGCAGCCTCGATACCGCCACGACCCTGGCGGTACAGGCGCAAGGTGACATCCTGGTAGGCGGCTATTCTCTCGACGGCAATTACCGTGCGGTTGTGGCGCGTTATCTGAATCAATAAACGGAAACTTCCCACACTTGATCTTCACGAACGCTTACGGCAACTTGCGCGCTTCTTAAAAACAAGGAGCAGCCGATGTCCGGCTCAATGGCCCAGGCGTTCGCGCACAACTTTCTCGGGCACTCGCCCCGCTGGTACAAGGCGTGCATCGTCGGGTTTCTGATCCTCAATGCCCTGGTGTTCTTCACGGTCGGCCCGGTCGCCGCCGGCTGGCTGTTGGTGATCGAATTCATTTTCACCCTGGCCATGGCGCTCAAGTGCTATCCGCTGATGCCCGGCGGCTTGCTGTTGATCGAAGCGCTGTTGCTGAAAATGACCACGCCGCAGGCGCTGTATGAGGAGTTGCAGCACAACTTCCCGGTAATTCTGCTGCTGATGTTCATGGTCGCCGGCATTTACTTCATGAAGGATCTGCTGCTGTTTCTGTTCTCGCGGCTGTTGCTGGGTGTGCGCTCGAAAGCCGCGCTGGCGTTGATGTTCTGCTTTCTCTCAGCCTTTCTTTCGGCGTTTCTCGATGCCTTGACCGTTACCGCCGTCATCATCAGCGCTGCCGTCGGCTTCTATGCGGTTTACCACCGCGTGGCGTCCGGCAACGATCCGCGCCAGGACAGCGAGTTCAGCGACGATCAACACATGCCCGCGCTGCACCACGAAGACCTGGAGCAATTCCGTGCGTTTCTGCGCAGCCTGTTGATGCATGGCGCCGTCGGCACCGCGCTGGGTGGCGTCTGCACGCTAGTGGGCGAGCCGCAGAATCTGTTGATCGGCCATGAGATGGGCTGGCACTTCGCTGAGTTCTTCCAGAAAGTCGCGCCGGTTTCCCTGCCGGTGCTGGTGGCCGGCCTGGTGACCTGCGTGCTGCTGGAGAAACTGCGCTGGTTCGGCTATGGCACCTTGCTGCCGGACAATGTCCGCGCGGTGCTGGCCAATTACGCCGCCGAAGACAACGCCGAACGCACCCCACGCCAACGCGCCGCGCTGTTGGTGCAAGGCCTGGCGGCGCTGATCCTGATTGCCGGACTGGCGTTTCACATTGCCGAAGTCGGCCTGATCGGCCTGATGGTCATCGTGCTGATCACCGCCTTCACCGGCATCACCGACGAGCATCGCCTGGGCAACGCGTTCAAGGACGCCATGCCGTTCACTTCGCTGCTGGTGGTGTTCTTCGCCGTGGTGGCGGTGATCCACGATCAACAGTTGTTCGCACCGCTGATCCATTGGGTGCTGACCCTGCCGGCCGATCAGCAACCGGGGATGCTGTACATCGCCAACGGCCTGCTGTCGGCGATCAGCGACAACGTGTTTGTCGCGACCATTTACATCACCGAAGTGAAGCAGGCGTTCCTCGCCGGCCACATGAGCCGCGAGCATTTCGAGACGCTGGCGATCGCGATCAACACCGGCACCAACCTGCCGAGTGTGGCAACGCCGAATGGGCAGGCCGCGTTCCTGTTTCTGCTGACCTCGGCGATCGCACCGCTGGTGCGTCTGTCCTATGGGCGGATGGTGTGGATGGCGTTGCCGTACACCGTGGTGATGGGTGTGCTGGGCTGGTATGCGGTGAGTTACTGGCTCTGAGCCTGCCGCCTGAACACGGTGGGAGTGGGCAACCCTACTCCCACACTGGCTTTCGGGTGTCAGCGCGCAAGGATGTATTTTTCGATGGCCTGCGCCGCGCCGTCCTCGGTATTCGCCCCGGTCACCACGTCAGCCTGACGCTTCACTGCGTCTTCGGCCTGGCCCATGGCAATCGACAACCCGGCGCAATGGAACATCGCCGGATCGTTGCCACCGTCGCCCATCGCGGCGGTCTGCTCCAGGGGCACGCCGAGGTATTCGGCGAGGGTCGCCAGTGCCGTGCCCTTGTTGGCCTCCACCGCCGTCACGTCGAGATAGACCGGTTGCGAGCGCGACACCTGCGCCAATCCCTCGACCTTCGGCAACAACTGCGCCTCCAGTTCGATCAGCAACTGCGTGTTGTTACTGGTCGCGACAATCTTGTCGATCCGCTCCAGATACGGCTCGAAGCTCTCCACCACCACCGGCGGATAACCGAGGCCCTGCTGCTCGCGCGGAACCATCGGCCCGTGGGGATCCTTGAGCAACCAGTCACCACCGCTGAACACCCAGATTTCGACTTCCGCCTGATCGGCGAACAGCGCCAGCGCGGTCAACGCCGCCGTGGCCGGCAGGTAATGGGCGACCAGCAAACTGCCGTCCGGTTTGACGAGGGTGCCGCCATTGAACGCCGCTGTCGGCAGATCGACGCCCAGGGCTTCGATCTGTTGCAGCATGGCCTTGGGCGGCCTGCCGGTAGCGAGACTGAACAGCACACCCGCCTCACGCAGGGAGCGAGCGGCCTCAATGGTGCGCTGGCTCAGGCTGTGATCGGGCAGCAACAAAGTGCCGTCCATGTCACTCAGCAAAAAACGGATGGGCTGTTGCGTCGGCTCACTCATCCCAGGCCATGCCAGACGCGACCATCGCGAGTCAGCAGATCGTCGGCCGCTTGCGGGCCGTTTTCACCAGCGGCATAGGTCTGCACACTGGCATCCTGCTGCCATGCGTCGAGGAACGGTTGCACCGCGCGCCAGCCGTTCTCGATGTTGTCGGCGCGCTGGAACAGTGTCTGATCGCCGGTCAGGCAGTCGTAGATCAGGGTTTCGTAGCCGGTCGACGGCTGCATTTCGAAGAAGTCCTTGTAGGCAAAACCCAGCTCGATGTTGGCCATGTTCAGCGCCGGCCCCGGCCGTTTGGCCAGCAGGTCGAACCACATGCCTTCATTGGGCTGGATCTGGATACGCAGATAGGTCGGTTGCAATTCGTCGACTTCGGTGTCGCGGAACTGCGCGTAAGGCGCCGGTTTGAAGCAGATGACGATTTCGGTGTCGCGCACGCTCATGCGCTTGCCGGTGCGCAGGTAGAACGGCACGCCGACCCAGCGCCAGTTGTCGATCATCACCTTGAGCGCCACGTAGGTTTCCGTGGTGCTGTCGGGCGAGACGTTGGCTTCTTCGCGATAGCCGGCCAGCGGCTTGCCATCAAGCTCGCCGGCGCGATACTGGCCGCGCACCGAATTCTGCCGCGCCTCTTCGGTGGTCCAGGGACGAATCGCCCCGACGACCTTGGCCTTCTCGCCACGTACCGCGTCGGCGCCAAAAGCGGCCGGCGGCTCCATCGCGACCATTGCCAGCAACTGGAACAGGTGATTGGGCACCATGTCGCGCAATGCGCCGGTACGTTCGTAGAAACTGCCACGGGTTTCCACGCCGACGGTTTCGGCGGCGGTGATCTGTACGTGGTCGATGTAATGGTTGTTCCAGAAGGCTTCGAACAGGCTGTTGGAGAACCGGCTGACCAGGATGTTCTGCACGGTTTCCTTGCCCAGGTAGTGATCGATCCGGTAGATCTGCTTTTCCGTCATCACCTTGAGCAGGCAGGCGTTCAACGCCTCGGCGGTTTCCAGATCGGAGCCGAACGGCTTTTCGATCACCACCCTTCTGAACGCATCGGGGGATTCTTCGAGCAGGCCGGCGGCGCCGAGGCGACGCACCACTTCGCTGAAGAAACGCGGCGCGGTGGCGAGATAGAACACCGCATTGCCCGTACCACTGCCGGCGATTTTCG
This sequence comes from Pseudomonas sp. B2M1-30, assembly GCF_025447575.1. Classification (NCBI taxonomy): domain Bacteria; kingdom Pseudomonadati; phylum Pseudomonadota; class Gammaproteobacteria; order Pseudomonadales; family Pseudomonadaceae; genus Pseudomonas; species Pseudomonas sp. B2M1-30. The sequence goes on along the minus strand of NZ_JAOEJT010000020.1, from coordinate 43,806 downwards.
CCGCCAGCGCTGAATAAGTGCTGTCGTCCAGGAAATCGCCCTGAACGTAGCTGATGCCTTTGGCGAGCTTGGCCCACAAGGCCGGATCAAGAATCTGATCGCCCTTGCCGACCTTCGCCGCCACTTCGGTACGGATGAAGTCTTCGAGTTTTTGGGCGAAGGCTTCATCCGTGATGGCGTTGTGGTCAACGCCGACGATCCGCAGGCCATCATCCAGCAGGCCGTCGCGACTCAGGTTGTACAGCGCCGGCATGAGCAGGCGCTTGACCAGATCACCGTGGGCGCCGAACAGAAACAGCGTGGTCGGCGGCGCGGGTTCTGCCTTGGATTTCCTGCGGATCGTATGGGTCATTTCTTCGCAGTCTCCACGTGGCCGCCGAAGCCGAAGCGCTGGGCCGAGAGAATCTTGTCGCCGAAGGTGCCCTGACCACGGGAGCGGTAGCGCGAGAACAGCGAGTTGGACAGCACCGGCACCGGCACCGCTTGTTCCATGGCCGCTTCGATGGTCCATTGACCTTCGCCGCTGTCGGCAACCGAACCGGAGAAGCCGTCGAGTTTCGGGTCGCTGGCCAGCGCGTCGGCGGTCAGGTCGAGCAGCCAGGACGACACCACGCTGCCGCGACGCCAGACTTCGGCGATATCGGCGACGTTCAGGTCGAAACGCTGATCTTCCGGCAGACGCTCGCTGTTTTTGGTCTTGAGGATGTCGAAGCCCTCGGCGAAGGCCTGCATCATGCCGTACTCGATGCCGTTGTGAATCATCTTCACGAAATGCCCGGCACCGGCGGGGCCGGCGTGAATGTAGCCGTGCTCGGCGCGCGGGTCATCGGACTTGCGATCCTTGGTACGCGGGATGTCGCCCATGCCTGGCGCCAGCGTCTTGAACAGCGGGTCGAGACGGCTGACGGTCTCGGCATCGCCGCCGATCATCATGCAGTAGCCGCGCTCCAGGCCCCAGACGCCGCCGGAGGTGCCGACGTCGATGTAATGCAGGCCCTTCTCGGCCAGGGTCTTGGCCCGACGGATGTCGTCCTTATAGTTGGTGTTGCCGCCGTCGATGATGGTGTCGCCGGCTTCGAGCAGGTTGCTCAGGGTTTCGATGGTGTCTTCGGTCGGTGCGCCGGCTGGCAGCATGACCCAGACCGCGCGCGGCTTGGCGAGGCCGGCGACCAGGGCTGGAAGGTCGGCGACGCCGGTGGAGCCTTCGGCTGCCAGGGCGTCGACAAAAGCGGTATTGCGGTCGTAAACAACGGTGGTGTGACCGTTGAGCATCAGGCGCCGCGCAATATTGCCGCCCATGCGGCCCAGTCCAATAATCCCGAGTTGCATGTGCTGATGCTCCTTACTACAAATAAAAGTGTGTCAAAGGTTATAGCCCAACGCGACTAATGGAGGTTAGTCCAGAGCGTCGGGTTGAAGTTTCCGGGCATTGTGCCCGATCCAGACTGATAACGTCGGGAAACGTGCCGAAGACACAACGACCATGAAAAATAAAAAAGTTCCATTCGCGGACAAAAGAAATCAAAATCCGCGCCGATAGTAAGTCAGCGTCCCGAACCGGGGCTGACCTACAGTTGAGACACGCCATTTGCGAGGTGAGCAATGGGCACAGTACACACAGCAATGCCGCCACAAACCCTGTATGTCACGATCCGTCGCGATGAACTGCGTCAGTTGAAAGACGAACGCGATCAACTGAAGCAGGAACTGGCGCAACTGCGCCTGATGCTTCAGGGCGCCCAGCCGCAGCCCTTGCCGGTCGTACAGCGTTCTCCCCACGCCTGATCCCCGCCCGTTTCGGGAGCGGCCTCTGTCGTTCCCGACATGATTCACCCTGTGCGCGTTCGCGCAACTAACAAAGTTTTCACACTCCCTTGTTGATACTCCGCCGATTCTGGCCGTGCGTGTCCGCGCGGCCCCCGTTCGTCGGTTTTCATGCTCTCTTTTCACGAAGCGTCCGGCGGTGGTTGCAATGATTGGCTGGAGTGCTGAATGGCAATGTTCAAGCGCAGCAAAACGTCTGCGGCAGGTTTTGATTGGGCCGGTTTCATCTGGCTGTTCGTGTTTTTCTGGTACTTCTCCGGCATTACCCAACTGCTGATTCAACTGACCGGCACTTCAGGCTTCACCGGTTTCCGCCAGGCGTTCGTGATGAGCGCGGTGTGGCTGGCGCCGATGCTGCTGTTTCCCCAGCGTACCCGCCTGCTCGCCGCATTGATCGGCGTGGTGCTGTGGGTCTGCTCGATGGCCAGCCTGGGCTATTTCTTCATTTATCAGCAGGAGTTTTCCCAGAGCGTCATCTTCATCATGTTCGAGTCGAACATCTCTGAAGCCGGCGAGTACATGACTCAATACTTTGCCTGGTGGATGATCCCGGCATTCCTCGCGCACACCGCTTTTGCCTACTTCCTGTGGACCCGCCTGCGCCCGGTGTACATGCCCCGTGGCCGCGCTCTGGTCGCGGCGATGGCGATTCTGGTGGCGGTGGTCGGTTACCCGCTGATCAAGCAGACCCAGCGCACCGGCAGCTTCGCCGGCGGCCTGGAGAAATTCGAAACCCGCATCGAACCCGCTGTGCCATGGCAGATGGTTGTGGCCTATCGCCGCTACCTCGAAACCCTGGGCGAAATGCAAGGCATGCTCGACAGCGCCAGCAAGATCCCGCCGTTGCACAACCTCAAGGATGCCGGCGCCAATCAGCCCCAGACCCTGGTACTCGTGATCGGCGAATCGACCAACCGTCAGCGCATGAGCCTCTACGGCTACCCGCGCAAGACCACCCCGGAACTGGACAAGCTCAAGGATCAACTGGCGGTCTTCGACAATGTCATCACCCCGCGCCCTTACACCATCGAGGCGCTGCAGCAGGTGCTGACTTTCGCCGACGAAGAGAACCCGGATCTGTACCTGTCCACGCCATCGCTGGTCAGCATGATGAAACAGGCCGGCTACAAGACCTTCTGGATCACCAACCAGCAGACCATGACCAAGCGCAACACCATGCTCACCACGTTTTCCGAACAGGCGGACGAGCAGGTGTACCTGAACAACAACCGCAACCAGAACGCCGCCCAGTACGACGGCGACGTGATCGAGCCGTTCAACAAGGCCCTGGCCGACGCGGCGCCGCGCAAGCTGATCGTCGTGCATCTGCTCGGTACACACATGAGCTACCAGTACCGCTATCCGCCGAGCTTCGACAAGTTCCAGGATCGCAACGGCGTACCGCCCGGCGTGCGTGACGACCAGGTGCCGACCTACAACAGCTACGACAACGCGGTGCTGTACAACGACTTCGTGGTGTCCAGCCTGATCAAGGACTACGCCAAGTCCGATCCGAACGGCTTCCTGCTGTACCTCTCCGACCACGGCGAAGACGTGTTCGACTCGGCGGGCCATGGCACCCTCGGCCGCAACGAGAACAAGCCGACGGCGCCGATGTACACCATTCCGTTCATGGCCTGGGCGTCGCCGAAATGGCGTGAAACCCACGACTGGAATTTTGTCGGCGATCTGAGCCGCCCCTACAGCAGCTCGCACCTGATCCACACCTGGGCCGACCTGGCCGGCTTGAGCTTCGACGAGCTTGACCGCAGCAAAAGCCTGGTCAGCAAAGACTTCGTCGCCCGTCCACTGATGATCGGCAACCCCTACGAACGCGAGCAGCGGCCGTTGATCGACTTCAGCCTGATGAAGCCGAAAAAACCCGCCGGTGCCACGGCCGAAGTGGTCCAGCACTGATCCACACAAGGGGCCTGCAACGGCCCCTTTTTTGTGTCCGTCACATTTACAAATAACAATATTTCTCGTTTGTTACTAAATCGCACTCCCCTGTTTCGTCTTTGAACCAACGGATTTTTTCCCCTCGAAGACAAGGAGTCGGCTGCGATGTTCGCGCCCTTTACCCGTTCCATGACCCTCACGCTGGGCCTGTGCAGTGTTGCCTTGAGCCCGGATCTGCTGGCTGAAACCGACGCCGAAAATCAGCCGGAACCCGCCGCTCCGGCGCTGGAACTGGCCTCGACCAGCGTCACCGCCCAGGGCCTGGGCAGCACCACCGAAAACACCCAGTCCTACACCACCGGCGCCATGAGCACCGCGACACGTCTGAACCTGTCGATCAAGGAAACCCCGCAATCGGTGTCGGTAGTCACCCGTCAGCAAATGGATGATTTCAAACTCGGTACATTGACCGAGGCGATGAGCCAGACCACTGGCGTGGTGGTCCAGCACAACGACTCGGACCGGGTGAGTTATTCGTCTCGCGGCTACACCATCGACAACTTCCAGATCGATGGCATGTTGAACACCTTCGACCGCATGAAGTCCGACTCGGACACCATCATCTACGACCGTATCGAAGTGGTGCGCGGCGCCACCGGCCTGACCACTGGCGCGGGCGATCCGTCAGCCACCATCAACATGGTGCGCAAGCGACCCACGGCCCAGTGGCAGGCGCAGGCCGGGGTCAGCGGTGGCAGCTATGACGATTACTACAGCTACGTGGACGTGGGCGGCCCGCTGGCGTTCGACGGGCGGCTGCGCGGGCGCAGTGTGCTGGCGTATCGCGACAGTCAGTCATTCCGCGACAAATATGCGCTTCAACGGGAAGTCGGTTACGGGATTCTCGAGGCGGACCTGACCGAATCCACCGTGCTGGCGGTCGGCTACGACTATCAGGACAAACAGGTCCAGGGCTCGTCCTGGGGCACCGTGCCGTACTGGAACGCCGATGGCAGCAAGGCCGGCCTCGGACGCTCGACCAACATGGCGACGTCCTGGAGTTCCTGGCCGCTGCGGGATAAAACCGCGTTCGCCACCCTCGATCAGCAACTGGCCGGCGGCTGGCATTTGAAGGCCGCATACACCCATCGCAAGAGCGATACCGACGGCAACGTCTACTACGGCGGCGCCGGTTTCCCCGAGGCCGACCGCAGCGGCATGATCGCCTACACCAGCCACATGATCGGCGAGCAGACCATGAAGGCTTATGACTTCAACCTCTCCGGCCCCTACTCGCTGTTTGGCCGCGAACACGAAATGATGGTCGGCTACGGCGAAGCCGAACGCCGTTCGGACTCGCCCTACACCGTCGACGGTCAGGTCCCCGCCGACTACGCCAACATCCGCGACTGGAAGTACATGGGCGACATCGGCAAATTCCCGGACACCGTGACCAGCCTCACCGGCAGTAAGGACAGCACCCGGCAAAAGGCCGGGTACATCGCCACCCGCCTGAGCCTGACCGACGACCTGCATGCCGTGCTGGGCAGCCGTTACGGCAGCTGGAAGGCCTCCAGCACCTCCAATACCTACAACAGCAACCTGCAATTGAGCGCAGTAGACGCCAGCAGCCAGCAACACAACGACATGTGGACGCCGTACGCCGGTCTGCTCTACGACCTGACGCCGGAATACACCGCCTATGTCAGCTACACCGACATCTTCAAACCACAGAGCAATCGTGACGCCAGCCGCAACTACCTCGATCCGGTGGTAGGCAGCAACTACGAGCTGGGGCTCAAGGGCAGCTTGCTCGACGAACGCCTGAACCTGTCCACGGCGCTGTTCTGGAGCAAGCAGGACAACGTTGCCGAAGTCGATGACTCGGTGCCGCCAGATCCGGTGACGGGCGAGGAGTTCTACAAGTCCGGTGGCAAGGGCAACAAGGTCAACGGCTTTGAAGCCGAAGTGTCCGGCGAGATCCTTGACGGCTGGAACATGACCGCCGGCTACACCTACACCCATTCGGCCAACGGCGAGAAACAACGCAACAACACCAATCAGCCGCTGAACATGTTCCGTCTCTCCACGGCCTATCGCCTGCCGGGCAACTGGCATGCCCTGACGGTGGGTGGCGCACTGAACTGGCAGAGCGACATCTACCGCAGCGCCAACCGCCCGGTTGCCGGCGGCACCCAGCGCACGCGCATCAACCAGGAGGCCTACTCGGTGGTCAAGCTGATGTCGCGCTATGAGTTCGACCAGCATCTGTCGGCGTCGCTGAACGTCGATAACCTGTTCGACAAAAAGTATTACGACAACGTCGGCTTCTACAACGGTGTGTTCTGGGGCGATCCGCGCACCGTCACCCTGAGCCTCGACTGGAAGCTCTGACACCCGCGCAGCCACCTTCTGTGACGGGAGAGCAATGCTCTCGTCACAGCTCTGCGGCCAATCATCGATAGCGCGTTAACCCCTGGTTAATGCCCTCGGCGGACACTGCGCCCCGAGGCCCTGATTCATGGACGAAAGGCTCCGACATTCCTAGTGGGAGGCACCATGAAAACCGCAACTGCATTGCTTGCAGGTCTGTTCACACTGGCATCCGCCAGCGCCTTTGCCGAAGGCGGCGCCGAGCGCATGCACCATTACTGGGAGAACTTCCCGGTACACCACGCCCAAAGCCAGCAACAGGCTCAGGCGAAGACTCAGGAACTGCGCGTTCCAGACGACCAGACCGCCCAGGTGACCGAGTCCTACCGGCCCTGATCCCCCCATACCGATGGACCTGCGACGACCCGCTCCGGCGTTGCAGATGACAGTTGGGCGCCCCCGCCGGGCGCCTTTTTTTATGCCTTGAGTTCCTTGATCCAGAACAACATGCGCCCGTGATCCGGGTTGAACATGCCCGCCGCAAAGCCGAACTTTGCGTAGGACGCCTGCGCCACGGTGTTGCCTTCGAGCACTTCCAGGGTGATCTTGCAGCAACCGCGCTGACGGGCGATGTCCTCGACCTTGCGCAACATCTTCTGGCTCAGCCCCAGCCCACGAAACTTCGTCACCACCGACACGTCGTGGACGTTGACCAGCGGCTTGCAGGCGAACGTCGAGAAACCTTCGAAACAGTTCACCAGCCCGGCCGGCTCGCCGCCGACAAACGCCAGAACACTGAATGCATAAGGCCGTTTGGCCAACTCTTCAGGCAAGCGCTGCAACAGCTCGGGAGCAATCGACTGGCCGCCGCCCATCGGGTCTTCGGCATAATGATTGAGCACCACGCCAATGGCCTCGGCGTGCAACGGATTGGTGTAACTGGCTTGAAGCACAAGAATTTCTGCGGAATCCATTTCCATCCCCGATGACAACGCCCCGGCGCGCAAAGTACGAACTGAAAGACCCTGTGACCTTAACGCCAATGGTCTGCACCAGTCACTCAACAAATCTCAACAAATCTCAACATTGTGGATGACGGCTCAGTGCCCCCAGACCAACTCTTCGGTCCAGCCCAGTTGCGCGAAGTCCTCGGCCCGCAACCCGGCCTCTCCGGCGCAGAAAAACTCGTCCAGTTGCGGCGGCTGCACCGAAGTGCCGCTGAGCATGGCGTGGACTTGTCCGCGATGGTGAATCTGGTGCTCGAACAGATGCGACAACATGCGCAGACGACTGTCGTGCTGCGGGGTATCGCGGGCGATGGTGACGAGGCGCCCGAGATCGGCATCGCGCAATTGCTCGCAGTAAGCGATCAGGCGGCGGTCAACCTGAGCCTGTTCCTCGCGCAGTGGCCGGGCCGCGGTGAACGGCTCATCGGCGTTGAAAAACACGTAGCAGTCGGGGTGCGGCTCATCACCGCGCAGCTCGCGCTCCAGCGCGTCGACGTAGAACCAGTCGCAGGTCAGGATGTGATTGAGGGTCAGGCGAATGCTCGGGAAGAAACTCATCCGGGACGCCGCCAGGTCCGTGGCGTCGAGCTGAGTCCAGGCCTTGGCCAGACGATGGTTGGCCCACGCATTCTGATAGGCCATGGTCAGCAGATGATGGGACAGCGGCTGAGTCATGGTGCGCCCTCCTTGCTTCAGGTTTCGGCAAAGCGTTGCAGCTGCATCTCCCGCAGGCGGCTGAGGGTGCGACGGAACGGAAATTCCAGGTAGCCCTCGGTGTACAACGCGTCCATTGGCACTTGCGCCTCGATGAACAGCGGCACCTTGCGGTCGTAGCACTCGTCGACCAACGCAATGAAGCGCCGCACGCCATCATCGTGAACCGACAGTTGCGGCAGTTCACGATCACCCGCCACCACCCGCTCGGCGCCGTCTTCGGTGCCTCGGGCGATACGCCCTTCACGCTTGCGGGCGCTGAGGTTCGGCACCTCGCTCATCAGAATAGCCCGGTAGGTGTCGCACAGAGCGATGAAATCCATGGCGGCAAACGGTTGCTCGCAGAGGTCGGCATAACGGCACCAGAGCACCGATGCACCGGCCCGCTGCACGTTCAGGGTGCGATGGCCGACCGGCACCGGTTCGGCGCTGGCGGCTTGCCCCGCCGTCAATGCCGCGAACACCTGCTCCAGCGCACTGCTCTGCGCCGGGTTCGCCACGAAATAGCGTTGCTCGATGGCCCCGGGATGCAGCCGATGGTCTTCGGCGCCGTTCACCGCCACCACCTGCATGTGCGCCTGTATCGCGGCGATGGCGGGCAGGAAGCGGTCACGGTTGAAGCCGTCGGCGTACAACTGCTCCGGCGGCAGGTTGGAGGTGCAGACCACCACCACGCCCTCCTCGAACATCACCTGAAACAGGCGCCCGAGGATGATCGCATCGCCGATGTCGTTGACGAACAACTCGTCGAAACACAGCACCCGCACTTCGGCCGCCAGCTCCCGGGCCAGCGCCCGCAGCGGATCGGCGATCCCGGTCAGTTGAAAGGAGCGCTGGTGAACCCAGCCCATGAAGTGATGAAAGTGCTGACGCCGGGCCGGCACGCGCAGGCTCTGATGGAACTGGTCCATCAGCCAGGTCTTGCCGCGCCCGACCGGCCCCCACAAATACACGCCGGGCACCGAACGGGCACCGGCGTGCAAGGCCTCGTGGCATTTTTGCAAGGCCCACACCGCGTGTTCCTGGGCTTCATCCTGGATGAAGCCCTTGTGATCGACGGCGTATTGCCAGGCACTTAGGGGGGAGTCGAAAGTCATGCGCGGCAGTATGCCACGACCGCTACAGGGAAATATCCAGCCGCGCGATTTTGCCCTGTTCGTTGAGCCGGAACGTGTAGCGCAGCTCCAGCGGACTGCCGGGGAACGTCCCGGAAATCAGCCCTTGCACCAGCACCTTACCGGTACGCTGCTGCACGCCGAGGACTTCGACCCGTGGCTGGTAGCGTCGGGCGGTGTCTTGCATCCAGTGCGCGATGGCCTGCGGACCGATCTGATGACGGCCTTCGTCGAACACGTTGGCATCCTCGGCAAAAAAACTGGCGACCTGGGTCGTGTCGCGAGCGTTGGCCGCGTCGATGTAGGCCACGATGGCCGGGGCCAGTGTTGAGGCGGGATGGGACATGATTGCAGCTCCTTTTTGTCTGGTTCTGTCGCCATCGTAAAACAGCCCTGCGTCAGTTTTTGTCAGGAGTGAAGCGTCCGTTTTCGTCCAGTTGCATGTGCTTGTGCCAGGCCCGCAACAGGTCGCTACGACGCCCCGGATAGCGCTCGCCCGCCAGGCTCGCGGCGGCGATCCGGTCAGTGCGAAAGGTTCGGTAGGCCTCACGCAATTCGCACCAGGCGACAATGATCCGCACCTCGTTGAGAAACCCCAGTGCCAACGGCCAGATCAGGCGTTGACTCGGCACCTGTTGGGCGTCGGCGTAATCGATGTGCAATTTGGCCTGATCGCGGATCGCGTGGCGGAATACATTCAGTGGCACGGCGTTCTGCGGGAAGCCGTAACCGGGCGGGCCGGGCATCAGGGTCGGATTGCGCATCGCCTCCTGAGCCTGCGGGTCAAGCACGGCGGCAATCTTCGCCAACGCATCCGCCGCCGCTTTGCTCAACACCTCATCGCCACGCTGATCGACATAACGCAGGCCCAGGACGATCGCCTCGGTTTCGTCGGCATTGAGCATCAACGGCGGCAGAAACAAGCCACTGCGCAACACATAACCAATCCCCGCCTCGCCATGGATCGGCGCACCGAGGGCGGTCAATTCTGCGATATCGCGGTAGAGCGTGCGCTCGGAGATTTCCAGCTCGGCGGCCAGGGTCGCCGCCGTGACCGGCCGCTTCTTGCCGCGCAGTACCTGGAGCAAAGTCAGTAGACGAGTGGTACGCGACACGATAGGCAGGCCCTGTGCTGAAAAGTCGCCGGAGCTTAGCAGAGGCTGCTGTCAGAAACTGTCAGGAGGGCCACCTTCATCATCGCCCGCCTGGCCCTCTTCCGAGGGAGAGGGCCGTTCCGATGAGGGGAAGCAAGCACACAATCCCTCAAACATCGACCTTGTGCCGCGCCGCATAGAGGCAAAGCATCTCCATCGCCAGCGTCGCCGCTGCCAGGGAGGTCACGTCGGCGTGGTCATAGGCTGGCGCGACTTCCACCACGTCCATGCCTACCAGATTGATCCCGCGCAATCCGCCAAGGATTTCCAGTGCCTGCACGGTGCTCAACCCGCCGCACACCGGGGTTCCGGTGCCCGGTGCGAACGCCGGGTCAAGACAATCGATATCGAACGTCAGGTACACCGGGTTATCGCCGACCCGCGCGCGGATCGCCTCGACAATCGCCTCGCAGCCACGCCGATGCACCTGCCGCGCGTCCAGCACCTGAAAGCCCTGATGATCGTCATTGGTGGTGCGCAAACCGATCTGTACCGAGCGGGCCGGGTCCACCAGTCCCTCCCGCGCTGCGTGCCAGAACATCGTGCCGTGATCGACCCGCTTGCCCGCCTCGTCCGGCCAGGTGTCGCTGTGCGCATCGAAGTGGATCAGCGACAGCGTGCCGTGCTTGCGCGCATGGGCCTTGAGCAGCGGGTAACTGATGAAGTGGTCGCCGCCGAACGTGAGCATGGCGCTGCCGGCATTGAGGATGTGTTCGGCGTGGGCCTCGATGCTTTCCGGGATGCTGTGCGGCGCGCCGTAATCGAAGTCGCAATCGCCAAAATCAACCACCGCCAGGTGATCGAACGGGTCGAACGCCCAAGGCCAGTGGCGTTCCCAGGCAATCCCGGTGGACGCCGCACGAATCCCCCGAGGCCCGAAACGTGCGCCCGGACGGTTGCTGGTGGCGGTGTCGAACGGCACACCGCTGACTGCCACATCGACGCCGCGCAGGTCGCGACTGTAGCGGCGGCGCATGAAACTGGTGATCCCGGCATAGGTGCTTTCGGCGGCGGTGCCGTAAAGGCTGTCGCGGGTCATGGCCTGATCGTTTTGCATTGGCACGTCCATTGATGTGCTCCCGGTCGTTATCAGAGGTTGTTGTCACGGTTTATTGGCGGCTGCGGAAAGTCGTCCACAAGCGCGTGCGTTGACGCATGTCCTTGAGGCTCATGCTGCGGTCGGCGTACAGCCGCTCGCGCACCTCGGGCTTCGGGTAGATGTCCGGATCGTTGCGCACCGCTTCATCCACCAGCGGCGTGGCCGCCTGGTTGGCGGTGGCAAAAAACAGTGTGTTGGTCAGCGCCGCCACGGACTCCGGCCGCAACATGAACTCGACGAATGCCCGCGCGGCCTCGGGATGCGGCGCGTCCTTGGGAATCGCCAGGTTGTCCTGCCAGACCAGCGTGCCCTCTTTCGGAATGCGGTAGGCAACCTCGAACGGCTTGTTGGCCTTGCGCGCCTGATCGGCGGCCATGCTCGCGTCGCCGTTGTAGGTCAGGGCCAGGCATACGCTGCCGTTGGCCAGGTCATTGATCTGGCGGCCCGTGGCGACGTAGAGCACCGAAGGCTGAAGTTTCTGCAACAAGGCTTCGGCGGCGGCCAGATCCTGCTTGTCGGTGCTGTAGGGATCCTTGCCCAGGTAATGCAACGCCAGGCCGATCACTTCCTGGGGAGAGTCGAGGATCGCGATCCCGCAATCCTTGAGCTGGCTGGCGTATTCCGGCTTGAACAGCAGATCCAGGCTGTTGAGTGGTACATCGGGCAAGCGCTGCTGCACCGCCTCGACATTCATTCCCAGGCCGAGCGTGCCCCAGGTGTAAGGCACGCCGTAGCGGTTGCCGGGGTCGACGGCGGCGAGTTTTTCCAGCAGGTCAGGATCGAGATTGGCATAGCCCTTTAAACCCTCGTGGGGAATTTCCTTCAGGGCACCCGCCGCCAATCCCCGGGCCAGCACGCTGGAGGACGGCACCACCACGTCATAACCGCTACCGCCGGTGAGCAATTTGGTTTCCAGCACCTCGGAGGTGTCGAAGGTGTCGTAGCGCACATGAATGCCGGTTTCCTGCTCGAAGCGTTGCAGGGTTTGCGGCGCCACGTAATCGGCCCAGCTATAGAGATTGAGGGTTTGCTCCTCGGCCTGGGCGGCCAGGGAGGCAGTGAGCAACAGCGCGGGGAAACACAGCTTGAAAGCGGGAGCCATGACGTACACCTGACCGGGGGAAGTGGTTGCAGGATGCGCCGTGGTTTACATTGCAAAAATATCAAGTTTGTTAACCTGACTTTATCCGAAGGTAATGTGATGCTCGGCCAACTCCACGATGTCGATCTGCAACTGCTGCGCCTGTTCGTCAGCTTGGTCGAGGCTGGCGGCTTCAGCGCCGCCCAGGGCGAGCTGGGCCTGAGCCAGTCGAGCATCAGTCAGCAGATGGCCAGGCTGGAAACCCGCCTCGGCTATCGCCTGTGCAGTCGCGGCAAGGGCGGGTTCAGCGTGACGCCCAAGGGCGAGCAACTGCTGATTGCCATTCGCAGCCTGTTCCAATCCATCGAGACCTTCCGCCATCAGTCCAACGGCGTCGCCGGGCGTCTGATCGGCGAAGTGCGGCTGGGGTTGTCGGAAGCGGTCGACCAATCGGTGCTGCAACGGGTCGCCGAAGCCATCGGGCGCTTTCGCGAACGCGACGAGTCGGTACGCATCGAATTGATCAGCGCCATGCCCGGCGAGATGGAGCGGCTGCTGTTGCAACAACGGCTGGACCTGGCGATCGGGTATTTTTCCCTGGCGCAAAGTGCCTTCGATTACCGCGAACTGTTCCGCGAAACCCAGCACCTGTACTGCGCCGCCGGTCATCCGCTGTTTACCGACGAGGCCCCGGATGACGCCGCTTTGCAGACCTGCGACCGGGTCGACCATCCGTACCGGTTCCTGCGCACTGACGAGCCGTTTCAGGGCAAGGTCTGCTCGGCGCGCTCGGAGCAGGTCGAGGGGACACTGGCGTTCATTCTATCGGGCAAACACGTCGGCTATTTGCCCAGCCATTACGCGCGCCGATGGCAGGACAGAGGGTTGCTGCGGCCGGTGCGCGAAGGTGAATTGAGTTTCGAGGTGGCATTCCATCTGGCGCGGCATCGGGCACAGGTGCCGGGGGACGCGCAGATGGCGTTCGAAGAGGATCTGTTGTCATCCTTTGGTCGAAGCGGATCGCATTGAACGGCGGCTGCGTTCCCACGCTGGCGTGCGGGAGCGATCATCGCCCATAAAAGCTGACCTTTCAGGCAATTTTATTGCGTTGCCCTTGCCGCCCTCTTCCGGCATCCTGCGCCTCCATTTTCTGACCCGGCCCCGCTTTGCGGCACGCACACCACCATGACCGTCTCTGAAAAAGTCTCGCGCAACAACGATCTGCTCTACGGCCTCAACGACCGCCCGCACTTCACCGCCACCGTATTTGCAGCCCTGCAACACGTATTGGCGAGCTTCGTCGGCATCATCACCCCGACCCTGATCATGGGCGGTGCCCTTGGCCTGCAGAGTGAAATCCCGTACCTGATCAGCATGGCGCTGTTCGTTTCCGGCCTCGGCACCTTTGTTCAAGCCCGACGCTTCGGCCCCATCGGCTCCGGTCTGTTGTGTCTGCAAGGCACCAGTTTTTCCTTTATCAGCGTGATTCTCAGTGCCGGGTTCATGGTCAAGGCCCGGGGCGGCGGCACCGATGAGATCCTTTCGACGATCTTCGGCGTGTGCTTTTTCGCCGCGTTCATTGAAGTGGTGCTGAGTCAGTTCATCGGCAAACTGCGCATGCTGATCACCCCGGTGGTGACCGGCACCATCATCACCCTGATGGGGCTGTCGCTGATCAAGGTCGCCATGACCGACATCGCCGGCGGCTTCGGTGCGGCGGATCTGGGTGCGGCCAGCCATGTGTTCCTCGCGGCGCTGGTGCTGGGCACCATCGTGGTGTTGAACCGGGTCGATGTGCCGTTTCTGCGCCTGGGCGCGATTGTCATCGGCCTGACCCTGGGTTACGGAGTGGCGTGGATGATGGGCAGCGTGGACTTCGCCAGCCTGCCTGAAGTGCCGCTGGTCAGCATACCGGTGCCGTTCAAGTACGGTTTCAACTTCGACTGGGTGGCGTTCGTGCCGGTGGCGGTGATTTTCCTGGTGTCGCCCCTGGAAGCGGCCGGCGACCTGACCGCCAACTCGATGATTTCCCGGCAACCGGTCAAAGGTCCGCTGTACATCCGAAGGATCAAGTCCGGGCTGCTGGCCGACGGCCTCAATTCGGCGATGGCGGCAGTGTTCAACAGCATGCCGATGGTGACCTTCGCCCAGAACAACGGGGTGATTCAGCTCACCGGCGTCGCCAGTCGTTATGTGGCGTTCTTCATTGCCGGCCTGCTGGTGTTGCTGGGGCTGTTCCCGATGATCGGCGCGGTGCTGCAACTGATGCCGAAACCGGTACTCGGCGGCGCCGAACTGGTGATGTTCGGCACCGTGGCCGTGGCCGGGATCAAGATCCTCGCCGAAGCCGGCCTGCATCGGCGCAACATGCTGATCGTGGCGATTTCCATCGGCATGGGCCTGGGCATCGCCGCCGTGCCGGAAGTGCTGCGCGAACTGCCGCAGGCACTGCGCAACATCTTCGAATCGCCGATCACCGTCGGTGCCCTGTGCGCGATCGTGCTGAACATCTTCCTGCCGGAAGAGTTCATCGAGCTGGAAGAGGATGACTTCGACCCGGAAGCCTCTATCCTGCAAGTCATGGAAAACCCGGAAATCCCGGCCAAGGCTGAACCCGCGCCGGCACCTGCGGTCGCACAGTTGAACCGCTGATCCTGCCCGCTCAACGACAAAGGGCTGAACCGGTGGCGGTTCAGCCCTTTTTTGTTGGAGTCCATTGGTGGAGAGCTTCATGCGCCGCATCCAAGCCGTCATCCTGTCCCTGCTTCTGTTGTCCCTCAGTGCTTGCGCGCTGTTCCCCAACCGCGACCCGGTGAACATCAACGTGGTCGGCCTCGAACCACTGCCGAGCCAGGATCTGGAAGTACGCTTCGCCATCAAGCTGCGCGTACAGAACCCCAATGAAACGCCGATCGACTACAACGGCATAGCCCTGGACCTGGAGGTCAACGGCCGCCCGCTGGCGTCGGGCGTGAGTGATCAGAGCGGCTCGATCCCGCGTTTCTCGGAAACCATCGTCAGCGTGCCGGTGAGCATTTCGGCGTTCTCGGTTCTGCGCCAGACCCTCGGCCTGAGCCAGACCCAAACCCTCGACAACCTGCCCTACGTGCTGCGCGGCAAACTGGCCGGCGGCGTGTTCGGCACCATGCGCTTCACCGACACCGGCAAGCTCAGCCTGCCACGCGCCAGTGCCGCAACCTGGTAAAGATGCGGTAGCCTCCAGCGTTCAGTATGGACACACAGGGAGGCAAGTGGTTTATGGAAGCGATACCTACGTTGTACACCGAGCGGCTGATCCTGCGACCGCTGGAACTGGCCGATGCCGACGCCGTCCAGGCGCAGTTCCCGCACTGGGAAGTGGTGCGTTACCTCAACGCCCAGGTGCCCTGGCCCTACCCGGAGGACGGCGCCCTCACCTACCTGCGCGACATCGCACTGCCGGCCATGGCCGCCGGCAAGGAATGGCACTGGTCGATTCGCCTCAAGTCCGCGCCGGAGCAGTTGATCGGCAATGTCAGCCTGATGGATCAACCGGACAATCACCGTGGCTTCTGGCTGGGGCCGGCGTGGCAAGGCCAGGGGTTGATGACCGAGGCCAGCGCGGCGGTGACCGAATACTGGTTCGAAACCCTCGACCGTCGTGTGATGCGCGTGCCGAAAGCGGCGCCGAACATCGCTTCGATCAACCTCTCCGAACGGACCGGCATGCGCCTGATCCGCAGCGATGAAGACGACTTCGTCGGCGGCCGCTTTCCTCGACAGATCTGGGAGATGACCCGGGAGAAATGGCGGGGGTTACGGGGGAAGTGACATGCCCCCACCTCAACCGTTAAAACGCACGCCAGGCTTGGCACGCTCGTCGACGTTGAGCTCAAAGATGTCCGGCCGCGCATAATGACCCACGACATCGTAGTCGTAACGCGCACGGACCAGTTCATCCGTATCAATCTCAGCCGTCAGCAACCCCGCCCCGCCCTTCAGCGGCCCGGCCAGCACATCGCCCATCGGCCCGACGATCACGCTGCCGCCAGCAATCAACGGCCGATCCGCCGGCCAGTTGGCGATTTCCAGGCCCAACGCGTTCGGCGAATCCTGCACCTGGCAGGCGCTGACCACAAAGCAGCGTCCCTCATGAGCGATGTGGCGCATGCTGACCTGCCACATCTCGCGCTCATCCACGGTCGGCGCGCACCACACCTCAATGCCCTTGGCGTACATCGCCGTGCGCAGCAGCGGCATCATGTTTTCCCAGCACACCACGGCGCCGAGTTTGCCGACCTGGGTGTCGAGCACCGGCAGCGTCGAGCCGTCGCCCTTGCCCCAGATCAGCCGTTCGGTGCCGGTCGGCATCAGTTTGCGGTGTTTGGCGACCAGACCGGCCTGCGGATCGAAATACAGCACGGTGCAATACAAGGTGCTGCCCGCGCGCTCGATCACGCCAATCACCAGGTTGGCCCCGGTGCGCGCCGAGAGGTCGGCCAGCGCATCGGTTTCAGCGCCCGGCACGTCAATGGCATTGGCGAAATACCGCGCGTAAGCGTCCCGACCTTCGGGCAAGCGATAGCCCAATTGCGTGCCAAAGCCCTCGCCCTTCGGGTAGCCGCCCAGCAAGGCTTCAGGCATCACCACCAGCGCGGCGCCGGACTCGGCGATTGCCGCTTCCCAGCTCAGAATCTGCTCCAGGGTTTCACCCTTGCCACCGGGCAAGGCGCCGATTTGCAGGGCGGCAACGATTGATTTGGGCATGACATTCACTCCAGCGGGTTCAAGTGTTGCTCATTCTCCGGCGCCACGGGATCATGAATAAAGCCCGATCCACTGCTGAATGATATGAACCAAATGAATATCGCAACCGTCGATCTCAACCTGTTGAAAGTCTTCGAAGCCCTGCACGAAGAGTCCAGCGCCAGTCGCGCCGCCCTGCGCCTGGGCGTGACCCAATCGGCGGTCAGCGCGGCATTACGCCGGCTGCGCGAGGTCTATGGCGATCAGTTGTTCGTGCGCACTGGGCGCGGGCTGGCGCCGACGCTCAAGGCCAATCAGTTGAAACCGGTGGTCAGCGATGCGCTGAACAAATGCCGGCAGAGCCTGGCGATGGTCGATCCCTCGGCCCACCATTACGACGGTCGTTCGGTCACCGTCGGACTTTCGGACGATTTCGAGATCGCTTACGGCCGGCGCCTGATCGAGGAAATCGCCGTCAGCGCACCGAAGCTGCGCCTGATTTTCCGCCAGACCCACAGCCAGATCGTCGCCCGCGCCCTGATGGAACGCAGCATCGACCTGGCGATTACCGCTGGCGGTTTTGCCGAGCGTCTGCTCAGCCGTCAGGTGTTGGGTGAAGGGGGTTATGCGTGCCTGGTGGATCCGGTGAGCCTTGCACCGGGCCAGTTGCAGATCGAACTGGAAGAGTTTGTCGCCCGCGAGCACATTCTGGTGTCGTCCGGCGGGTTCATCGGCATCACCGATGAAGGGTTGGCGGCCGTGGGCCTGAGTCGCCGGGTGTGCGCCTCGACCACGCACTTTGCCGCCCTGCCGCACCTGCTCAAGGGCAGCGAGGCGGTGGCGACGATCCCGAGCCATGCCGCCGAGGCCATCGCCGCGCTCAGCGGACTGGCGCTGCTGCCCTGCCCGCTGAACCTGCCGCGCTATCCGGTGGAACTCGGTTGGCGCACCAGCACGCAGATCGATCCGGTGGTGCTCAAGGTGCGTGAAGCGGTCGCCGCCAGTTTCGCGGCGGGCTGAGAGGTTGTTACTTGTTGGCAGCCATCAGTCGGTTGACCTCGCTGCGCACCATGTTGGCGAATTCCGGCGGCGACATGCCGTCCAGTTCCGCGCGCACCCACTCGGCCCATTTGCCCTTGCGCTTGGCGCGCTCGCCGAACAACCGTGCGGCTTCGCCCTTGGCTTTGCCCAGGTTGTTTTGCCAGAGTTCGAACAGACGGGATTTCTCGTCTTCCAGCGCGGCGCGCTCTGCGAGGGATTTGTCGGCCAGATTGAAACTCATGGGGAATTACCTGTTGCGTAAAATTGGCGACATCTTACACGCTGGAAGGAAATCTCCCGCGAAGGATTTCTTCTCGAACAAATCCGGTGCAACTTTTACAAAGCCGCCACACTCCATTGATCACTGTCCATTCACCTGCAAGGAGTCACCCAATGGCCCGAAAAACCACCGTGCAAGCCGCTGAAGACCAAATCAAGGATCAAGTCTTCAGTGAACTCCAGGCGCTGATCCAGGAGTCGGAGAAGCTGCTCAACAGCAGTGCCTCGCTGGTTGGCGAGGAAGCGGAGACCCTGCGCGGGCAGATCGCCCAGAAATTGCAGCAGGCACTGGATTCGGTTTCCAGTGTGCGCGAGCGCACCAAGCCTGCGGTGGACGCCACCGAAACCTACATCGGCGGGCACCCGTGGCAGACCGTGGCGATTTCGGCCGGCTTCGGCCTGGTGGTCGGGTTGTTGCTGGGACGTCGCTGAATCCGGCGCAAAAAAAGGGCGGGCCATAGGGCTCGCCCTTTTCATGTCCGCTGCGTTTCACTCCCCGGCCAGTTCGCGCAATTGCGCCAGGGTCTGCTCGTCCAGCACGACCCCGTTGGCCAGCGACTTGGCCCGCTGCAAGTGCCGTCGATCCCCCGGCAAGCGCTTGAGCCCTACCCCGTGCATCTGCCGCACCAGTTCCTGGCTGCGCTCGGCAAAGCTCTGGCCGGCGGATTTGCTCGGGTCGATGACGATCAGCAGTTGCCCGGTCCACGGCGATTTCGCGCCGGGATGGTTCTTCCAGTCGAATTCGAACGAGAAGTTGCCACCGGTCAGGGCGGCGGCCAACAGTTCCACCATCATCGACAACGCCGACCCTTTGTGTCCGCCGAAGGGCAGCAATGCGCCACCTTCGAGAATCGCTTTCGGATCGCAGGTCGGCTGACCGAGACTGTCCACGCCCGTCCCCACCGGCAGTTTTTCGCCTTTGCGCGTAGCGATCTGCACGTCGCCGTGGGCAATGGCGCTGGTCGCCAGGTCGAACACAATGGGCGCGCCGTCGGCCCTGGGGGCGGCAAAGGCAATCGGGTTGGTGCCGAACAACGGCCGGTCGGCACCGTGGGGCACCACGCAGGTCATGCTGTTGACCACGCTGAGCGCCACCAGACCTTCTTCGGCGAAAGGTTCGACATCCGGCCAGAGCGCGGCGAAGTGATGGGAGTTGCGGATCGCCAACACGGCAATCCCGGCGCTGCGGGCCTTTTCAACCAGCAGCGGGCGTGCCGCCGCCAGCGCAGGCTGGGCGTAACCGTTGTCGGCATCGACCCGCACGAACCCCGAGGCAACGTCCTCGACCTTGGGCACGGACTTGCCGTTGACCCAGCCGCTGTTCAGGGTCGAGACATAACCGGGAATCCGGAACACGCCATGGCTGTGAGCGCCATCACGTTCGGCGCTCGCACAGTTGGTGGCGAGAGAGCGTGCGACCTCGGCGGAGGTGCCGTGACGCAGGAATATGGTTTCCAGCAATCGGGTCAGCGCTTCGACTGACAGAGTGGACGCAGAAGCATGATCGTGTGGCGCAGACATCTGAAGCTCCAGAATAATTATTGGAGGGAACAACAGCGTACGAACAAGGTGCGAGTCGATTAATCCCGTGCGCCCCTTCGCGTGTCAACCCCGCAATAGCGCCCGGCGTGCAATATCTATGTACCACCTGCGTTGCCCGCGCGATTCCTACTCTCAAGCCTCGATCAACTCATCGCCCTGCGAGGCTCGACGATGTCCGCCCCTGAAAAACCGCTGCTGTTTCCCGAAGCCTTCGACGCACCCGGTCTGTGGAAAGCGCTGGGCACACTCCATGACCTGACGGAAAAGGACTTCCGCTGGCTGGCCCATGCCAGGCTCGCCAGCGATACCCTGCGTAGTCAGCAGACACCACCGATGCGGGCCGAACGTATCCTGCTGACCGCCGACAAGGAAATTCCGGTGCAACTGCCCGGCAGCTTCGTGCTCGGCACCGCCCCCGACGACAACGGCGAAATCCTCTACACCCCGTTTGCCGGCCTGGAGAAATTCAGCGATCGCGCCGCCCTGCAGGAAACACTCGAAGAGCGTCTGAACAAGGCTGAGGAAGCGGATGATCTGTTGGCGTTTTTTTCCCTGGTGCAGCGCAAGCGGCTGCTGGATGCCGGCGGCATTTCACTGAGTTTCGAAACCATTGCCGGCGATATCTTCGAGGAACGCAACACCTCGCTGCTGACCGCGTTGCAGCTCAATGCCCAGACCCTGTGCGACGAACTCAGGCAATTGCCATCGCTGGGCAACATGCTCGAGAGCGCCCTGGATGAACTGCTCGAACCGGCGTTCGGCAACGTGCGACAGAGTGGAACGCGAGTGACATTCCACGCGGCCGACAAGGGCCGACCGACGACCACAAGCGACGCCACGAACCTGACCGAAGCGGTGCTGATCCATTACCGCCACCAGTCCTGGCCGGATCACCGCCCCCGCGAATTCTCCAACCCCGGCCACACCTCGACACCTGCGGATCGCCTGCGCTGGGAAGAGGCTGTCGTCACGGCATCGAGCAAGCTGCCGATTCTGCTGTTCCGGCAACTCGATGAGTATTGGCATGCGCCCTCTGTCGACGGATCGCCGCGTTGCACGCTGTTTCGCCAGGTGCTCGAAGACCAGGCCCGCACCGAACTGATGCTCAAGCGCGATGCCCGGGTGCTCGACGCGCAACAGTTCCAAACCCTGATCAAACGCCTTCGGCCGGACAGCGAGGCAAACCCCGCTCTGGTGCTCGAAACCGTGCGCTTGTGGGAATACCGGCCCAATTTCATCGAGCTGGCCGGTTCACTGATGGTCAGCGGCACGTTTGCCTGCCTGTACACGCCGTCCCAGGGGCTGCAAATGCTCAAGGATTACGCCGATCTCAAGACCACCCTGCAAGCCAAGTTCCTCGCCCCCGGTCACGAGGACGAATTGTATGCGCTGCTGGGCCTGGACGAGCGCAACCGGTTTCTCGGCTTCGACCAGCCCCAGGTATCCGGCGCGAGGCTCACGGGCAATGTGTTCAACACCCTGTTCGAGGCGATTCTCGCCAAGCAGCGGCAGAACGTCGAATACGCCTTGCAGGTGTTCCGGCACAGCGATGGCGCCGTCGAACTGCATGCGTTGTTCGACAAGGCGCTGGACATCCGGTCGATGATTCATCAACGGCTCATGCCCCTGAATGTCGGCGGGCGCTGGAGCACCAGCCCGGCCCTGTCCGGGAGCCAGCAACCATCCATTGTCCTCGCGGATACGGCCATGGCGGCGGTGAAGACGTTCAACAGCATCGAATGGCCGATCAGCCAGGACTTCAGCGTCCAGCCCCTCGCCTCCTCCGTCGAACAGCGTCGCCACCTGGACGCCATGAAGAGCCAACTGGCCCACGCGCTGTTTGTCGGCATCAGGGGCGAAGCCCGGCTCAGGGCGCTCAATGGCAGCCTGCCGGAAGCGGCGAAGGCCATGGTCGAAACGGTGTTCGACGCCGACCGGCCGTCGCGCGAGGAACGCCTGGCACTCAACGGCTTCCGCCCCGATGCCTACTCGCTCACCGTGACCGCGCCTGGCGACAGACGTTTGTTGCCGCTGGCCGGTTGCGTGCTGATCACCGAGCGTGGCGGACTCGATGCCGCTCACTCGGGACGCGCCGTCCTGTGGACATCGGCCCTTGGGCTGGAGCTGTTCGGCAATGTGGCAACGCTGCGCAAAGTGCTGGACCGGCGGCTGCTCGACAGCGTTCAGCGCCTGACGCTGGTGGAGAACCTTGCGCCCACCCGGCAACACTTCCACCAGCGCTATACGCTCGGGCCGTTGAACCTGATTCTGGACAACGTGCTGTATCACTGCGCGCAGTCGGGGATCGACTACTTCATGGATCGCTGCGATCAACTGCGCACGCGGATCACCGAGCCGGCCCGACAAGGTCCGGCCCTGCTCACGCAGCTCAAAACGCCAATCATCAGCAACCTGCAACGAGCGAAGGCGCATGCCCAGGCCATCAGCCAACAGCAGACCCTGCCCGCGTGGCTGAGCATGGCGTCGCCGGAAGCACAGCGGTTGCATGTCGAGTTGCTGGAGCAGTGGCGTCACAGCATTCCAGACAGCAAGGACTATCTGGACGGCGTCACCCCGCTCGACAGCTACGTCGCCGAGACCCTGAAAGCCCTGCTCGACAGCCGATTCCCGGGGAGCGATCTTGATCCGAGACAAATAGAAATCACGCCGAACCTGGCACTGGCCGGCCCGGCCCGCAATCTGGTCGAATTTGCTCAGGATCACGTCAACGTCGCCCAGGGCACCGGGTTCAAGGTGACCTCCAATACCGGCAAAGCCTTGCCGGAAAACCTGGATCAGACGGCCGTTCGCCAATTGCTGTCGTCCCTGGCGATCGCCAGCACCTACAGCGCAAAAGTGACGGACGCGCTGACGGCCAACGATGCCGAGGGTCGTGCGCGCAAACAGCGCTTTATCCGCCAGCTACCCTGGCAACTGCTGCAACACGCCCACGCCATGCACTTGCAACAGCAACTGTCCGTCAGCGCTTTCGACTGCCTCCTGCAAATATTCGACATGCCGGACGGCATCGCCCGGGCGACGGTGCAAGGTGCCCACGGGACGATCTCGCCGCTCTCTCTGGTCAAGACAACCGGCGCCAGCGCGGTCACCGCTCAGGGTCTGTACCTGATCGAATGCGCCGGGCACAACGCAGCGCAGACGCTGCTCACGCTGTACGGCGGGCCGCTGTTTCGGGAATTTGAAAATGAAGCGGCGCTGATCGCCGCCTTCAACACCCCGGGTGAATTGCAGGATCTGCTGCTGCGGCGTCTGCCGGACACGGAACAGGCCGGATTTCGCAACCTGTTCCAGTCCAGCCGCGGGCAGGTCAGCGAAATCAGCCTGTCCGGGCAGCCCATCGACGGCAACGCACTGGAGCAACTGTTCGAGGACAACACCCGCCTGCTCAAGCACATGCTCGGCTGCCAGGCGCAACACAATGCTCAATCCGACTGGGAAACGGCGAAAACCCTGGTGGCCAAGGCCATCAGGCAGGTGCCCGGACCATTGCCGGGCAAACTGTCCTATATCCCTCTGCTCTGGCAAGCCTATGAAAAGTTCAAGGGCTCGGCCCAAGCCCTGCAAGACCATCACTGGATGCGCGCTCTGAAAAGCTTTGTCGACGGCGCCGCGCAGATGGTTCAGGTCGCGTTTCTGCCGCTGGAACCGGAAGTGTCGGCCATCGAGCCGATCCTCGAAGGCGCGGCGCAAAAGATCGAGGTGCCCGGCTGGTCGCGCATTCGCCCGACCTCCTCGCTGCGCACCCGCTTGCAGCCGTTCGAAACCAGCGCCGTGGCGCTGAAGAATCTGACGCTGGCGCGCAAGGACGGCACTTACAGCCACTCGTTCAGCAACCGCACCTATGCCGCCGTCGCCGGCAAGGTTTATCAGGTGATCAAGAACGGTTCCGACTGGCAAATGGCGCACGATGACCTGCGCGGCCCGATATTGGTCAACAGCGCCGGCAACCAGGTGCTGAATCCGGCTCGACACATTGTCCAGTACGGCAAGGCCATCTCGAAAATGTACGACCGCTACACCACCGAACGCGAGCGTCGGGAAATCTTCAACATCGAAGCCGAGGGCATGGACGAGATCCGCAACAAGCACCCGCACAAGGCCCGGATGCTGATGCGCGCCCTGGATCTGGCACGCTTTTACGCGTTCAACTGCCTGCACAATCTGGCGGTGTTCAATCACGAGCTGTCCGGCACCCGGCTGCACACGCTGATCAAGGGCGTCTTCGATGTTCCGCAGATCGGTATCGGTCTGCTGGACAAGCTCAAGAAGTCGATCATTCCGATCTGCAAAGCCTTGGTCGACCCGACGGAGGATTGGCTGAACAGCGATCGTTTCGTCGTCGGCTCGAACAAGTTCTACTCCGACGTGATCGCGTTCGTGCTCGACGGCGATGCGAAGAAAAAGGTGCACTTCACCGAGAAGTTCTTCGATCAGCAACTGGACTGGTACAAGTCAGGCCTGACCGATCCGCTGGACGTCGACAGCCATGCCCAGGCCGCCACGCTGATTCATGAGTTTGCCCACCAGTTCAGCAAGGCCCTGGACATTGCCTCGATGGAGGCGCGGCGACCGTTTACCGATCTCATCTCGACGGTCACCGGCTACGGTTTGGCCCAGAAGGAGAGTCAGCAACGATATCAACGCCAGGCCCTGTCGCTTGCCACGCCCCGTGAAGCCTTGTTCTGCATCTGGAACGAGCCGCTCAAGACCTGGCTCAGCGTCGACAACATCAGCGCGTTATCCAGTGTGGCCAAGACCATTCTCGAACTCACCGGCAAACCGACCCTCAAGGAAGCGCGTCAGGCGTTTTACGATCAGAACAGTCCCGATGCGCGAATCAACGTGATTTTGCGCAACGCCGATTCGCTGGCCTTTCTGATCTGCGGCATGGGCAGGCAACTGGACCCGGTGCCGTCTCCCTGAATCCGCCGCAAAAAAAAACGCAGGTCAATGACCTGCGCTGTTTATTCGTTGAGCGGACAGCGGGATCAGTCCTTCTGGTCCCGCAACACATTGCCCGAGGCGCCATCGATGCGGAATTCATAGACGACGCCATCGGCCTTGCGCCCTTCGCCCTTCCAGTAACCGTTGTTGTCGGCTTCGATTTCATAGACCTCGACGTAACCGGCCTTGGTCTTGACGGTTTCGATCGCTTTCTCGATCGTGATCCATCCGGCTCCCGGGCGATCGGCCAGCGCGGCACCGGCACTCAGCAGACCGACAGCAGCAATCAGCGCGGCAAAGGTTGTTTTGATCATTTTTTCACTCCATTTGTGGATAGTGTGCAAAGGACGTCCTGGTTTTTGGGCGCTTGCGTGAAAAATAAGTTCCAACTTTGATGGGTAATTGCCATGACGGATGTTCTCGGCACCTTGCCGTCAAGGGTAGAATGCGCGAAATCAGGACGAGTCAATGACCCAAGAAACCCTTTCGGAAGCCGAATACGATGCAATCACCGATGCCGCGGCGCATTGGTGCATGCGTCTGCATGCCGTCGATTGCACAGCCGAGGAGCGCCGTGAGTTCGAGCAATGGCACGCGGCGCATCCGCTGCACGCATTCGAATACGAAGCCATGCTGGAAATCTGGGAAGTCGCCGAGCATCTGCCGCGCCCCGAACCGGTAGCCACGCCGGTGCCGCTCAAGCCTGCCCGCACCTGGCGCCAGTACGCCGTGGCAGCCGGCGTCTGCGCGCTGGCGCTGCCCTTGGCGGCGTATACCGGCTGGAGCCTCGGCTGGCTGCCCAACAGCTATCAGCACTTCGCGGCGTCGGACAATGTCCGCCAGATCAACCTGGCCGATGGCAGTCAGGTCGAACTGAACCTGAACACCGACCTGACCTTCACCAACTACAAGAACGAGCGCCGGGTCACCCTGAACAAGGGCGAGGCGTTCTTCGAAGTCAGCCATGACAGCAATCATCCGTTCATCGTGCGCGCAGGCGAAGGCCGGATCCGCGTGACCGGCACCCGGTTCAACGTGTGGATGTATGAAGATCAGGTACGGGTCAACCTGGTCGAAGGCTCGGTGCTGGTCACCAGCAACACCGCATTGAACGGCGACGGCCTGCGCCTTGGCCCCTCGATGCAGGCGCGCTACAAGCACGGCGATTACATGCCGCAGATCAGCCAGACCTATGCCAACGACACCTCCTTGGCGTGGCTCAACGGCAAACTGGTGCTCAACGACCTGCCACTGAGCGAGGCGCTGCCACTGATCAACCGCTACCTCGACAAGCCCTTGATGCTCGCCGACAACAGCAGCGGCTCGATCCGGATCGGCGGCGTCTACAACATCAAGCAGCTCAATGGCCTGATCGGCTCACTGCCCAAGGTCTTGCCGATCTACCTGACGCGCAACAGCGACGGCAACCCGGTCATCAACCCGCTGCCGCAGCATTCGCCAAAAAACTGAGAGTCGCCAGCCTGTGGCATTGAATCTGCGCGGATCTGAAAACCGCGCAGACGTCCCCACTCATCGGAACGCCGCCCGCCCAGCCCGCTCCCGGAGGGAAACGGCCAGGGAGAGGGGCTACGGTCCAATCGTCACCCCTCTCCCGGAAATCAGCCCCCGGCCTTTGCGGCACAGAGGCTAAACACTTTATTTGGCCGCCACTTTCCCCACCTTCTCCGCCGACTCACGAACACTCTGCAACTGATACTGCGGATCCGCCTTGATCTGTTGCTCGGTGAACGGCAGCACGCTCCACTGCTTCTTCGAGAACGCTTCGGTCTGGTCCCGCGAGTACTTCGACGCCGGATCGCTGGACAGCGAGAACGCCAGCAGCCCTTGGGCATGCGGTCCCTTGTCGTCGAAGGTCACCACTTGCAGATAGCTGGTGCCGCTGACCACTTCAAGCCTGCCGTCTTCACGCGGCACGCTCTGGATCGCGTTGTAGATCCCCAGCGTACCCGGCCCGCCGTGAATCGGCGTCTGCTGCCCGCCGCTGCTGACCACCTGGACATCGCCCCAGCGCATGTCCGGTTGCAGGCCCATCTTCGCGGTCATCTGCGCCGATGCCAGCATCGCTTCACGCACAGCCTTCGCCACAGCCGCCTGTTCGATGGCGAGGCCGCGCGGGGTGTGTTGCGCATCCTTGGGATCGAACGCCACGCGCCACACGTCCGGCGACTCCTGCAAGGCCTGCATGATGTTCTGGAAATGCACCAGCCCGACACCGGAATCCAGATTCGCCCGGCCGTCCCAGCCCTTCAGGCTGGCGCAGACCGGTTTGAGTGCGGTCGCGTCGGTGCCCAGGTCAGCAGCGCAGAACTTCAACAGGTCCGGCATGACCTGGCCCGCCAGATACACCTGATCGTCCATCACCATCTGTTGCAGATCTTTCACCGCCAGCGTGCCGGCCTTGCCCGGCGTTGCCAGTCGGCTCAGGGCGAACCGCGCACGCAGCCCCAGCGGTTGGCCGTCCTGGCTGATCAGCGGCGAGAAACCGGTCAGCGGTTGCGCCGGATTGGCCAGCCACGCCGAATCGTTGGAGTGCTGGACGAAATCCTTGCGCAACAGTTGCGGCAACTGGCTGGAGGCGTAGATGCCCTTCTGCGCCGCTTGCGGGTCGATGTCCCAGGCGCAGGCGCTGTTGGCACCGTCGAGCACGATCATTTGCAGGCCGGCACGCGGATCGCTGCACTGGCCCAGCTTTTCAGCGCTGACGTTCGGCACCACCGACAGGTTCATGTACAGCGTCTGGCCCTTGTCATCCACCGCCAGGGTATTGACCCACGGGATGCCCTGGATCTTGTGGACGGAATCCTGCAACTCTTGAAGATTCGCCGCGCGGTTCATCGCGTACCACTGCTTGAGTACGCGGTCGTTGTCCAGGTTGGCGTCGCGCAGGCTGAAGGCGTACTGGTGATCCCAGTCGAGCTTGCCCGGCCACTGCACGATCGGGCCGAACTGCGAGCTGTAGATGTCACGGGACACCGGCACCACTTGCCCGTCGGCCTGCTTCACTTGCACGGTCACGGTTTGCTTGCTCATCGGCAGCGACTTGCCGTCGAGCAGATAGCGCGTCGGGTCCTTCGGATCGAGTTGCAGGCGATACAGGGTGAAGTGCTTGGACGAGTCGACCGTGTGGGTCCAGGCCAGGTGCTGGTTGAAGCCGATATTGATCATCGGCAGGCCGGGCAATGCGGCGCCCATCACATCGAGTTTGCCGGGGATGGTCAGGTGCATCTGATAGAAACGCATGCCGCCGACCCACGGAAAATGCGGGTTGGCGAGCAGCATGCCGCGCCCGTTGAACGAGCGCTCACTGCCCACGGCCACGGCGTTGCTGCCCCGGTCCAGGGCGAAGCGTTGCAGGCGCGTGGAGGCCAGTTGATAGGCACGGTCATCGGCGTCGATGCGGGCGGTCGCCTGCGGCGGTGTAGCGCCCGCCAAGGCTTCGGCAAACTGACCGACGCCGCCCTCGACCAGCAGACGACGCGTCAGCTTCACCAGGTCTTCGGCAGCGATATCGCGCACCCATTCGCCCTGGCATTGCTGCGGCAGCCCCTGCTGCCGACGCTCGGCGAGGTACTGGTTGTAACCGGCGGCATAACCCTGCACCAGTTCACGCACCTCAACTGACTGAGCCTGCCAGAACTCGCTCACCGCTTGCGGGGTGTTGAGCCAGGTGAAGAACAGATCGCTGACGCGGTTCTCGCGTTCTTCGACGGTGAACTGCTCAGGCCCGAAGTAGCGTGAACGTTCGCCGTTGACCGTGACGATCTCGTTGGCCAGCAGGCACAGATTGTCCTGCGCGTAGGCGTAACCGATGCCGAAGCCCAGACCACGTTCGTCCTGCGCGCGAATGTGCGGCACGCCAAAACCGGTCCGGCGGATATCGGCGCCGGTCTGTGCGGCGGGACTCAACGCATGGGCGGACAGACTCAGTCCGAGAAACATACCGGCAAGGGCCAGTCCGGTTAATTGCCTGGAAATAATCACGCTCGCTCCTGATCGAAATGCCGAAGAGCGGAGGTCGCGCCGTGCCTGGACGGTAAAGGCGCGACAAATCCGCTCCGGGGAAACACCCACACACGCGTCCACGCGCAATGAGCCTGTTCAGGAAACGAAGCGGAGGAAAAAAATTTAACCGGCCGGACACCGGTCTGGCCCCGTGATTACGGAGAAACGACGAATTGGCGACAAATTTTCTACATTTCGCCCTTCATGATTTGTCGGGCTGATTCGTCTTTTACAGAGAGAGCACCCAAAATTTTTCCCGAGCAGGCTCTGAAAGGAGACCCCACATGTACAACTCGCAACTACCAACGGACGGTAGCCAGACGCCAAATGGAGCACCTATGGGTTCGCGCGTGAGCGATTTCGGACAACGTGTCGAGCGTCACGGCAACGAACGCATTCGACTGCTGCTCAAGAGTTTCGGCCTGCGGACCAGCCTGATCCGCCTGAAAGTCATCGACGCCCTGCTGGTCGCCGCTGAAAACGACCGCCGCCTCGGTGTGCGCGGCGTCCACAGCCAGTTGCTCGACCTGGATATCCCGCTGTCATTTCTCAGTGTGCGCGAGGTACTGAAACGTCTGTGCGCCGAAGGTGTGATCACCTTCAACGCCGACAAGAGCTACAGCCTGCATCCACAGGCTGCGGCGGTCCTCAACAGCGACTGAAGCCCCGATGATCGCCGTCAGGGCTTGACCTTGCGGCGCATCACTCCGTTGATCACCACCACGACCACCGCCACACCGATGGCGATGTACTGGAACATCTTCTCGCTGAGCATGCCCTGGTTTTGCAGCCAGGACAGACCGAGCATGATTGCCAGCACCACGAGGGCGATCAGAATCGAGTATTTCAAGCGTTGCGACTGAGTCATTGCAGATTCCTGGAACGTTGGAAATGTATCCGGTTTGTATCGACTTTCATGCCATGCGCATACCTTTTCTCGGGGATACGGTGCGGCAAACGGAGTCTCATGTTACAGCCGCTGGAGAGCTTTGGCTCCATGCGGCGTTAACCTTGAGGATTTTGAAATGTTACGTCGAATCACCTGGCTGATTCCTGTTCTGGCGCTGCTGACCCTGAGCGGCTGCATTATCTTCCCCCACGGCGGCTGGCATGGCGATCACCATCGCTACTATCAGGAAGGCCCCGGTTACTATCATCGATAGCATGACTTTTTACGTCACCCGTTCACCCATGGAATAAACAGTCGCCACAACGGATTCGATCCCACTGAAACAATGCCCGCCTCTCGCGGGCATTTTTGTTGGCTCACGCGAAACTCGCGAAGCTCATGCAAAGTTCACTTATCGGCGATATCACCAGACTTTAAATATGCTGTAAGTCTTTGACACTTAATGTCGCGGCAAACCGTTTGGTGCGGTCTGGCGAGTTTAATTAGTCTCTGTGCATCTTTTATCCATACGAAACAAGGATGTGTATGCACAGAACATTGATAGCGATACAACCCGTTCAAGTTATCGGTTTCTGCCTGGCAATTGCCGGTTTCGAACTTCTGACTTACATGGCCAGCGATATATTGATGCCGGCCATGCTCGCGGTGACCGGCGAATTCAACGCCGATCCGCATCACGTGCCCAACGCCTTGAGTCTGTATCTGGTCGGCGGCGTCTGCCTGCAATGGCTGATCGGCCCGCTGGCGGATCGGTTCGGCCGGCGACCGTTGCTGTTGAGCGGTTGTGCGCTGTTTGGCATCGCCTGCGCCGCAGCCTCCGCCAGCACCAGTATCGAAGCGTTCAACCTGCTGCGACTGGTGCAGGGCATGGGCCTGGGCTACGTGGTGGCGGTGAGTTATCCGGCCGTGCAGGAAGTGTTCTGCGAGGCCGATGCGGTGCGGCTGATGGCGCTGCTCGGCAACGTGGCCCTGCTGTCGCCCCTGCTCGGCCCGTTACTGGGCAGCCTGCTGCTGGAATGGCTGAGCTGGCGGCAACTGTTCGTGGCCCTGGCCGTGAGCGCGGCGCTCGTCTGGCTGGCGCTGTACGCCTGCATGCCGGAAACCGTCGGTGTCCTGCGCCGCGACGGTCAGGTGCAGGCGCCGATTGCGTTCTCCTGGCGGCATATCCTGCGCCGTTATCGGGCGCTTCTGGGCAATCGCAGGTTCCTCGGCGCCAGCCTCGCTCTGGGGTTGATGAGCCTGCCGCTGATTGCCTGGATCGGTGTCGCCCCGCTGTTGCTGATTCAACTGCTGGGCCTGTCCACGCTGGAATACGGCTTGTGGCAGATCCCGGTGTTCTCGGCAGTGATCGGCGGCAACCTGATCCTCGACCGGCTCTTGCTGAGCCACGATCTGCCGCGCCTGATCCATCTGGCGCTCTGGCCTTACTGCCTGGGCCTTCTGACCCTGATGGGCGCCGCCGTGCTGGGCGCCTCCCTCGGCGTGCTGATCGGCGCTCTGTCGCTGTACGCGCTGGGACTGGGCATCAGCAACGCCGCGCTGTATCGCCTGGCGCTGTTTTCCAGCGATGACAGCAAGGGCCTGGTGTCGGCGGCCATCGGCATGATTTCGATCACGGTGATGGGCGCCGGTGGCTCTTTAATCGCCGCCATCGGCGGTGGCTCGCAGCTTGAATCCTTCGCCCTGTGGGCGGCCCTCGCCGGCCTGCTGGCCCTGCCCTCGCTCTACCGTTTCCTGCGCGGCGCCACAACAGCGCTCCTCCCTCCACCCACACCGAAAAGGAATTTCGGATGACCCCTTTACCCCACAGCGACGCGCTCTGCGCCTTGCCGCACCCTTATTGCCCGGAGGCCGTTCCGCCAGGTCTGTTCGACCGGGCCATGGCCGAAATCAGCCGCTTTCACTGCGACCAGACGCCTGGCTACGCTGACTGGCTGCGCGCCAACGGCCTCGACCCCAAGGAGCTGCCACATCTCGACGACTGGTCGCAACTGCCGCCCATATTCGCCAATTTCTTCAAACAGCACCTGTTGCTCAGCTCCAGCGGCGAAGGCGCCATGGAGCTGACCTCCTCCGGCACCAGCGGCCAGAAAAGCCGCATGCGCTACGACGAGCGCAGCCTCGGCGCCGCGCAATTCATGGTCGGGCAAATCTTCAATCATTACCGCTGGAACACGCCGGACACGCCGTGCAATTACCTGCTGCTGAGCTACGAGCCGCAGGGCCGGATCAGCCTCGGCACGTCCTACACCGACCAGTTCCTGTGCCGGTTCGCGCCGGCCAATCGCGTGGTCTACGCCTTGCGCAGTACCGGCGACGGGCATCAGTTCGACCCGTTCGGCGTGATCGAGGCCTTGCAGGCGTTTGCCGAGGAAGGCCTGCCCGTGCGGATCTTCGGTTTCCCGGCGTTCCTCTGGCAGGTGCTGCAACACATGCAGGCCACCGGCGTCGCCGATCTGCGCCTGCCCGAGCAATCCCTGGCATTTTTCGGCGGCGGCTGGAAAACCCGGACCGCCGATGAAATTCCCAAACAACACCTGTACGCACAGATCCACCGGCAACTGGGCATCGAGCTTTCCAGATGCCGGGATGGTTACGGTGCCGTCGAACATGCGGTGCCCTACGTCGAATGCGCCCGGCATCATTTTCATGTGCCGGTGTACGCCAGGGTCTTCGTGCGCCATCCGGCGGATTTCACTGTCCAGCCTTACGGGCAACCCGGTTTGCTGGGTTTCGTCTCGCCGTACATTTCATCCAGTCCGGCCCACGCGGTGGTCATGAGCGACCTCGCCACCCTGCACCCCGGCTCGAGTTGCGGCTGCGGCCTGGCGAGCGACTGGTTCGAACTGCACGGCCGCGCCGGCACCGGCGCGGGCAGAAGCTGCGCCATGGCTGCCGCCGAATTGCTGGGGAGGCACTGACATGTACCTCATCAATGGCCAACTACACGCCGATTACCACCTCGACGACGCCCTGCAACAGCTGCACCGGCAATTGCCGGAACAACTGAACACGGCGCTCGACAGCGCCACGGTCATCGACGCCGTGAGCGCCTTCGCCAGACGATTACGCAGCGGCGAACCGGCGCTGAATGACGAGCAACGGCAAGCGCTGATCGACTTCTGCGAACCCGAAGCCCTGCGCCGCAAACTTGAACGCGAACTCGGCCAGCAAGCCGATTCGCTGCGACGTATCGACTACCGGCAAGCACGCTTCGAACGCTGGAGCCCGTTGGGCCTGGTGGTGCATATCACCCCCGGCAACTCACCGCTGCTGGCCTTCTGCGCGGTGATCGAAAGTCTGCTGGCCGGCAACATCAACTGGTTGCGCCCCAGTGCCAGCGACCTGGGTCTGACCGCACGGCTGCTGCACGCGCTGGTGCAATGCGATCCCGGCGGCCGGCTGCGCGGGCATGTCGCGGTACTCCCGACCACCACTGCGCAGATCGGCCAGCTCTGCCAATGGGCCAACGGGGTCAGCGCCTGGGGCGGCGAATCGGCGCTACGAGCGATCCGCCAGCAGCTCCCGGCCGGTTGCCGCTGGATCGACTGGGGGCATCGCATCAGTTTCATTTACCTGACGCCGGACAGCGCCACGCCAGCGTCGCTGGATGCCGTGGTCGATGAAGTTTGCCGGCTGGATCAGCAAGCCTGTTCGAGCCCGCAATGGTTGTTGGTGGACAGTGACGACCCCGGCGTCCTGCGTGAGATCGGCGCCAATCTCGCCGAGGCGTTTACCCGTCGCGCCGGACAATGGCCGGCACTGGCGCCGTCGATCCAGGAAGCCTGTGAAGTCACCACCCACACCCGGATGGCGCACCTTGCGCAGAGTTTCAGCGCGCAGAACGGGCAGATCTGGAGCGCGCCGGGCTGGCGGGTGATCTGGAGCCATGATCCACAACTCGGGCCCTCGCCGCTGTTCCGCAGCCTGCTGCTCAAGCCAATGCCCCGCACCTCACTCAGCACCGCGTTGCTGCCATGGCGCAACGTCCTGCAAAGCTGCGCGCTGATTTGCGCCGAGCGCGAGATCACCGGGCTTTCGCGCACGCTGGTCGCCGCCGGGGTCACCCGTATTGCGCCGATCGAGGCGATCCACGATGGCTACGACGGCGAACCCCATGACGGCGTGTATGCCTTGCAACGTCTGAGCCGACGCGTTTCGGTCAGCCTGCCCGCCACCGTGCTGGCGACCCACGCCACGCTCGATGCGCAACCGTCGAACCCGGTCCCGCGCGATCTGCCGATCATGAGCAAGGACACTTTCACCGCCCGGCCGATCCATCCGGCGGCACAGTTGTACTTCCGCTCCGGCGGTAGCAGCGGCACGCCGGCGCTGTCGGGCTTCAGCTACCACGACTTCCGCAGCCAGATGCGCGCGACGGCCGATGCCTTGTTCGCCGCCGGCCTGGAGCCGCAACGGGATCGGGTGATGAACCTGTTCTTCAGCGGCGGGTTGTATGGCGGCTTTTTCAGTTTCTCCAAAGTGCTGGAATTGCTGGATGTCACCCACCTGCCGATGGGCGCTCCCGCCGACGACGATTACGCCGAAATCGCTCAACTGATCGTCGAGCAACGGGTGTCTGTGCTGATCGGCATGCCGAGCACCCTGCACCGCCTGTTTCTCGATCAGCAGCAGACCCTGCGCGACTATGGCGGCATCGAAAAAGTCTTCCTCGGCGGCGAGCATCTGAATGAACAGAGCCGTGAGCTGATGCAGAGTTGTGGCGTGAGCAGTATCCGTTCGGCTATTTACGGCAGCGTCGATGCCGGGCCCCTGGGTCACGCCTGCAAGGCCACCAGGGATGGCGTGTTTCATTTGATGAGCGATATCCAGCAACTCGAGATTGTCGCCTTCGATCGTGACGAGCCGGTTCAGGGCAATGAAGTCGGGCGCCTGTTGTTCACCTCCACCGCGCGCCAGGGTCAGGACGTGTTGCGCTATGACATCGGCGACAGCGGCCGCTGGCTGGCAGGCCCGTGCCCCTGCGGCCTTGAGTCGCCACGCTTCGAGTTGTTGCAGCGCCACGGTCGACTGGTGCGCATCGGCACCGATTTCATCTGCCTGTCGGAACTGGCGCAGCACCTGCAAACGCCGTTTCAAGTGATCCTCGAACACGCCCCGGACGGCCTCGAACGCCTGCGTTTTCGCAGCGCCTGCGAACCCCGGGAGATCCGGCAACGCCTGCTGAACTACCCGACGCTGACCACACTGGTACAGACCGGTCTGTTGCGCGTGGAAGTTGAAGTTTGCGCGCCGCAGCAATTCACTCGAAACAAGCACAGCGGCAAAACGCCGTTGCTGATTGATTCGCGCCGTTAATTATCAAGCTCCCATTAAATACCGATAAAGAGAACACCATGATTGCAACTTCACAGTTCGGCGAGTTGGTTACTTATGCTCGCCAACACTCTCCGTATTACCGCAAGCATTTCGCACAAGTTGCCGAGTCCGTCAGTTCCCTCGATGAACTTCCGATTATCGATGGCGTGACTTATTGGCAAGACTGCCAACACTTGAGCCGATGGCCGGTGTTGACCCGCTCCATTGAAAACGCACTGGTCTTCAAGACCGGCGGCACCACCAGCGGCGGCAAACTGTCGGTCTTCGAACGCCACGAATGGCAGGCGCTGGTAAAGGATTTCGGCAACAGCCTGACGGCGCATCTCGAGCCGGGGGATCGGGTTGCCAATCTGTTTTTTGCCGGGGATCTGTATGCCAGTTTCATTTTCGTCCACGACGCCCTCGCGCACGTTGCAAGCGGCGTGGTCGAATTCCCGTTCACCGGCCAGGTCGACTCGATGAACCTTGCTGATTCGGTGCAACGACACCGGATCAATGTCCTGGCCGGCGTGCCGGCGCAATTGCTGACGTTCGCAGCCTGGCTCGAACGCGAAGGCCGCACGCTGGAGGGGGTCGACACCCTGCTCTACGGCGGCGAAAGCCTGTTCGCCGCACAACAGCGCCTGCTGCGTCGGGTGTTTCCCAACGTGCGACTGGCCTCCATGGGCTATGCCAGCGTCGACGCCGGCTTCATCGGCGTCAGTGACCGGGGCTGCGCGCTGGGCGAACATCGGGTGCTGGAGCGCCATAGCGTGGTGGAAATCATCGACGAGCAGACCGGCGAAGTCATCCGGCAAAGCGATCGCCCCGGCGTGCTGGTGGTGACCAATCTGACCCGACGCCTGATGCCTCTGATCCGCTATCCGGTCGGCGACCGTGCCTGCTGGCGCGAACCGCCCGAGACGCCGAATCGCAAGTTCGCCCTGCTGGGCCGAAGCGCCGGCAGTCAGCGCGTCAGGGTCGGCATCCTGACCCTGCTGATTGCCGAGATTGGCGATATCGTCCAGCGGATCGCCCACAGCGAAGACTGGCAGTTGCTGATCGAACAGACCGGGGAAAAAGACTTGCTGAGCCTGAAATGGCAAGCCGACACCCAGACCTGCGACCTCGCCGCGAAGAACCGCCAATTGCGAACCGCGCTGCTCAATCACTACCCGCTGATCGAACAGCTCGAAAGCGATTGCTTGCTGGCGCTGCGGGTGACGCATTGCCTGGCTGAAGACCTGTCGCGCCACCCGCGCTCGGGCAAGCACCAGCGGGTGGTCGATCTGCGCGTCTACGACGACTCGCCGTTAAAACCCGAGAGGTGGACG
Source organism: Pseudomonas sp. B2M1-30 (assembly GCF_025447575.1). Taxonomy (NCBI): domain Bacteria; kingdom Pseudomonadati; phylum Pseudomonadota; class Gammaproteobacteria; order Pseudomonadales; family Pseudomonadaceae; genus Pseudomonas; species Pseudomonas sp. B2M1-30. The sequence goes on along the minus strand of NZ_JAOEJT010000020.1, from coordinate 7,402 downwards.
CCGTGATCCTGCGCAACTATCGCCCCGGCGATGCCACGGCGATCAGCCGGCTGTTCCGCAAGATTTACGGCGACCACTATGCGCACCATCAGGTGTACCTGCCGTGGATGATCAACCAGAACCATGCCGAACGCCGCTGGCACTCGCTGGTGGCAGTGGAAGGTAAAAAAGTCCTGGGCCACGCCAGCCTGTGCCGCGACGCAGGTTCGCATATCGCCGAACTGGCGCTGACGGTGGTCGATCCACAGACCCGTGGCCAACACATCGCGACCCAGCTGGGCGAGCAACTGCTGGTGCATGCGCAGGCCCTGGGTTGCCGGGGCGTGACGATCAAGCAAGTGACCCGGCATCCGTACACTCAACGCATGGCCGCCACGCTCGGTTTTCAAAGCACCGGACTGCTGCCGGATTACGTTCCGTCGCCCTATGGCGATCCTGTCCCAGAGACGCTTGTCATCGGCTACAAGGCCATCGACGGCTACCATCGGCCACTGCCGGCGCTGGCCTGGCCATCCGGTTGCAGCGAACTGCCGAGCCATTTGAGCCAGATATTTGGCATCACGGAAAAACCATCGAAGTGGCCGCACCCGGCGGTGCGCTTCGAGCACTGCCGAGGCCGCTATGACGTGGTGATCGGGTCGCTTGACGGCAATCTGCTGGCTCAGTTACGGCAATTGCCGGGGCATTGGCGGATCTCGCTCCGGCTGCGGCTGACAAGCGGGTTCACAACAGCACTGGCACGACTGTCGGCCATCGGCTTTCTGTTCACCGGACTGGCGCTCGATGAACGCGGCAGCGGCTGGATGGCCCTGCTCCACCGGGGCCACCCGCGCCGACGCTTGCAATTGCAGTGTCCGCACATGCAGCGCCTGCATGACCAGCGACGGCAACCTGCCGAGTCGGCACTTCTCGACCCGCCATAAACCAACAAGCCCGCTCGGTTACCGAGCGGGCTTGTGTGGGTCATGCCTTGGCGTTGACGCCTTTATCGGTCGGCGGGGCGCGTTCCCCGCCCTGACCGTAGACCTTCAGGTTCTGCAGCACATAAATGGCTTTCTTGTACTGCGGGATCAACGTGTTGGCGTACTTGTTGCCCTTGAGGCTGTTGTTGTTGATCGTGTCCAGTTGCGTGGCGAAATACTCCAGCGCGTTGAACTTGGCGTCCGGGTCTTTCTGGATGCCGAAGCGATCGAACTTGTCGCCTGCGTTGAGCAAGGTGATCGCGGTGATGTCGGAAATAAGGCCCCGACCGCGCAGGAATTCGCTGAGGTTGCCCAATTGCTTGGCCGACACGTTTTCCGGATCGAAACCCTTGATGTTCTTGTGCAGGCGCTGCTTGTCCATTTCCACCGTGTTCAGCGCGGTGGGATCGTTACCCACCAGGGCCAGCATCTGCTTGACCTTGACGCTCTGGGAGACCGGCTTGCCCGAGGTTCCGGGATCCCGAACCAACAGACCCGCCTTGCTTTGCCATGCACCGGTATAGCCGACAGTCATGAACAGGCTCCTTGCGCGAGAAACATGAAAATTCCTTGTTGAACGACGTGAAATTGCCGCGAGTATCGACGGGCAAACTAATGGCACCAACTGTTTTCTGCGCTTTTTAACAATTCTTGTACATTTCAGATACAAATCCAGCAAAGCCGCGTAACTGTTGAGCCAGAGCGATTGTGCCGATCAGCGAAATATCGACTTTTTACTCTAACGAACGAGCTGGTTAGTTCCTCTGTATCCGTCTTGATACCCACCGGTCATCGTCTTCGCGCTTTTTTAGTACGTAAGTACCTAAAGCTTCTCCGTGCCACGACGATAGCTAAGGGATACCCCTACTGCCTTGCTCCCTGCCCCTAACAAGAATCCCCTGCTCAAGGACCGGTTTCCATGCCCGCATTCCGCACCATTCAGGCTCGCTACACGCTGTTTCTGGTTCTGTTCATTCTGTTGCTGTCGGTGCTGACCGTGGTCGGCATCAGCCAACTGGTCGCGCCCAAACTGCGCCATACCGAAGAACAGGTGGTGCTCAACCGCATCGCCGAAGTCGCCGAGCAGATCCAGGGCGAACTGAGCAAGGTTCAGTCCCAGCAGCGCAGCATCACCCAGACCATTCCGTTGCTCGACAGCGCAGCCATCGACACGGTGCTGCCGGGGCTGGTGGATCAGTACGGGGAGCTGAAGGTGTTTGGTGGCGGGATCTGGCCGCTGCCGGGACAGCGTGAAGCCGGACGCAACAAGTTCAGCACCTTCTGGCACCGCGATGCCTCGGGAAAACTGGCGGTGAACACCTTCTGGAACAGCGACGCAGCGCCCAATTATTACGACCAGAGCTGGTACAAGGGCGGCATGCAGACGCCGCGTGGCCAATGCGCCTGGGCCGCCGCCTACAAGGACGACGCCAGCGCCGAACCTCGCACCAACTGCGCCATGGCCATCCAGAAGAACGGCAGCGCCTGGGGCGTATCGACCATCGACGTCACCCTCGGTTTCTTCAATGACCTGGTGGCGCGCAAGGAAAAAGACCTGAACGCCGAAATGCTGATCGTCGAGGCCGACGGCAAGATCATCAGCAACAGCTCGCGCATCAGCGGCCCGATCGTGTTGAAAAACATCAGCGACCTGGCCGCCAGCTCGCCGTTCGCCAGCCAGGTCAAGGCCGGGCTGCAGAATCGCGATCAGGCGCAACGCGTCGAGTTCGACAACAACGGCGAAGCCAGCACCTTCTTCATGCGTCCGATCGAAGGCACGCCATGGTTCCTCGCCACCGCCCTGCCGACCAAACTGATCACCGCCCAGCGCGATGACGTGCTCAGCACCCTGAGCCTGTTGCAGATTCCGCTGGTAATCCTGCTGGTGCTGTTGCAGGTCTACGCGATCCGTCAGTTGATCCAGCGCATGAAGGCCCTGAAAGCCAACATTGATTCGCTGTCCAGCGGCGACGCCGACCTGACCCGCCGCATCACCATCCGCGCCGAAGACGAACTCGGTGCCATCGGCCATTCGATCAATGCCTTCATCGCCTATTTGCAGAACATGATCGGCGAAGTGACCCACGCCACCGGCGCCATGGCGTCCAGCCTCGACAACCTGCAACGCACCTCGGCGCACACCAGCCAGATTCTTGAGCGTCACGCTTCGGAAACCGACCAGACCGTCACCGCCATCAACGAAATGAGCTCGACCGCCGAAAGCGTCGCGCAAAACGCCGCCGAAACCGCTGCGTTCACCCAGCGTGCCAACCAGGACGCCGACCGTTCGCGGGTGGTGGTCGGCGAAGCCTCGAACAGCGTGGTGGCGTTGATCGACGAGGTGGCCAGCGCCACGCAGAAAGTCGAAGGCATGCAACAGGATGCCCAGCGCATCACCGAAATCCTCGGGGTGATCGGCGCGATTGCCGGGCAGACCAACCTGCTGGCGCTGAACGCCGCCATCGAAGCCGCCCGGGCCGGCGAACAGGGTCGCGGCTTCGCGGTGGTGGCTGACGAAGTGCGCGCCCTCGCCGCCCGTACCCAGGCCAGCACCTCGGAAATCAACGAGATGTTGACCCGCCTGACCCAAGGCGTGACGTCGTCGGTCAGCGCCATGGAAAACACCCAGGCCAGTTGCCAGTCCGCCGCCGACGCCACGGCGCGGGTCAACTCCGGACTGGATGAAATGGCCGGTTCCGTCAGCCACATCAACAGCCTGAGCACACAGATTGCCACCGCCGCCGAGCAACAGAGCGCTGTGACCGAAGAGATCAACCGCAGCATGGTGCAGATCCGCCACATGGTCGACGAACTGGTCCAGAGCGGTCACGCCAGCGAACAGAACACCCGTCAATTGCTGGAGGCCAACAGCCGCGTGAGCGCGATCATGGGACGCTTCAAGGTGCAGTGATTGCGCGGCGAACCTGACAGATTTGTCATGCTCCACTCAGCGGGCTGTCAGCCGTGATCTACGATCATGCTGGCAGCCCGCTTTGTATCACTTGGAAACACTCCGTTGATGCCAGGGCGGAAAAACCGGTCAGAATGCGTTCTTTTTGACCGCCACCCGAGCCGAGAATCCCCATGCGAAACCACCTGCGTCTGGCCGCCCTGAGCGTGCTGTTCGTCTCGTCCCTGGCGCAAGCCGCCGACCTCATTCCCATCGAAGTGCACCGCGACGCCAATTGCGGCTGCTGCAAGAAATGGATCAGCCACCTGGAGGCCAACGGCTTCAAGGTAGAGGATCACGTCGAAAGCGACATGAGCCGTTTCAAGCAACAGCATGGCGTGCCACCGCGCCTGGCCTCCTGCCATACCGCAATCATCAACGGCAAGTTCGTCGAGGGCCATGTGCCGGCGGAACAGGTGCTGGCCCTGAACAAGCGCAACGACCTGCTCGGCGTGGCGGCGCCCGGCATGCCGATGGGCTCGCCGGGCATGGAAATGGACGGCATGAGCGACGCCTATCAAGTGATCGGTTTGAAGAAAGACGGCACTGATCTGGTGGTCGCGGACTACCCGGCCCATTGATTTCGGCGGCATACCCGGGGCTGTTCGTTGCCGCGTTCGGCGCCGCGACCCTGCTGCCGTTGCAATCGGAGGCGCTGCTGGTCGGACTGCTGCTCAGCGACCGTTATTGGCTCTGGGGGCTGCTGGCGGTCGCAACGCTGGGCAATGTGCTCGGCTCGCTGGTCAACTGGTGGCTGGGCCGGGGGCTGGAACGTTTTCAGGAGCGACGCTGGTTTCCGGTCAGCCCGGCCCATATGGCCAGGGCACGCAGCCACTATCAGCGCTGGGGCCACTGGTCGCTGCTGCTCAGTTGGCTGCCGGTCATCGGCGATCCGCTGACCCTGATCGCCGGTGTCATGCGTGAACCGCTCGGCCGCTTCCTGTTGATCGTCACCCTGGCCAAGGGCGCGCGTTACGGGGTGTTGGCGATGATTACCCTGGGCTGGTCCGGTTGAACGTTCGAGCGTGGACATTGCCTGTGTTTTAACGTCGCCCTAATCCGGCCGTTCCAGCATCGGCCGATTTCACACGGAGTTCGCCTCATGTCGCTTTCGCGCTGGCTGCCCGGTCTGGCCCTGACCGCCGCCCTGCCCCTGTTCGCCCACGCCGAAGGCCCGTCCTACGGGCCGGAGCTGCAAGGTTTCGAATACCCCTACACGCTCAAGCACTTCGCCTTTGAGTCCCAGGGCAAATCGCTGCAAATGGGTTACATGGACGTCGCTGCCCACGGCAAGGCCAATGGCCGCAGCGTGGTGCTGATGCACGGCAAGAACTTCTGCGCCGCGACCTGGGACAGTTCGATCAAGGCCCTGAGTGACGCCGGTTACCGGGTGATCGCCCCGGATCAGATCGGTTTCTGCACGTCCAGCAAACCGGACCATTACCAGTACAGCTTCCAGCAACTGGCAGCCAACACCCAGCAATTGCTCAAGGCCCTGGGCATCCAGAAAGCCACCCTGCTCGGCCACTCCACCGGCGGCATGCTCGCCACCCGCTACGCCCTGCAATACCCCGATCAGGTCGAGCAACTGGCGCTGGTCAACCCGATCGGCCTGGAAGACTGGAAAGCCCTCGGCGTACCGTACCGCACAGTGGACCAGTGGTATCAGCGCGAACTCAAGGTCAGCGCCGAGGGCATCCGCGAATACGAACGCAACACCTATTACAGCGGTCGCTGGAAGCCGGAGTTCGATCGCTGGGTCGACATGCTCGCCGGCCTGAGCAAGGGACCGGGCAAGCCCCAGGTGGCCTGGAATTCGGCGCTGATCTACGACATGATTTTCACCCAGCCGGTGTACTACGAGTTCAAGGACCTGAAAATGCCGACCCTGCTGCTGATCGGCACAGCCGACACCACCGCCATCGGCAAGGACATCGCGCCGCCGCAGGTCAAGGCGAAGATCGGCCACTACGACGTCCTCGGCAAGCAGGTGGCGAAGCTGATTCCGCAGTCGACCCTGGTGGAATTCCCCGGCATGGGCCACGCCCCGCAAATGGAAGAACCGGCGCAGTTCCATCAGGCACTGCTCGGCTGGCTGAACAAAACCAATCCCGTTCGTTGATGAGGTAAGGCTGATGGCGGTGCAGATTGCAGTGATCGATGACTGGCAGGACGTGGCGCGCGACGTGGTCGACTGGTCGGTCCTCGACAGCCTGGGCGAGGTGACCTTCGTCCATGACTACCCGGCGGACAACGCCACCCTGGCCGAGCGCCTGGGCCGGTTCGAAGTGATTTGCGTGATGCGCGAGCGCACGCGTTTCGACGCAGACCTGCTCAAGCGCTTGCCGAACCTGAAGCTGCTGGTGACCGGTGGCATGCGCAACGCGGCGCTGGACATGCAGGCAGCGGCAACGCTGGGGATTCAGGTCTGCGGCACCGACAGCTACAAACACGCAGCCCCCGAACTGACCTGGGCACTCATCATGGCCGCCACCCGCAACCTGGTGAACGAAGCCAACGCCCTGCGCGCTGGCCAGTGGCAGCAAGGCCTCGGCGGCGACTTGCACGGCAAGACCCTGGGCATTCTCGGGCTCGGCAGCATCGGCCAGCGGGTGGCCCAGTTCGGCCAGGTGTTCGGCATGCGCGTGATCGCCTGGAGCGAAAACCTCACTGCCGAGCGCGCGGCCCAGGCGGGCGTCACTTACGTCAGCAAACAGGAACTGTTCGAACAGGCCGATGTGCTGTCAGTGCATCTGGTCCTCAGCGAACGCAGTCGCGGACTGGTCGACGCCCAGGCACTGGCCTGGATGAAACCCACCGCGCTGCTGGTCAACACCGCACGCGGGCCGATCGTCGACGAGTCCGCGCTGATCAAGGCCTTGCAAAAGAACCGGATCGCCGGCGCGGCGCTGGACGTATACGACCCTGAACCGCTGCCGGCACTGCATCCGTTTCGGACTCTGGACAACGTACTCGCCACGCCGCATGTCGGGTACGTCACCCGACAGAACTATGAGCAGTTCTTTTCGCAGATGATCGAAGATATTCAAGGCTGGTCGAAGGGGAAACCGATTCGGGTGTTGAACTGATTGATTCTGATGGGGCAAGGGTGCATCCACTGATGCCTTCGCGGGCAAGCCCACGAGAGTGAGTGTACAACCGGCAGAGGCTGATCGACTTGCAGGGCACCTTCGTAGGTTCAGGTAGTTTTCAGGCAGATTCAAGACCGCTGCCCTCACCCTAGCCCTCTCCCAGAGGGAGAGGGAACAGACCGAGGTGTCTGGGAGAGATGCGCCGACGTGAAATACCGAGCCGAACTCCGATGCTGAAAAGCCCCAAAATCAGCTCCCTCTCCTTCGGGAGAGGGTTGGGGTGAGGGGAAAACCCACCACAAATCCCAAGCCAACCACCACCCCACCACTCAACACAATGAGCGTTAGCTCGAGTACCGCTTTTGATCTTGCCGTGCCGGCCCCTTCGGCAGGCTGAG